>DATHVV010000212.1:0-48865 GCA_035461105.1 Longimicrobiales bacterium | reverse complement strand
CGGCATTGCTGGTGCCATTGGTGGCCGCTCCCGCGTCCGCGCAGAGCTGGAAGTTCGACTGGGGCGTGAACGGTGGCTATTCGTACTTCACCGACTTCCTCGGCTCGGACGAAACCGGCACAGACGAGGGCGTCACGTTCGAGCCCGGGTGGCTGCTGGGGACGCAGCTGACGTACTGGGCGAGCCCGCGAATCGGGATTCGGGCCAACGGCACGTACTCGGATCGGGAGATCGATCCGGGGACGGAGGGATACGGACACGTGAACCTCTGGTCGGCCTCGGGCGACCTGCTCTTCCGGTTCTCGACGCCGAACGAGGACTGGATGGGCTCGGAGTTCCTGCCGTACCTGGCGCTCGGTGCGGGCATGAAGTTCATCAACGGCGCGGGCGGGCTGCCGTGCGTCAGCGGCGATGACGACTACGACTGTCACCCGCTGGCCCCGACCGGCGAGTACGCGCTGGGCGACAAGAACGTGTTCATGGGTCTGGTCGGACTTGGTGCCGACTGGCGGATGTCGCCGAACTTCGCGCTGCGCCTCGAGGTGAGCGATCGCATCTACAAGCCGCATGTCGAGCGGGTTACGGGCCTCGGTGGCGGCGGGGTGACGCTCGCCGACGAGAGCTCTGCGAAGGTGATGCACGAGATCGCGGGCCAGATCGGCCTGCATCTGCTGATGGGTCTGGCGCGTCCGGAGGTCGTGGCCGTTGCGCCGCCGCCGCCGCCGCCGCCGCCGCCGGCACCGGAGCCGCCGCCGCCGCCGCGTGAGGATGCGATCACGGTCTGCGTGATCGATCCGACCGCTCCGAACGGGATCCGCATGCAGAACGCGCTGTTCCTGCAGGCGTCGGGCGATACGGTGATCGTCGTGAACGGCACGCGTACGCCACTGCGGCAGGCTGTCGGCACCGTGCAGGTGGCACGCACGGCGGACTGGTACGTGCGCGGCGAGCCGCTCACGCTGCAGGTCGGCCGTTACCAGACGCAGTACCTGACGTACCAGGGTGCCCGCCAGATCGAGGCGGATCGCCTGACGTTCCTGGGCACGATCAACGGCTACCCGGTGTACGCGGACCGCGATCAGGTCGCGGACGTCAACGTGCAGCTGGCGGAGCTGCGGACGTCGCGGAACTCGAATGACCTGGCGGCGATCCTGGCGAACCGTAACGATGTGCGCGGCGAGCTCGAGGACGTGAAGTTCCTGTACGTCCCGCTCGAGCCGACCGGCTGCGTGTTCCAGACCGTCCAGATGCTGGAGCAGGTGCGCAAGGGCAAGTAGTCGTCGGCGCCCTCCGTACGCTCCGGTTGCGCGAGCCCGGCTGCCCATGGCAGCCGGGCTCGTGTGCGATGCGGTGGCGTTCGCCGCGCGCGCCCGCTACGTTGCGCGAATGCTGCCCTGGACCGCATCCGCCGTCGTCGCCGGCCAGTTCTTCGGCTTCGCGTTCGCGGCCGGCCTGAACCTGTATGCGACACTCGCCCTGATCGGCCTGGCCGCCCGCCTCGGCTGGATCATGGAGCTGCCCCCGGGTGTGCGCGGTCTCTCCAACACGATCGTGATCGGCAGTGCCGCCGTCCTCTTTCTGCTCGAGGTCGTGGTCGAGAAGCTGCCCGTCATCGGCGCGCTCTGGGCGGGACTGCACACCATCATTCGTCCGGTCGCGGCCGCCCTGCTCGCCTGGCTGGCCGTGGACATGCTGCCCGCCACCGAGCGCATCGCGGTCGCGCTCGGCGTGGGACTCGTCGCGTTCGCGGCCCATGGCGCAAAGACCGGCCTGCGCGTCGCGCTCGCGAGCGCTCGCCGACGCCGCAACGCAATCTGGGTGGCGATCGCGGCACTCACCATGGACGCGATCGCGATTGCGATCGCGATCGCGACCCTGCTCATGCCCGCTGCTGCCGCCGCCGTCGCGGCCACGGCACTCGCGGTGCTGGTGCTCGTCGGGCCGCGGCTCTGGCGGGCCTCCACCTTCGGCGCCCGCGCTCTGCTCGCGCGCGTCGTCGGCTTCTTCGGGCAACGCGCCTGGAAACCGCATGACCGCCTGCCCGGCCGCATTCGCGCGGCGGTCGCCGCGGCACCCATCGGCGGCCGGCCGCCGCGCGGGACCCGCGCCGCGGTGCTCGGCCTGCGCGGCGCGGGCGCGTTTCGCAACGGCTGGATCATCGTCGCCGGGGCACGGCGCAGCTTCATCTACCGCACGCTGCTCGGCGCCCGCGTGCTGCCGCTGCCCACGCTCACCGGCGCCGACGTGCATCCCGGCCCCGTCATGGACCTGGTGCGCCTCCACTCCGACCGCACCAGCTTCACCATCTTCCTCCTCAAGGACGGACCCGCGGCCGACCTCACGGTCGCGGAGCTCGTCGAGACCTCATGAGCATCCAGGAGTTCCGCCAGTTTCGCGAGCGCATGAACCAGCGCATCCTCGAGGGCGACAACCTCGACATCAAGCGCTTCTTCGCACTCGACAGCCGGGCTTACGAGGAAGGCGCCCTGCCGACTCGCACCAAGGAGCTGCTCGGCCTCGTCGCTTCGCTCGTGCTCCGCTGCGACGACTGCATTACCTATCACATCACGCGCTGCGTCGAGGAGCAGGTGAGCGACACCGAGCTCATGGAAACCATGAGCATCGGCCTCGTCGTCGGCGGCTCCATCGTCATCCCCCACCTGCGCCGCGCCGTCGCGACCCTGGACGAGCTGCGCGGATCGGCGCAGTAGGCGTAACTCCATACGTGGCAAGCAGTTACAATTCTCATTGAAGTTGCCGCGCGCGGGTGCCTGCCAGCGCATCGCGTTCCGCGGCAACTGGTTGCCCGCGTCGGTACCACCGGGGGCGGGCGCCGGGATGGGAAGGCTGGACGAGGGGGTTACATCCGCTGAGGCGCTTTTTTATATTGTGCAAGTTATGACTGGAACCGTTTCGGGGGGATACGGGGTGCGACGCGGGGGCAGCTTGCAGGGTCGCACGAAATCCTCGAACGAGCAGCAGGCCACGGTGACCCAACCAGGCCGGCTGCTTTTCTTTTTGTCACCCGGATCCAGGTGTCTCAGCACATGTTCGTAAACTCGCGCGCATTGGATTCATTCGATCAGTACCTGTTCGACGTAGAGAAGTACCCGCTCATAGAAGATCCCTCGGAGGAACGCGAGCTCGCGCGGCGGGCGCGCACGGGGGACAAGGAGGCGGCCGAGCGGCTGGTCACGGCGAACCTGCGCTTCGTGATCTCGTACGTGAAGAAGTACCAGGGTCGGGGCCTCGGTCTGGCCGAGCTGGTGTGCATCGGCAACGAGGGTCTGCTCAAGGCGGTCAAGAAGTTCGACCCGGACAAGGGCGTCAAGTTCATCAGCTACGCGGTATGGTGGATCCGGCAGACGGTGCTGCAGGCGTTGGCGGAGCAGACCCGCTCGGTGCGGATCCCGCTGAATCAGAACTCGAACCTGGTGAAGCTGTCGCGTACGGACACGGCGCTCACCCAGCTGCTGGGGCGCTCCCCGACGGACCAGGAGATCGCCGACGAGATGGGCGAGCCGGTCGAGACGGTTCGGGCGCTTCGTCGGGTGGCCGCGTCCGAGCTCTCGCTGGATGCGCCGATCGACCGCGGCGACCGTGACAGCGCCTCGTTCGGCGAGCGTTTCGCCGGTGCCGAGGCGGAGGACATCGAGGAGACCGTCGAATCGCAGGCGCAGCGGGAGTTCCTCGATCGGATGTTCGAGAAGTACCTGACGGAGCGGGAGCGCCGGATCCTGTACCTGTATTACGGTCTGGATGATGGTGAGGAGCGGACGCTCGAGGAGATCGGCTCGCTGCTGGGCGTTACGCGCGAGCGGATCCGCCAGATCCGCAATCGCGCGTTCGAGAAGCTTCGCGAGAGCCCCGACGGTGAGGCGTTGTCCACGTTCTGGAGCGCGAACTGAAGCTGCCGTTTCGCTCGCAGAGGGTCACGGGGCGGCGCGCAAGCGTCGCCCTTTCTGCATCGACCCTGGCGGCGGAACGCGCGCCATGATGGTGCGGACGATCCTGGCACTGCTGCTCGCTGCCCTCGCTGCCGAGGCGGCGGCGGCGCAGACGGGACCGGCCTGGAACTCTGCGCGCGCGCTGGAGCTGGTGGAACGCGCCCGGGAGCGGCGGCAGATTCCGCAGGCCGATACGACGCTGCACAACTACTCGGCGCGGGCCGAGGGTTTCGTCTATTTCTACCTGGACCGTACCGGGACCGCGGAGCGCACGCTCGTCAAGACCGACCAGGTCGCACTGGAGCTCTACTGGGCGCAGCCGGACCGTTCCAAGCAGCGGATCGTGGGTCTGCGCGATGCGAGCCGGCTGCCCAACCGCATGCACTACCATCTCGATCACCTGACGGTCGTTCAGAACGGTTTCGGCGACCTGATCCGGATCGGCGATGGCGATGAGGTGAGCGACGTGCCGCATCCGGCGGCGCCCGGCTCCGCCGCGATATACGATTTCCGGGTCGCGGACTCGCTCGAGCTGCGCCTGCCCAGCGCGACCGAGCCCATCCGCGTGTACGAGATCAACGTGCGTCCGAAGCGCAATGATCGCTCGGCACTGGTCGGATCGATCTTCGTGGATCGGGCGACGGCGGACATCGTGCGCATGACGTTCACGTTCACCCCGGCCTCGTACGTGGACCGCCGTCTCGACTACATCCACATCTCGCTCGACAACGGACTCTGGGAAGGAAGATACTGGCTCCCGAACGAGCAGCGCGTGGAGATCCGGCGGCAGATCCCGGAGCTGGACTTCGCCGCCGGGGCCGTGATCCAGGGACGCATGCGGATCACGGACTACACGTTCAACGACACCCTGCCGGATCGACTCTTCCGCGGGCTCGCCGTGGAGGCGGTACCGCCGGCCGAACGCGAAGCCTACCCGTTCGAGCGCGGTATCTACGATGACCTGGCCGACGCCGGCCTGGGCCCGGTCGCGGAGCTGGCCGATCTGCGGGCCCAGGCGGCAGCACTGCTGCGGACGCACCGGCTGAGCGGGCTGCCCTCCCTCCGACCGCACCTGCCGAGCGCCTCGTCCGCGCTGCGGTACAACCGTGCCGAGGGGCTTTTCCTCGGCGGCGGCCTGACGTACGCGCCGGGCGGACCACGACGTGTCGATGCCACGCTCGGCTACGCCTTCGGAGCCGAGCGTCCGGGGGTCGGGCTCACCCTGCGCGACGAGGCCGTGCTCGGCGGCGCGCTGGCACTGCGGGGCTATCTCAACGACATGCGTGACATCGGTCTGGTGCCGCCGATCGCACCCGCGCTGAACACGCTCGCCGCCGCGTTCCTCGGGGATGATTACCTGGACCTGCATTACGCCTCGGGGGCGGAGCTCGGCTGGCGCCGGGCCGGCGCCGGGGCGTGGCAATACTCCGCAGGCGGCTACGCCGAGCGGCATCGCAGGGCCACGCTCGCCGCGCGTCATGCGCCATTCGATTCGGATGCCGGGTTCCGCCCGGTGCGTCCGGTTGACGAGGGCAGCGAGTTCGCGCTGCGAGCTCGCCTGCAACGCCCGCTTCCGGACTCGGACCTGGCCTGGGGCTCGGCGTTGACGCTGCGTTCCGGCTGGTTCGAGCGCGATCCGTTCGCGCGCGCGGACGCCGCCGCGACCTTGCGGGTGCGCACGGCGGACCACTCGTGGTCGTTGCTGGTGCGGGCGAGCGCCGGCATCGCGGCACCGGCAGCCGCCCAGCACCTGTTCGTGCTCGGCGGCGTCGGCACGCTGCCCGGCTACACGTACCGAGCTTTCGCGGGCGAGCGGTTCGGGCTGTTGCAGGCGGAAGCCTCGCAGGACGTGCTCGCCCCGTGGATACGGCTCCGTGTCCTGGCGGCGCTCGGCAGTGTCGGCGGGATCGATGCTGCCGCCGCGCCGGCCGTCACCGGCTGGAGCGTCACCCCGACCCGCGGCATGCACGGCTCCGCGGGTGCCGGGGTCTCGCTTTTCTGGGACATCCTGCGCATCGATCGCTACCGCGGCCTGAATGGTGGCCGCTGGGTATTCCAGATCTCCGCCAGCCCGGAGTTCGCCGACATCAGCTGAACGGACCCGGCCGGGGCGGCCGCTCCCGCGCCCGCGCCCCGACTTCAGGCGACCAGTTCCTCCTCTTCCATGTCCTCCGCCGCGGCCGTGCGACCGCCGGGCGTGCCGAGCAGCACCAGCTCGCGCACGAGTACTTCCGCCGTCGGGATCGTCACCCCGTTCCGCTCGAAGCTACCGTACTCCATCCGGCCCTCGACATAGATGCGGTCGCCCTTCCGCACGTAGTCCTCGGCCAGCTGCGCGAGACGATCCCACAGCGTGAGGCGGTGCCACTCGGTGCGCTCCTCCAGCGCTCCCTCGCGCGGGATGCGCCGGCTCGTCGCGACCGAGACGTGCGCCACCTTGGTCCCCGCGCTGGTGGTCTGCACATCCGGATCTCGTCCGACGTTGCCCACCAGGATGACCTTGTTGATCGAGCGGCTCATATCCACCTCCGGCGAGTTGTTGAGGAAACCGAACGGTGCGAAGGTGGATCGGCGGGCGGGGCAGCCGAATGGCGGGATGCGGCAATCCGAGGGCCGAGGGCGAGGGGGAGGGCGAGGAGGGCCGAGGGGGGCGTCGGGCTACTTGGTTTCGTACCAGCTCTGGCCGATGCCGGTCACCACTTCGAGCGGCACGTCGAGCGTGAACGCCCGCTCCATCTGATCGCGTACCAGGTCACCCGTCGCTTCCGCTTCGGCGTGCGGGACCTCGAGCAGCAGCTCGTCATGGACCTGCAGCAGCATGCGTGTGCCCGCGCCCTCGCGGACGAGCGCCTCGTGGATCCGGATCATGGCGATCTTGATGATGTCGGCCGCGCTGCCCTGCACGGGCGCATTGGTGGCCGCGCGCTCGCCGAACTGCCGAATGTTGTAGTTGCGGCTGTTGATCTCGGGGATATAGCGACGTCGTCCGCTCAGCGTTTCCACATAGCCGCAGGCGCGTGCCATCTCGACCTGCGAGTCCAGGTAGCGGCGCACGCCGGGGAAGCGCACGAAGTACTGCTCGATGAATTCCTTCGCTTCCGGCACGCCAATGCCGAGATTCCCGGCCAGCGCGAACGCGCCCTGACCGTAGATCGTCGCGAAGTTCACCGTCTTCGCGGCCGCCCGCATCTGCGCGCTCACCTCCTCGACCGGGACACCGTAGATGATGGCGGCAGTCTCTCGGTGGATGTCCTTGCCGGCCCGGAATGCCTCGACGAATGCGGTGTCTCCCGAAAAATGCGCGAGGATGCGCAGCTCGATCTGCGAGTAGTCGGCGCCCAGGAAGAGGAAGCCCTCGGCGGGAACGAAGCCCTTCCGGATCTCGGCGCCCTGCTCGGTGCGGATCGGTATGTTCTGGAGGTTCGGATCACTCGAGGACAGCCGGCCGGTGGCGGCGACGGTCTGGTTGAAGGAGGTGTGGATGCGCCGGGTGCGGGGGTTGATCAGCTGCGGGAGCGCGTCCACGTAGGTGCCCTTCAGCTTGTCGATCTGACGCCACTCCATGAGCAGCCGTGGCAGCTCGTGCCCCTGTGCGGCGAGCTCCTCGAGCACGGACGCGTCGGTGCTCGCGCCGGTCTTGGTGCGGCGCAGCACCGGCAGCTTCAGCTTGTCGAACAGGATCTGCCGAAGCTGCGGGGTGGACCCGATGTTGAACTCCTGCCCCGCTACCTTCCAGATCTCCTGCTGGATCAGGTACAGGTCGCGCGCGAGCTTGCGGCCCGCGTCCGCGAAGAACGCCTCGTCGATGCGGATGCCCGTCCATTCCATCTCGGCGAGCACGTCGATGAGCGGCAGCTCGATGTTCCGGAACAGGTCAGTGAGCGCGAAGCGCTCCAGCTCCTCCAGAAAGCGGTCCCGAAGCCGCAGCACGATGTCAGCGCGCGTGGCGGCGTAAGCCACGACGCGGTCCAGGTCGCACTCGGCGAGCGGCACCGCGCGCGTGCCCTTGCCGCACAGGTCCTCGCGCGAGATCGCGTGGTGCTCCAGGTGCTGGAGTGCCAGGGCATCCAGCCCGTGCTCGCGGCTGCCGGGATCGAGCACGTACGACCCGATCATCGCGTCGAAATCGATGCCGCGCAGGGCGACGCCCGCGACCCGCAGGCGCAGCAGATCCGCCTTGAGATCATGGCCCAGCTTCGCCACCGCGACATCCTCGAGCAGATCACGCAGCGGACGCAGCGCTTCGGCCTCGAGCGCCGGCAGGTTACGCACCTGCACGCCATCGAGATCGAGGACGCCGGGGCGCCGATGGCCGAACGGCAGGTACCACCCGCTGCCGGGCGCCAGCGCCAGGCTCATGCCCACGAGCTCGCCGGCCACGGGAGAGGCCGCCGATCCCTCGGTGGTGAGGGCGATGAAGCCCTGCGCCCGGGCACGCGCCACGATTTCCGCGACCGCTTCCGGCGTGTCCGCGAGAGTGTAGTGGCCCGCTAGCGGCTTCGCTTCCTCCGCGGGCGCCGCGTAGTCTCTGACCAGGCTGTGGAACTCGAGCTCCAGGAACGCGCGGCGCAGGGCTTCCCGGTCAGGCTCGCCGACGCGCAGTGCCTCCAGCTCGAGCTCGACCGGCAGGTCGTCCTGGATCGTGACCAGCTCCTTCGAGAGCCGAACATCCTCGGCGGACGCGACCAGCGCCTCGCGCGCGCGCTTGTTCGTCACCGCCTCGGCGTTCGCCAGGATGTTCTCGACGTCCCCGAACTGCTGGATCAGTCCGATCGCCGTCTTCGGCCCGATCCCGCGCGCGCCCGGTATGTTGTCGCTGCTGTCCCCGATCAGCGCGAGGTAGTCGACGACGTGCTCGGGCGGCACGCCCAGCCGCTCCGCCGCGTTGCGCCGGTCGATCCACTCCTCCTCGACCCCGGCATTGCCGCCGCGGCCCGGGTTGAGCAGGCAGATGTGATCCCCGAGCAGCTGGTAGAAGTCCTTGTCGCCCGAAACAATGACGGCCTCCAGGCCGGACGCGACGGCGCGCCGGGCCAGCGTGCCGATGACGTCATCGGCCTCGTGGTCCGGCAGCTCCAGGATCGGGATGCGGTAGCCCTTGATGATCTCGCGGATCCGTGGCAGCGACCACTCCAGGTCCGATGGCATCTTCTCGCGCGTCGCCTTGTAGGCCGGGTATCGCTCGCTGCGCTGGCTCGTCCCCGCGTCCATGACCACACCGAGGTAGTCGGGCGCGTAATCGTCCAGGATCTTGATCAGGAAGCGGGTGAAGCCGAAGGCCGCCGAGCTGTTCTCGCCCCGCGAGGTCGTGAGCGGGCGATTGATCAGCGCGAAAAAAGCACGGTAGATCAGCGCATAGCCGTCGATCAGGAACAGCCGGGGACGGGATTTGGGTGGGGTCTCGACCATCGGTTCTCTCCTCGGGTGCGGCAGCATACTACACTGCCCACGGCCCGCACGCACCCGCCCCGCACCCGGAATGCGAAGGGTCCCGCCGCACCGCAGCAGGACCCCTTTACGCGAATGCCGAACAACGGCCGGAGAGGGTTCAGGCGGTGATCGCCGCCCGACTAACGTTCGCGGCCTGCAGACCCTTGTCCGTCTGCCGCACTTCGAACTCGACCTCTTCGCCTTCGACGAGCGTCTTGAACCCCTCCATCGTGATCGCGGAGAAGTGCACGAACACATCCTCGCCGTCCGGCTGCTCAATGAAGCCATACCCCTTGGCGTCATTGAACCACTTCACCTTCCCTCTGGCCATTGCAGCAGCCTCCTACTGAGATGGTAACCTGCGCGCGGCACTACAGGGGTCGAAGGTAGTCCGCAATTCCGCGCGAAGTCAAGCAAATCGTGTTGTGTCACAAGGCTTTTTGCCGGGTAAACAAACAGCGGGCGGGGCTCCTGGAAGGAGGCTGGACCGGCCGCAGCCGGCGCTGCATCATCCATAGCGTCAACTGCTTAGCGTGGCAGGGAAGAGCGCCGCGGCCGGCCGGCGGCGGCGGCCCGCCGCGCGATACTCCGCACCCGCCGAATGCGCATCCGGATGCGCATTTCCCGTGGCGGAAACCCGCCCGCCGTGCCATGCGATGAGCTGCCGCAGGCGTCGTGGCCGTGCGCGGGCGGTGGGTTCGTGCGTGCGACGCCGGGGATGGACGGAGCTACTCTCCGGCGGCGTGGTCCTGCACCGCAGCGCCGTAGAGTGCGCGATACATCTTCGCGTTGTGCTGGACGATCTTGACGTAGTCGCGCGTCTCATCGAATGGGATGCGCTCGGCGAACAGCTGATCGCGTCCCCACTCCGGGAACTGGCGCCAGCGATCGACGCGGCTGGGCCCGGCGTTGTAGGCGGCGAGGACGGCGACGAGACGGCCGTTCCAGGCATTCAACTGATCGCTCAGGTAGCGCATGCCGAGGTGCACGTTGACGTCCGGGCGCTTGAGCAGCTCCGGGGTGATCTCCCTGATGCCGAGATCACGGGCGAGGGTGCGGGCGGTAGCCGGCATCACCTGCATGAGCCCGATGGCGCCGGCGCCGCTGACGGCGCGCGGATTGAACATCGACTCCTGGCGGATCAGGCCGGCGGCGAGGAACGGGTCGACGCCCCGGTCGGCGGCCTCCGCAGTGATGATCTCCTGGTACGGGAACGGGAAGACGATGCGCAGCAGGCGCAGGTTCCAGGCGCCCTCGCGGCGATGGATATCCCAGGCCATGCCGATCGCGGTGCTGGTGAAGCCGCGCTGGCTGAGTCCCTCGGCGAGCGTGTAGACGGCGCCATCGAGCGCCGCGAAGTGACGGCGGGCGCGGCCGAGCTCGTAGGTCGCGGCTTCATCCCAGCCGATCTCACGGAGCAGGTCGAGTCGTCCGAGCGAGCGCGCGACCGGTCCATCGTGCGGCGAGCCGAGGGGCGGCGAGGCCTCCAGGGGAACGTTCCAGAATTCCTCCTGGAGCAGTTCCACGGCGCGGTCGCTGTAGTAAGAGAACGGACTGATCGCCCGGACGCGCCGCAGGTGCCGGTCCGCGGCAGTGCGCTGCCCCAGCTCGATCTTCGCGAGCGCGGCCCAGTAATGGGCCTGCTGCGCGCGCCGGCCGCTGGGATGGCGCGCGAGGTACGCGTCGAACTCCCGAGCCGCGCCCTCCCAGTCGCGCTGCTCGAACGCGACGCCGCCGAGGCGCATGTGCGCATTGCCCGCCTCCTCACTGGATGGCGCGAGCGTGATGGTTCGGCGGTAGAGCTGCGAGGCACGCTGGAGCTGCATCGCGTCGTGGGCCAGGTCCGCACTGAGGTACGCCGCCCGGGCGGCTGCGGGCTGGTTCTGGTACCGCTCGATGATGAGCTGCAGGGTTTCCAGGGCCTGGGTGCGACGGCCATCGCGGTACTGCGCGCGTGCAGCGGTGTAGAGCGCGCTCGCCGCGGCGTCGGGGCTCGGGGTGGCGTCGGCGAAGGCGAGCAGACGTCGCTCCGCCTCCCCGTAGCGGCCGGCGTTGAAGAGTGCGCGACCGATCTGCTCGCGCGCCCGGAGCCGCTCGGCCGCGCTGGCACTTCCCGCCGCGAGCCACTTCTCGAGCCCGGCGATGCCGCGCTCGATGTTGCCGTGCCGCAGGTAGATGTCGCCGACGACACGGTGATCCTCCGCGGTCGCCTGGCGCAGACCGGAGAGCAGGCGAGCCGCACCCAGACCGTGCGACGTCGAGGGACCAATCGACATCGCGCGCAGCGCCGCAGCACGCGCGCCCGCGGAATCACGGACCAGCAGGCGCAGCTCGGCGGCGCGCGCCCAGGCCTCGGCCCGCACCGTCGCGCTCGCGTGCTGAGCGCCGACGCGCTCCGCTATCGCCAGCGCCGCGCGCGGCAGCGTCGCGTTCTGACGGGCGCGCAGGCGCGCGCGCCAGCCCCAGTCCGCGACCAGGGCGGAATCGGCGTGCCGCAGGTTCTCCTCGACCCGGGTGGTGTCGCCCGCGGAGGCGGCGGCGCTGGCGGCGAAGAGATGAATCCAGTCGGCGACCTGGGGGAGCAGCGTGGCCGCGCGCCCGTATGCCACAACTGCCGAATCCCAGGCTTCCGCCCGGCCGTGCGCGATCGCGCGGCGCACTTCGGCCAGCCCCTGGGCCCGGTCTCCGGCATCGTCGGCGACCGCCAGGTATCGTTCCAGCGAGCCGCTGCTCTCCCGGAAGCGGCCGAGCTCGAGCTGGCTGCGCGCCAGCAGCTCCCAGCCGTGCCCGGAGGCGATGCTGTCGAGCCACTGCCGGCCGCGCAGCAGCTGCTCCACCCGCTGCCACTCACCCCAGCCGGCCTCGGCCTGCGCGCTCAGCAGGATCGCGGCGGCACTGCTGTCACGGGTCGCGCCGAGGTACTCGCGAAGGATCATGCTGGCGCGCAGGTACCGCCCTTCGCGGAGCGCCTTCAGCGCGGCCTCCGGCACCGGCGCTTCGTCCTGTGCGGGTGCCGAGTGCGTGGTCGCCGGCCGCAGCACGGCGAGCCCCACCGCGAGCGCGAAAAAGAGCAGAAATACGATTCGATGTGCGGCCATGCCTTCTCCCTTACTGCGGTCGGGCCGGCGCCGATCGAGGCGCGACACACTATACGGCGTGGCAAGCGTCAGGCCGGGGGGGCGCCCGGCGGCCGGGGAGAGATGCCGACGGCCCGCGCGTTCAGCGCCGGCGCGGCCTCATACGGTCAGCGACGGCGCGAAAAGCGGACTCCGAGGACGGCGCCAGCTCGTAACGACTCAGCCCGCTGCGATCGAGGAACAGCAGCGACAATCTGCCCCCCGGCGCCTCCGGGTAGTACCACTCCTCTGCGTTGGGCTGGAACGACATTTCGGAGATGCCAATGTAGCGTTCCAGAACCTGCATCGGAGGCCCCAAGACGATATACACCTCGCCGCGATCCGTGTCCCACCCGGCGCGGCCGCCCGGCTCGCGAAACGCCTCCGTGGCATAGCGGACGCGCTCGAAGAACGCGTCGCGATACTCGTTCACCTCGGTCACCGCGAGCGGATCGCGGATCGCCCAGAAGCGCTCCCAGCGGTCGCGGCGCTCCGCGGGCGTGGCGGCCGCGAGCGAGTCGATCTCCTCCGGATACGCGATGTAGCGCAGGAAACCCAGCACCTCCTCGAAGTTCGCGATCATCCACTGCTCGGAGATGGTGAGCACGAGTGGGGTGCGCAGCGGCGCGGCGCCGGCCGGTCCCGCGCTCACCTCGATGTACATCCGGCCGAGCGGCAGACTGGCGGAGGGGACGACCACCACGCCGTGACGGACGATGCTGTCCCCGCGCGGCAGGGTCGCGGCCCCGCTCCAGACGCTCTGACCGGCATCGTCGAGCACACGCACGGACACGGTATCGCCAGCGGCCAGGCCGTAGCCCTCGAGGTAGAGGCGCGGCGACTCGCCACCATAGGGGACGGAGTGGCGCGCGTTGGGAATTATGCCGGGGCGCTCGTCGCGCCCGCTCCTGCCATCGGCGTGATAGACGAAGAGCGGCGTGCTCAGCCGCGTCGCTGCGGCGCCGTAGGCCGGGACGTCGATGGTGTCGGCGGCCCGCATCGAGCGTGTGCTGTTCACATCGGCCGCGTGCAGCTGGAGCACATAGCGCCCCGGCGTGACCGCGATGGCATGCTGGAAGACGATGCTCTCGTCGGAGCGGCTGGTCTCCGCGAACGTCCCGACCCGGACGATCTCGCTGGCGCCGGCACGCGCGATCTCGACACTGTCCCGGAGCAGGGCCACGTCGATCGTGTACGCGGCCGCGAACGCGCTGCCTTCGCGCTGGAAGCGCAGCGCGCTATTCGGCATGGAGAGCGCGAGCAGGAGGTAGCTGGAATCCGCGGGGCCGGCCATCGAACCCACGGTGGCAACCAGAGGGAAATTCGCCGGCCCGGCGATCAGCCCCATCTGGCCGTAGATCTCGAGCGGACGGGCGAACGCCTCGGTCCGTCCGGGCACGGCGCGGCCAGGCGCACTGCGCCCGCTGCAGGCCGCGAGCGCGAGCAGCAGCAGGGCAAAAACGAGAGGGCCACCGCGCTGGTGGCCCTCGAGTCCCCATCGGGAGCAGCGGAGCATTCCCCTACACGGTTGCGCGGGTCGGCTCGTGGATCGTGTCCACCATCTTCTGGGCCGACTCCTCCATGTCGAGAACCAGCCGGTCGATCTTGGTCACGAAATAGTTGTGCATGATGTTGACGGGGATCGCGATCACCAGGCCGGTCGCCGTCGTGATCAGGGCGACCTTGATGCCGCCGGCGACCAGCGTCGCCTCCACCTCACCGGCCAGCTCGATGGCCTGGAAGGCTTCGATCATGCCGATCACCGTACCCAGGAAGCCCATCAGAGGTGCCACGTTCGCGACCGTGGCGAGCCAGACCAGGCCGCTCTCGAGGCTGGCCATCTCGATCAGGCCGACATTCTCAATGGCCTTCATGACGCGCTCGGTGCCCTCGTCGTGGCGCTCCAGGCCGGCAGCCAGGATGCGGCCGGCCGGGGTGTTCGAGTCGCGGGACAGCGCGAGCGCATCGTTGATGCGACGCTTCGCGATCAGCTCGTCCGCCTCGCGGAGGAACTTCCGCGTCCGCGCGCCCTTGGTGCTCAGGTCGAAGAACTTCCAGACGATGACGATCAGCCCGATCAACGCCGAAAGGCCGAGCGGCCACATCATCCAGCCGCCACCGGACCACAGCTCGGCGAGGTCCTGCGTCCACGGCTTGTCCGGAGCTTCCAGGCCGGGAATCTGCAGGAGCGCGAGTGTGAGGGTGCTCAGACTGCCCAAAGTTACCTCCATCACAGGAGCAAGCGCCCGGTGAGCGGGCGGACGTACCGCTGGTGCTTGACAGAACGCCCGATTCTAGGCGGGGTCCAGAGGGGTGTCAAGTATGGGGAGCGCGCTGTTTGCCGACCGCCACGAGGCCTCCTTCAGGCATGCCGCGAAATGGCCCGGAGCCTTCTCGGCGAGGGGTGGTACGATGGCCGCGCAATCCGCGTCCTTGAGTGGATGCTGGCACCTGGGATGGAACGGACAACCCGGCGGCGGGCTGGACGGGTTCGGGATGTCGCCCCGGAGCACGATGCGGCTGCGCTCCCGGCCGGGATCGGCGACCGGTACCGCGGACAGCAGCGCGCGGGTGTAGGGATGCCGCGGCGTCCCCACGACGCTGGCAGCCTCGGCGAGCTCCACGATCCGGCCCAGGTACATCACCGCGATCCAGTCGCTCACGTGCTCGACCACGCTGAGGTCGTGGGCGATGAAGAGGTACGTCAGCCCGAGGCGCTCCTGGAGGTCCTGCAGCAGGTTGAGCACCTGCGCCTGGACTGAGACATCGAGCGCGGAGACCGGCTCGTCGCACACGATGAAGCGGGGCTCCACGGAAAGCGCGCGGGCGATGCCGATGCGTTGCCGCTGGCCGCCGCTGAACTCGTGCGGATAGCGCTCGGAATGGCGCGGCAACAGTCCCACCACATCCAGCAGCTCCCTGACCCGGGCCTCGGCATCGCGTCCCCGGGCAAGCCGGTGCACCACGAGCACTTCGCGCAGCATGTCCCCGACCGTCATGCGCGGGTTAAGCGAGCCGTAAGGATCCTGGAACACGATCTGCGCATTGCGCCGCAACCGGCGCAGCTCCATCCGGTCGAGCGCGAAAATGTCCTGCCCGTCGAAGATGGCCCGGCCGGCCGTCGGCTCGAGCAGCCGTAACAGCGTACGGCCGGCGGTCGTCTTACCGGAGCCGGATTCGCCCACCAGGCCCAGCGTCTGGCCGCGCCGCACCCAGAACGAGACCCCGTCCACGGCGCGCACCGCGCCGACCTGGCGGGCGAAGAGCCCCTTCCGGATCGGGAAATGCTTCACGAGGCCGCGCACCTCGATCAGCGTATCGGCCGGCGCCGCAACGTCATCCGGCGTGCGCCCCCCCAGGTCCGAGTCGCCCTTCGATGGAGGGAGATCGGCGATTCGCTGGCCGTCGGCAGGCTGAATCACGGCTCCCCCTCCGTGGCACGCTTCCCGGTGTGCCACTGTTCGGCCGGGGGCACGACCGGCACGCTCGCGAAGCCGCGTCCGCGCCGCCGTTCGGGGTGCTGCTCGAGCCAGCAGCGGTCGCGCCGCTCCTCGCGGCGATCGACGCGGAAGAGCTCGGGGTGCTCCCTCACGCACAGATCCCAGCCGTACGGACAGCGGGTGTGGAACCGGCAGCCGACCGGCCAGTCGGTAGCGGCCGGGACCGTCCCCGGAATCACGGCCAGCCGCTCGGTGCGCTGGCCGAGGCGCGGGATCGCGCGCAGCAGCCCCTCGGTGTACGGGTGACGCGGGTTCTCGAAGATGTCCCGGACGCTGCCCTCCTCGACGATCTGTCCCGCGTACATGACCAGCACCCGGTCGCAGACCTCGGCGACGACGCCCAGGTCGTGGGTGATCAGGATGATCGCCATGCCCAGCCGCTCGCGCAGCTCGGCGAGCAGGTCCAGGATCTGGGCCTGGATGGTCACGTCGAGCGCGGTCGTCGGCTCATCCGCGATCAGCAGGTCGGGCTCGCAGGAGAGCGCCATCGCGATCATGACCCGCTGGCGCTGCCCGCCCGAGAGCTGGTGAGGATAGGTGTCGATGCGCTCCTCGGGATCCGGGATGCCGACCAGTCGCAGCATCTCCACGGCCGCTTCCCGGGCCGGGCGCCGGGCCAGCTTCCGGTGCAGCCGCAGGGCTTCCATGATCTGCTCGCCGATCGGATACACCGGGTTCAGCGAGGTCATCGGCTCCTGGAAGATCATGGCCATGTCGTTGCCGCGCAGCTCGCGCAGCCGTCTCTCCTTCGCCCCGACCAGCTCCTCGCCCCGGAGCCGGATCGAGCTGCCCTCGACGAGCTCGCCGGGAGGGCGCGGGATCAGCTGCATGATTGAAAGCGACGTCACCGACTTGCCGCACCCGCTCTCCCCGACGATGCCGAGCACTTCGCCCGCACGCACCTCGAAGGAGACGCCATCCACGGCGCGCGCGATGCCGGCATCGGTGCGGAACCAGGTACGCAGGTCGCTCACCTGGAGGAGCGGCGCGCCGTTCGCGGCGGTGGGCAGTGGATCCATCAGGTCCTCAGCCGGGGATCGAGCGCGTCGCGCAGCCCGTCGCCCACCAGGTTGAAGGCGAGCACGACCAGCACGATGGTGAGCCCGGGGAAGGTGGCGACCCACCAGGCACCGAGCAGGTTGTCGCGTCCGTCCGCGACCATGCTCCCCCACGTGGGCGTGGGCGGCTGCACGCCCATCCCCAGGAAGGAGAGCCCGGCCTCGAGCACGATCGTGTTGCCGATGCCGAGCGTGGCCGTGACGATGACCGGCGCGAGCACGTTCGGGATCAGGTGCCGCATGACGATGCGCGAGCCGGTCATGCCGAGCGCGTGCGCCGCCTGGATGAACTCGCGCTCGCGGAGGCTCAGCACGTCGCCACGCACGATGCGGGTGGTGCCGGGCCACTGGGTCAGACCGAGCACCAGGATGATCACGGTCATGGACGGGCTGAAGAGCGCCACGATCATGATCAGCAGCACCAGCCGCGGGAATGCCAGCACCATGTCCGTGAAGCGCATCAGCGCCGAGTCGACCTTGCCGCCGGCGTAACCCGCGATCGCCCCGATAAGCGTGCCAATGGTGATGCTGATGGCGGTGGCGATGAAACCGATCGACAGCGAGATGCGCGCGCCGTAGAGGATGCGGCTCAGGATGTCGCGCCCGAACTTGTCGGTGCCGAGCAGGAACTCGCTCGAGGGCGGGCGGAAGCTGGTGCGCGCGATGTCCTGCTGCGCGATCGGGTCGTAGGGCGCGAGGTAGGGCGCGAGCAGCGCCACCAGGTAGAGCACGAAGATGATGCCGAGCCCCACCAGCGCCGGCCGGTTGCGCCGGAAATGGCGCGCGGCGATCGCCCACTGCGAGTCGCCCGCATCGACGGTCCGGCGGCGACCGACGCTCAGGTCCCAGAGCCCGCTCGCCCAGAGGAAGAGCAGCAGCGCCACGACGGTGACGAAGGCGACGTACTCGTCGAGGGAGGCGCCCTGCCAGTCGAAGACGCGCGCGCGTGCCCAGTACATGATGCCGAGCAGCGCGCCCCACGGCAGCAGCAGCAGCAGCCCGCGGAACGGCTCACCCATGGCCATGTGACCGGAACCGGGCAGCAGTGCCGAGAGCACGAGCGCGTACCGGGGCGCGCGCGGGCGCAGCGGTTCGCTCGCGGCCACCCCGGCATCGGAGCGCACGATCGGCTCGGTAGGCACGGGCAGCGGGGCCGCCGACTCGGGGTCCGGCACGTCCGGGCGGCGGTCGCGCGCGTCACTCATAGCGGATCCGGGGATCGACCAGCGCGTAGAGCACGTCGGCGATCAGGCTGCCGAGCACGGTCATGACGGCGAACAGGAAGCTGGTCGCCATCACCAGCGGATAGTCGCGCTGGAAGATCGCGTCGAAGATGACGCGACCCATGCCCGGCCACGCGAAGATCGTCTCGATGAACACGGTGCCGCTGAAGAGCAGGGGCAGGTACAGCCCGAGCAACGTGATCACCGGGATCAGGGAATTGCGCAGGGCGTGCTTCAATATCACGGTGCGCTCGGGCAGCCCCTTGGCGCGCGCGGTGCGAATGAAGTCCTGGCGCACGACCTCCAGCATCTGGCCGCGGGTGTAGCGGGCGACACCGGCGGCCAGCGCGAGCGTCAGCGTCAGCGTCGGCAGGAAGAGGTGCATGAGCCGGTCCTTCACCTTCGCGCCCGCACTCAGGAACTCGTAGTCGACACTGGTGATGCCGGTCGGCGGGAACGCGATCGGCCAGCCCCACTGGTGCGCCTTGAGCGAGAACACCAGCATCAGCATGAGGGCCAGCCAGAACGGCGGCATGCTGTAGAAGAAGAGCGAGATGATGCTCGAGCTGCTGTCGAACAGCGAGTACTGCCTGACCGCCTGCAGCACGCCGATCGCCATCCCGATCACGAACACCAGCACGAGCGCGCCCAGGGTCAGCATGAGCGTATTCGGCAGGGCTTCCTTCAGGATGTCGGCGACCGGGCGGCTCTGGGCGAACGAGTAGCCGAAGTCGCCCTGGAAGAACGAGAGCAACCACTTCACGTAGCGGATGTGGATCGGCTGATCGAGTCCGAAATTGCGGCGTACCTGCTCGAGCACCTCCGCCGGCATGTTCGGGTTGAACATGAAGGCGGTGGGATCACCCGGCGCCAGGTTCAGCACGAAGAAGATCAGCGTGGCGATGCCGAGCAGCAGCGGGATTGCGCCCAGCAGCCGTCGCAGGATGAAATAGCCCATGCCTCAGCGGCTGACGGTCCAGCGGGCCATCGTGCGGAGCTCGCCGCGCGGGTCCATCTCGACGCCCTGGACCTCGTCGCGCACCGCGGCCAGCTCCGCCAGCCAGAACATGAAGGTGACGGGCTGCTCGCGCTGCACCAGCTCGGTGAACTCGCGCCAGGCCGCGCGCTGCGCATCCGGGTCGGTCGCGCGCGCGCCACGCTCGATCAGCCGATCGAGGGCCGGGCTGCGCGTGCCGCTGCGGTTGGTCGAGAGCGGTACGTCCGCCTGGCTCGAGTGGAACAGCGAGAACGCGGAGCCCGCGACCTGGAAGTTGTCGAGCACCCAGTTCGTGAACACCGCGTCGTAGTTGCGCTCCTTGTGGGCCGCGAGCATGGTCTGGAACTCCATCACGCGGACGTCCACGTTCGCGCCGGCCTGGCGCAGCTGGTTCTGCAGTACTTCCACGACCGCGCGCCGGAGCGGGTCGTCGCTCGACATCATGGTGAACGTGAGCGGACGCCCGGCGGCGTTCTCACGGATGCCGTCACCGTTGCGGTCGGTCCACCCGGCCTCGTCCAGCAGCTGCCCGGCGCGGGCCCGGTCGAAGGCCGGCGGCCGCACGTCGCCCGGATGGACGGGGCTCCACGGCGGGATCGTACTGGTCGCGATCTCGCCCTGCCCGTGCAGCAGCGCCTGGATGATCTCCTCGCGGTCGATGGCGTGCGCCATGGCCAGCCGCACGCGGGCGTCGTTGAAGGGCGGCTTCTCGTTGTTCCAGCCGATGAAATAGACGGTGGTCCCCGGGAACGAGAGCAGCGTCGCGGAGCTGTTGCTCTCGATCTGCGCGACCTGCTCCGGCAGCACCGGGATGTCGACGTGCACGCCGCCGGTGAACAGCTCGGTAAGCAGCGTGCCGGCCTCCGGCACGATGCGGAAGACCAGCCGCTCGGGGGCGGCCGGTCCGCCCAGCGCCGCGGGGAAATCGGGGTTGCGGACCAGCACCAGCCGCTCGTTGGCGCGCCACTCGCCGAACCGGAACGGGCCGCTGCCCACGGGTTGCCGGTTGAACGGCGCATTCGTGAGCTCGAGGGCCGGCACATCCTGAAGCAGGTGTCGCGGCAGCGGCGGCCACCAGAAGTCCTCGAGCGCCTGCGCGTGCGGCCGGGCGAAGCGGAAGCTGATGGTATGGTCATCGGCGACCGAGGCGCTGGCGACGTCCGCGAGGAACGCCGTGCCGAGGAGCGACGCCGTCTCCGGGTCCTTCGCCAGCTCGAACGTGAACAGCACGTCGTGCGCGGTGACCGGCTGGCCATCGTGCCACGTGACGTCGGAGCGGAGCCGGAACGTCACGCCGGTGTCGCCGTGCAGCTCCCAGGACTCGGCGAGCCAGGGCTCCGGCTCGAGGTCTGCGTCATACTGGATGAGCGGCGTGAACAGACCGTAATTGATGATCTGGGTGGTATAGTAGCTGGAGTTCGTTACCGGGTTGATGCCGCTGAAATCCGAGCGCATGCCGACGATGACGGTGCCGCCACCTTCGCCGCCGGTGCCGGCATCACCGCCGCAGCCCGCCAGCAGCAGTGTGGCGATGGCCAGTACCCGGGATACCGCCCATCTCGCCGATCTCGAACCCACGCCGGACATCCGCCACCTCCTCGAAGTGATGCGAGCCGCGCGCCGGCTTCACCGCCGCCACGTCCACGGGTTTGCGCCGAAGCTACCCTCCAGGGCGGCGGTCCGCGTGCGCTCGTCCACGGAGAGGGGCGCGGGCGCAAGAGCAATGCCCAGCCGGACCTCGAAGGCGCGCTGGAGCGCAGCCCCCAGAACGGCCCAACCGGGCGGACCGCCCAGCACTTCCGCGAGCGTGATCTCACCGGGCCGGGCCGGTGCCGCGAGCGCGACCGCGCCCGATGCCGCGCCCTCCAGGCGCGTCGTGACGGCCCCGGCGCCCGTTCCCGACTGCAGCCGCAGCACCGCTTGCTGATCGCCGGTCCGCAGGATCGAGCCGTGCTGCAAAATGGTGTGCCGCTCGACCCGCTGGGCGCTGCCGACCAGCTTCCGGCCCAGAGCCACGACCTCGCCCGGCGCGGGGCGCTCGAAGCAGGGATGCCGGGCATCCGGGCTCGGCACCCGCGTGCCGGCGCCGGCCCCGATCGACGCCGGCACCCCGAGGGCGCGCAGCGCCCTCACCAGCGCCTCGTTGATTGCCAGGTAGGCGGCGCGCGGACCGCCCAGCGGGCCGGCGGGGGCGATCACGGCATAGGTGAGCTCCCCGTCGTGGAGCACCGCGAGACCCCCGGTGGGACGGCGCACGACGTCGATGCCGGCGGCGAGCAGCACGGCCGGGTCGTAGATCCCCCGCGCGCGCTGGTTGCGGCCGAACGAAAGGCACGCGGGCCGCCAGCGGTAGAGCCGGAGCACGGGCACGCCCCCGGCCTGGACGCTCTCGAAGAGAGCCTGGTCGACGGCCATGTTGCGCGCCCCGGGCAGCGGCTCGGGCGCGGCCGCCGAGGTCACTCCCTCACCCGCGCCGATGACGAGGCGCCAGCGCGCGGGGCCGTCACTCACGCCCCGATCAGAAATCGTAGCTCGCGCCGGGCGTGAGCACGACGACCTCCGCGCGCGAGCCTACCCGCTCGCGGAACGCCTCCGGATCCTGGCGGATCAGGTCCCAGGTGTTGTAGTGCATGGGAATGACGACGCGGGGCTCGATGAACTCGATCGCCCGGGCCGCGTCTTCCGGGCCCATCGTGAAGTTGTCGCCGATGGGCAGCAGCGCGATGTCGACGCGCCCGCGCAGCAGCTGCATGTCGGCGATGAGCGCGGTATCGCCCGCGTGGTAGAGGCGCTGCGCGCCGAGGTCGATCCAGAAACCGGCGGGCGTCGAGGTGTAGCGGCCCTCGTCATCACCGTCGACGGTGCCGCTGTGCAGTGCCGGTACCAGCTTCAGATAGCCGAAATCGAAGCGATGCCCGCCGCCGATGTTCATGCCGTGAGCGTGGCGCACGCCCTTCGACTGGGCGAACGCGACCAGCTCGAACGTGCCGACGACCGTGGCGCCGGTGCGCTTCGCAAGGGCCACGGCGTCGCTGAAGTGATCGGAGTGACCGTGGCTGCAGAGGATGTAGTCGAGCTGCTCGATGTCCCGGGCGCGGATGTCCGCGACCGGGTTGTCGTCGAGGAACGGATCGAACAGGATCCGCGTGCCGCCGTCCGTGACCAGCGTGAACGTCGCGTGGCCGTGCCAGGTAAGCCGTGCCATGATCGTCCTACTGCCCGATGTGCTTCTCGTATTCCGCGCCGCCGAGCAGCTGGTCCAGCTCGGCCTCGTCGCTCACGCGCAGCTTGATCAGCCAGCCCTGCCCGTACGGGTCGCTGTTGACGACCGCCGGATCCCCCGCCAGCGCGCCGTTCACCTCCAGCACCTCGCCGCTCACCGGCGAGTACAGATCGCTCACCGCCTTCACGGCTTCGATCGTACCGAACACGTCCATCCGGGCGAACTTCGTGCCGGCCTCGGGAAGCTCGACGTAGACCACGTCGCCCAGCTCGCCCTGCGCATAGTCCGTCACGCCGACGTAATAGACGCCGGCCTCGTCCGTCTTCTTCAGGTACTCGTGCTCTTCGGTAAAAAGCAGGTCGCCCGGCACCTCGGCCATTGTCGCCTCCCGTTGTTTCCCCAGAGTACGGCCCGGCAGCCAGAATAGGCGGGGGCGCGAGGGGCAGCAAGCGCGCGTCCGCTCGGTTACGAGCGCGCGGGCCGGGGTCGAAGGGCCGCGTGCGAGCCGGCGCGTAAGTCGGCATCGGCCTTGAGCTTCCCATCGGCTGCCGTTAGCTTGTCCGGCGAGAGCGGCGCGATGCCGCGCTCGAGGGCTGCGCGGCGGCCGGCCAGGCCGGTCCGGCGTGCGGACCGCGGGACCTTCGGGAGCCCGCTGGTGCTGCGCCCAATGTGCCACTCAACGAAGGAGGTGATCCCTTGGCCAGTTCGAGTTCCGACCGCAACCCGACACGGGCAAGCGATCGCCGCTTCGGCGCCTAGCCGAACCTAGCGATCAGTCACATCCGCTACGACGGCCGCGCGAATCGCGGCATCGCGTCGGGTTGCGGAACTCGGAGCGCCGCTCGATCATGGATCGAGCGGCGCTCGTGTTTCTCCCCCCTGCGCGGCAACGACCCCGTTCCGTTCGAAGTAAACCGATCCGCCGGAGGAACCATGATGATGTGGCTCTCGCGTCTGGTCCTGTCCGCCGCCGTCCTCCTCCTGCTGCCGATCCCCGGTATCGCCCAGGGCATCAAGGTCGCCACGCCACTCGGTGACCTTGAGAAGGCGGCCGTAGTGGACTCGACGGATGCGGTCGCACACTACAACCTGGCGATCGGCTACTGGAGCAAGAAGCGCTTCGATGATGCCGAGGCCGAGCTCGACCGGGTGCTGGTGCTCGAGCCACGGTTTGCGCTGGCCTACCTGGCGAAGGCCTACCTGCCCTTTGCGCGGCGGCCCAAGCTCTGGGGCGAGCTGGAGCGCGACAAGCTCACGGTCGAGCAGCGCAACCAGCTCGACGCGATGGACCGCAACTACCGGCAGGCCTTCTTCTTCGACCCGCTCGTGGACCTGCGGATCATCGGAGCGACGCTCCCCGGGAAATCCTATCTCTGGACCACGGATCCCTACCTGAGCAGCATCTGGGACACGTGGGTGAGGGGCTTCGAGGACTTCCGCGATGGAGACTACGCGAACGCATTCCGCCGCTTCGAGCGGATGATCGACCTTTATACGTCCACGGGGCGGCGCGATCCGTCCCGGGTGCCGGAGGACATCATCTGGTTCCAGGGGCTCGCCGCTGCGCGCCTCGGGATGCACCATGTCGCCTTGAGGAACGCACGCACCGTCCTCGATCGGCGGATCAAGGCGGAGAGGGAGGCCGAGAAGAAGAACGAGCTGACGTTTGCGCCGCTGCGCTCCAACGACTACCGCTACGTTCTCGGGTTCCTGCACACCCGCGCCGAGCAGTCCGATGAGGCTGTTCGTCACTTCCAGGAGGCGCTCACTCAGGATGCCGGCCTGTACATGGCGCACGTGCAGCTGGCGAACATCTACGAGAGTCGTGGCCAGCTGGCGGTCGCGCTGGCCGAGCGACGCTCGGCCGTCGCGGTGAACCCGGAGGATCCCACATCCGCGATCGAGCTGGCGATCACGCTCGCGCGGTACGGCGAAAGCGGCGAGGCCGAGGCGACGCTGGCCGAGACTGCCCGCACGAACCCGCAGAACGCCCGCGCACACTACCTGCTCGGCATCGTGCGCCAGCAGCTCGGCAAGCCGGCCGAGGCGCGCGCTTCGTACCAGCAGTTTCTCGCGGTCGTACCATCGCGGTACACGCGCGAGATCGAGGATGCGCGCAGCCGCCTGGCGGAGCTCCCGTGATGCGCTGCGGCACGGCAACCCTGATGAGCTGCGCGCTGGCGGCGCTGCTGCCCTCAACGGCGCGCGGCCAGAGCGAGCGCACCGCATATGAAGAGATGCAGACCTTTTCCGCGGTGCTGAATCAGGTGCGGCTCAACTACGTGGACTCGGTCGCGCAATCGGCGCTGGTGCGGGCGGCGATCGCGGGGGCTCTGGACGCGCTCGATCCCCATTCGCGGTACCTGCGCCGGGCCACCCTGGACCGTCTGAACGCCGTGGAAGCGGGGCTGCTCGGCAGCACGGGCGCACGTCTCGAGCTGGTCGAAGGCGCAGTCCGCGTGCTCGCGGTGGGACCCAGGTCGCCGGCCGCCGCTGCCGGCATGGCTGCTGGCGACCGGCTGGTAGCCGTGAACGACACGCCGGTGGCCGGGCTCAGCGACCGGGAAGCGGAGGCGCTGCTGGCGGGCGAAGCCGGGTCCCGGGTGCGGCTCGAGCTCTGGCGCGGCCCATCGCAGTCACCGCAGTCGCTGCGCGTGGTAGTGAGGCGTGCGGTGTACCGCTGGCCGGCCGTGAGCGCGACCGTGCTCGTCGGAGACAGTACGGGCTACGTCGCCTTCACCGAGTTCGCGGTGAACAGCGCCCCCGAGCTGGACCGCGCCATCGAGAACCTTCGCAGACGCGGTGCGCAACGTCTCATCCTCGATCTGCGGGGCAATCCGGGTGGCCTGGTGAGCGAGGCCGGCCGGGTGGCCGCACTGTTCCTGCCCAACGGCTCGGTTTTCCAGCGCACCGAGGGCCGCAAGGCTGACGTCCGGCGGGAATACCGCACGGAAGGTCATGGAGACGCCGGCATGCCGCTCATCGTGCTCATCGACGACCACTCCGCCAGTGCCTCGGAGGCAGTCGCCGGCGCCCTCCAGGATCACGACCGCGCTCTCATCGCCGGACGGCGGAGCTTCGGCAAGGCGCTCATGCAGACCTACTTTCCGCTGCCCTCCGGTGATGCGCTCGCGCTCACCGTCGGGCGCCTGACCACCCCGCGCGGGCGGTCGCTTCAGCGGGATTACCGCGGGCTTACGCGCGAGCAGTATCGCGCGCTGGCCGGCCAGGCGACGTCCACCCCGGATTCCGCACGTGCCCCCGTGTTCAGCGTCGGCGGCCGCCCGCTCGATCCTGGACCCGGAGTAGCTCCTGACGTGGAGCTACCTGCGCAGGCGATGCTGCCGGTCTGGTGGCCTGTCGTGCTGGAGCACGACCTCGACGCCGCCATAGCGGACGCGGTCAGCCTGCCCGACCTCGCATCGGCGGATCAGTGGGAGTCCGATCCCGCCAGTTGGGACCGGCTGCTCGTCGCGCCGCTCCTGGAGAGGGCGAGCGCCGCCACCGGCCTGCCTCTCACCCTCGACGCCCCCGTCCGCGCCCGGGTCGCGCGCGAGCTTGCCGCCCGGGTAGCCCTCGCCAGGTGGGGCGAGGACGGCGCCGTCCGCTTCCGCGTGCGCACCGACCCCGACATCCGCGCGACGCTGCCGCTCTTCGCGCGCCTGCCGCTGGCCGGCCGGCAGTAAGTCCCGCACGGCGCTGCCGCTCTTCGCGCGCCCGCCCTGGTCGGCCGGCAGTAACGTCCCGCACGGCGCTGCCGCTCTTCGCGCGCCCAACCTGGTCGGCCGGCAGTAACGTCCCGCGCGGCGCTGCCGCTGGCCGGCGCCGGCCCCGGCGACCTATTTTCGGGTTCCGTATCCCCTCATCCGCAACCGAGAACTGCCATGTCCGTCATGCTTCCCGATATCGTCCGTCCCCCGGTCACGGCGCTGACCGAGGAAGAGCAGATGTTCCGCGACACCGTCCGCCAGTTCGCCGAGGAGAACGTCGCGCCCCTCGTTCACGACATGGACCGGGACGCGAAAATGGACCCGGCGCTGATCCCGCAGCTGTTCGAGCTGGGCCTGATGGGCATCGAGGTACCCGACGCCCTGGGCGGCGCGGGCTCGTCGTTCTTCACGGCAGTGCTGGTGGTGGAAGAGCTCTCGCGCATCGACCCGAGCGTGGGCGTGCTGGTGGACGTGCAGAACACGCTGGTGAACAACTGCCTGCTGCGGTACGGCTCGGAGTCGCTCAAGCAGCGTTTCCTGCCGCAGCTGGCGGCCGACACCGTGGGGGCGTACGCGCTCTCGGAGGCGGGGTCGGGCTCGGACGCGTTCGCACTCCAGACCCGGGCCGCACAGGACGGGGATGACTGGGTGCTGGACGGCCGCAAGCTGTGGATCACGAATGGCGGCGAGGCGGGGTTGTTCATCGTGTTCGCGACCGTGAACCCGGAACAGGGATACCGGGGGATCACGGCGTTCCTGGTGGAACGCGACCAGCCCGGGTTCACGGTGGGCAAGAAGGAGGACAAGCTGGGCATCCGCGCGTCTTCGACGACGGAGCTGGTGCTGGACGGGTGCCGGGTGCCGGCGGCCAACGTGGTGGGCGAGGTCGGCAAGGGCTACAAGATCGCGATCGAGACCCTGAACGAGGGCCGCATCGGGATCGGCGCGCAGATGCTGGGACTCGCGCAGGGTGCGCTCGACCACACCGTGCGTTACGTCCAGGAGCGCGAGCAGTTCGGCCGCCGGATCGGTGACTTCCAGGGCGTGCAGTTCCAGCTCGCCGAGATGCGCGTCGAGCTGGAGGCGATGCGCCTGCTGGTGTACAACGCGGCGCGGCTGAAGGATGCGGGCATGCCGTTCATCGAGCAGGCGGCGATCGCGAAGCTCTACACGTCGCACGCGGCGCAGCGCATCGCCTCCACCTGCATCGACCTGTACGGCGGATACGGCTTCACCAAGGAGTACCCGGTGGAGAAGCTGTACCGCGACTCGAAGATCGGGACGATCTACGAGGGCACGAGCAACATGCAGTTGCAGACGATCGCGAAGTTCATGCTCTCGTGAGGGCAGCCGCCGGCGCGGCAGGCGGCGCCGTCGGAACGGGATCGGGAGGCGGCGCGCGAGGGCGCACTTTGTGCCACGTAAGCGCCGCAGTCACGTGCAGGGCGGTCCGTGGTGAACCTGGAGGCGGGCATGGGTGCGACGAAGCAGGCGGCGGAAGCGGCGGGCGCGATGCAGCCCACGCCAGCGGTCGATGAGCAGGAGGCCCGCCGGGTCGCCGAGGCGGCTCGCGAAACGGAGTGGGTCCACCCCAGCTTCGTGCGCGAGCTCTTTCTCGGGCACCTGCGGCTGGACCTGATCCATCCGCTGCCGAAGCCCGACCCGGAGGAGCAGCAGCGCGCCCGGGCGTTCCACGAGAAGCTGCGCGCCTTTGCCGACACCATCGATGGCTCCGCCATCGAGCGCGAGCACCGGGTGCCCGAGGAAGTCATCCAGAAGCTGCGCGAGCTGGGTGCGTTCGGCATCAAGATCCCGCAAGAGTACGGCGGCCTCGGTCTCTCCCAGCGCAGCTACAACCGGGCGATCTCGATCATCGGCTCGCCGTGCGCCGCGCTCGGCGTGCTGCTGTCCGCGCACCAGTCGATCGGCGTGCCCCAGCCGCTCAAGATGTTCGGCACACCCGAGCAGAAGCAGAAGTACCTGCCGCGGCTCGCCGCCGGCGAGATCTCGGCGTTCGCGCTGACCGAGCCCGACGTCGGCTCCGACCCCGCGCGCATGACGGCCACCGCGGAGCCGACCGAGGATGGTGAGGCCTACATCCTGAACGGCGAGAAGCTGTGGTGCACGAACGGCCCGATCGCCGACATCATGGTGGTGATGGCGCGTACGCCCCCGCGCCCCGGCAGCACGCGACGCGGCATCACGGCGTTCATCGTGGAAACGACGATGCCGGGGGTGGCGACCACCGCGCGCCTGGAGTTCATGGGGCTGAAGGGCATCGAGAACGCGGTCATGCGGTTCACGAACGTCCGGGTCCCGAAGGAGAACATCATCTGGGGTGAGGGCAAGGGCCTGAAGCTGGCCCTCACCACCCTGAATACCGGCCGTCTCACCATTCCGGCGACCAGCGCCGCGTCGGCGAAATGGTGCGTGGCCGTAGCCCGCACCTGGGCCGCGGAGCGCGAGCAGTGGGGCGCACCCGTCGGCAGGCACGACGCCGTCGCGCAGATCCTCGGGCGAATGTCCGCGCACGCGTTCGCCATGGAAGCCGTCAATGATGTGGCCTGTTCGCTGGCCGACGCCGGCCAGAGCGACATCCGCCTCGAGGCCGCGATCGCGAAGATGTTCAACTCCGAGGGCGCCTGGCGGGTGGTGGACGACTGCATGCAGATCCGCGGCGGACGGGGCTACGAGACGGCCGAGTCGCTGGCCTCCCGGGGTGAGCCACCGATCCCGGTGGAGCGCGTGATGCGCGACCTGCGCATCAACATGATCTTCGAGGGCTCGAGCGAGATCATGCGGCTCTTCATCGCCCGCGAGGCGGTCGATCCCCATCTCCAGCGCGCGGGTGCGATGGTCGACCCGAAAGCCGCGGCGGGCGACAAGATGCGCGGTATGCTCGGCCTCACCGCGCACCTGGCCGGCTGGGTCCCGGGACTGCTGGTCGGGAAGGGACGCGTACCGGGAGCCTACGGCGAGTTCGGCCCACTCGCGCGCCAGCTCCGCTTCGTCGAGCGCGCCGCGCGCAAGCTCGGGCGCACACTGTTCATGGCCATGGCCCGGTTCGGTCCGAAGCTGGAGAAGCGGCAGGCGGTGCTGTTCCGCCTGGTCGACGTCGGTGCCGAGCTGTTCGCGATGAGCGCCGTGTGCGTCCATGCCCACGCCCTCGTGCAGGAGAACCCGGGCGAGCGCGGTCCGCTGCGCCTGGCCGACCTGTACTGCCGCCACGCCCGCGCGAAGATCAGGCGCCTGTTCCGCGAGGTCTTCGACAACGACGATGTCGTGACCTACAAGGTCGCCCAGGAGGTGCTCCAGGGTCGGCACGCATGGCTCGAGCAGGACGTGCCGCCACTCGCCATGTGATGGGCCCCGGCTAGTCGAGCGGTCCGCGCGCGGTGGTCGCCACCTCGCGGATCCAGAGCTGGTAATCGATGGCGGCCGCCAGGGCCGCCTCGATGCTGCGGACCACGTCCGGCTCGCTCACCTCTTCGCGCGCGCGGTCCACGAGCGCCGGGTCCAGATGGAACGTGTAGGCACGCCGCGGGGCCGCGCGCCGCCGGCTGGTGATCGCCGAATCGCTCATGCTGCCTCCTTTCGAGTCCGATCCGACGATGCCTGTCGCAGCGGTGCACGCGAATGGCGCGAGCGGCCGGCCGACACGATCGCGTGCCTCCGGGCGCCCGCGTACGGAGGGCGCACCGGGCACCCGGGCGCTTGATCCGGGTTATACATGCAGCCGATATTGGAGACCATGCAGAACAACAAGAAACTGATCGTCGTGGGCGACCGGGTGCTGATCGCGCCGGAAGAGGGCGAGGAGCGCAGCCGGGTCGGCCTGTACCTGCCGGCCAGTGCGGTGGACAGCCAGGCGGTGCAGAGCGGCACGGTGGTGGCCGTCGGACCCGGTACCCCGGTGTCCGCGCCCACCGAGCTGAGCGAGGAGCCCTGGAAGATCGGCGCCGGGGAGGCGCGCTACATGCCGGTACAGGCGCGGGTGGGAGACCATGCCATCTTCTTCCGGCGCGCCTCGGTCGAGATCACGTTCGACGGCCGCCGGTACCTGGTCGTCCCGCAGGCGGCGATCCTGAGCCTGGTGCGCGAGACCCCGCCCGAGGACATCGAGTGGTGAGCTAGAGGATTCGACGGAAGCGGACGCGGCCCCGACGGATCGGGGCCGTTTTCATTGCAGGAGCGCCGGGTTTGGACACGAAGGATAACTATCTGCTGCGCGCGACGGCGCACGACGGGCTGGTGCGGGCGTTCGCGCTGGATGCCGGTGCGGTGGTCGACGAGCTGCAGCGGCGGCACCATACCGACCCGGCAGCCACGGCCGCGCTCGGTCGTCTCTCCATCGGAGCGCTGCTCTTCGGCGCCATGCTCAAGGAGCCCGATCACCTGGTCACGCTGCGCATCCAGGCGGACGGCCCCGGCGGCACGCTGCTCGCCAGCGCAAACGGCCAGGGGGAGGTGCGGGGTCTGATCGCGAACCCGCAGCCGGACATCGAGCAGAGCCGCAATGGCAAGCTGAACGTCTCGGGAGTGGTGGGCACCCGCGGCCAGCTGACGGTGATGCGCGACATGGGGATGCGGCACCCGTACGTGAGCGCCGTCGAGCTGGTCTCTGGCGAGGTCGGCGAGGATCTGGCCCACTATCTCGGCCGCAGCGAGCAGATCCCGTCCGCCGTGGGCATCGGCGTGTTCGTCCGCGTGAACGGCAGCGTCGCGGCGGCCGGTGGCTACATGGTGCAGCTGCTGCCGGGCATTCCCGATGACGTCGTGTCGGGCATCGAGGCGGCCATCAGCGGGCTGCCGCACCCGACCGTCCTCCTCCGCAACGGCGCCACGCCCGAGACGATACTCACCCGCATCTTCGACGGACGCGGCTACGAGACGCTCGGACGCACCCCGATCCGATTCGCCTGCCCGTGCTCGCGCGATCGCGCCGAGCGCGCGATCCTGCTCCTCGGCAGTGGTCCCATCGGCGAGATGATCGAGCATGCGCATGCGGCCGGCCACGTCGAGCTGAAATGCGAATTCTGCACTGACGTGTACCATTTTACCGCCGCGGACCTGAGCGCCCTCCAGGCCCAGCTCTGACCCGCCCCCTTATTTCCGGCTCCAGGCAACTCTTTGCGCGCCCCCCATCGGCGCCCCGGCATCCGTTCACAAGTTATTGACGCAAAAGGAATTACGCAGGGGTTGCGGTGGGGCTCCCGGGGCCGGATATTGGGCCGGAATCACCCCACCAACCTGACGGGGAGCGATGGCGCTTTTCGGTTCTCGACGTGCCCCGCGCACGCATCAGCGCAGCGGCATCCTGGAAGACCTGGACAAGCTCGTGCTGCGTGCCCGGGCGCTGCCGGTCGCCGCGCTCGCGCTCATGCTCGTGGGATTCGGCGCGAGCGACCTGACGCGCAAGTGGCTGTTCCTGCCGGAGGGAACGTCGGCGCGCTCGGCGTCGGACATCTCGGTACCGAACGGCCACCTGGACGAATACGCATCGGCAATGCAGCGGGTGCAGACGAAGGGTGAGAGCACGGTCGAGTACGTGATGATGTATACCGAGCACGTGCAGCCCGTGGAGACGGTGCTGCGACGCCGCGGCGTCCCCGAGGCGAATGCCCGCCGCATTGCCTGGCCCCTCGTCGAACATTCCTACCAGCGCAACCTGGATCCTGCCTTCGTCGTCTCCGTGGTGCTGATGGAGAGCGGCGGCAAGCCGACCGCGACGAGCGTGGTGGGTGCGCGCGGACTGATGCAGGTGATGCCGTTCTGGGGCGGCAAGTGGCGCAACTGCGGCCGCGACCTGTACCAGATCGACGACAACCTCTGCAACGGTACCAGTATCCTCGCGTGGTACCTCGGCCGTCACCCGAACGACGAGCGCAAGGCACTGCTCGGCTACAACGGCTGCGTGCGCGGCACGGTGACCCCGAGCTGCTTCCTTTACCCGGACAAGGTCATGCGCCTGCGACAGCAGATCGGGCGCGAGATCAACGCGGCGCGGCCCCGGCCGCTCGGCGCCGCCGCCGCGCTCTGACGCCGCGAACGGGCGGCGCTGACCGGGCGCCCTGATGCGACGAAGCGGGCAGCGCTCATCGAGCGCTGCCCGCTTCGCTTTGCCGTACGCCGGGGATTACCCGGCCAGCTCGAAGAGCAGTTCCGCCATCGCCTTCGTGCCCTTCTCGTAATTGTCCACGCTCATCCATTCGTCCGGAGCGTGCGCGTTCTCTCCGGGCAGGCCGAAGCCGAGCAGGATGGCAGGAGCGCCGAGCACTTCCTCGAACTCCGGCACGATCGGTATCGAGCCGCCCTCGCCGGCATAGACGACGTCCTTCCCCCAGGCGCTCTGCAACGCCTTCGCGCCGGCATCGACAAGCCGGCCCGCGAGCTTCGCGCGCCAGGGGCGTCCGCCGTGCAGCTCCTGCACGGTCACGCTCACCCCTTTCGGGGCCACCTTCTTGACGTGCGCCTCGAACAGCCGGGCAACCTTCTTCGGGTCCTGGTCGGGTACCAGCCGGCAGCTCACCTTGGCCATCGCCCTGGACGGGAGCACCGTCTTGGCACCCTCGCCCGTGTAACCGGATAGCAGGCCATTCACCTCGCACGTGGGCCGCACCCAGGTTCGCTCCACGGTGGAGTAGTCCTTCTCGCCCCACGCCATGGGCGAGCCCGTCTCCTTCAGGAACTCGGCCGGATCGTGCGGCACGCGCTTCATGTTCGCCCGGAAGGTCTCGGCGGGATCGACATCGTCGTAGAACCCGTCGATGGTGATGCGCTCGTTGTCGTCGTGGAACGAAGCGATGATGCGGGCGAGCGCCGTGGCCGGGTTGAGCACGGCGCCGCCGTACGTCCCGGAGTGCAGGTCCTGGGCGGGACCCTGCACGTGGATCTCCATGTACGCCAGCCCGCGCAGCGATGCCCCGATGGTCGGCATGCCCGGCCCGACCATGGTGGTATCGCTGATCACGATGGCATCGCACGCCAGGCGGTCGCGGTGCTCGCGCACGAAGGGCATGAGGTTCTCACTCCCCACCTCCTCCTCGCCTTCGGCGATCACCACCACGTTGACCGGCAGTTTGCCGTGCACCGCGAGGTGCGCCTCGAGCGACTTGACGTGCAGGTACAGCTGGCCCTTGTCATCGACGGACCCACGCGCGTAGATGCGGCCATCGCGGATCGATGGTTCGAAGGGGGGCGAGGACCAGAGCTCGAGCGGCTCGGCCGGCTGTACGTCGTAGTGACCGTAGATCAGCACGGTCGGCGCGCCGGCTCCCGCCTGGCGCCATTCCCCCAGTACGATCGGATGACCCTTCGTATCGTGGATCGACACCTCCAGTCCCGCGCGCTGCATCTTGTCCGCGAGCCATTCCGCGGCCCGCCTGGTGTCCTCCTTGCTTTCCGAACGTGCACTCACACTCGGGATGCGCAGGAACTCGAAGAGCTCGTCCTGGAACCGCTGCCGGTTCCCGTCGATGTAATCGCGGACCGCCTGGCGTTCGTTCATCGTGCACCCGTCAGCTCGTTGACCAGCGCCTGCGCCTGGTAGATGCTGCGCAGCGCCTCCAGAATCCCGCCCGAGTGGACGGCCACGGTACGGCCGCCGGTCTCGGTACGGAACACGTACTCGTTCGGCAGCTGCTCGACATTGCCATCGAAGGCAAGGCCAATGATGCGGGCCTCGCGATCGATGATCGGGCTGCCGCTGTTGCCGCCGGTGATGTCGTTCGTGGAGACGAAGTCCATCGGTGCGGCCATGTTGATGGAGCCCTTACGCGTCTCGAAGCGCGGCGGCAGGTTGAACGGCTCCGCGTTGTCGAACTCGGCCGCGCGCGCGAACATGCCGTAGAACGTGCTCTTGTACGGCGCGATGGTGCTGTTGTAGGCGTAGCCCTGCGGCACCCCGTCGGAGATGCGCAGCGTGAAGGTCGCGTCGGGCGGCAGCTGGGTGCCGTAGACCGCGAACAGCGCACGCGCCAGCCGCTGGTTCTGCACGGTCTCCTCGGCCAGCAGCGCCTGGTACTGGGGCTGCAGCTCGCGGTAGATCGAGTCGAGCGTCACGGCCAGCTGCACGACCGGATCGGTCGAAGCGCGCAGCGCCGGCAGCCCGCCCTGGAGCAGGGTGGTGCGGACGGCCGGGTCGCCGACAGTGGTCTCGCCGCCGAGGCGCGCCGCCGCCTGGGCGGGGGTCTCGCCCGGACGCATGAGCGTGGCGAGCAGGGCGTGGCCGGCCGGCAGCCAGGTGTGGGCCATCACCAGGTGCGACTCGAGCAGCATGCGCGCCCGCGCCGGGTCGGCGGGCTGCGAGGTGATGGCACGCTCGTAGTTCGCGCGGTTCGCCTCGCGCAGCATGGGTGGGCGCTGCGCATCCGGCACGTCCGCGGAGCGGATGAAGTTGATCAGGTTGGCGGGCAGCGACAGGTAGCTGCCCCCCAGCCAGGCGGCGTTCGCGACGTTGAGCGCCGGGTTCAGCTGGAGCTTGCGCAGCTGCAGCTGGTAGAGCCGGTCCCACACATCGAGGTACTGCTGCGCCTCGGCCGTGGTCTGGGCCCGCTGCTTGAACTCCTGCTCCCACTTGATCTTGGTGGCAACCAGCATGGTGTCGCGCAGACCCGCCAGCTCGCCCTCGTACTTCTTCCGCGAGTTCTCGATGCCGAACAGGTTCTCGCGCAGCTGCATCGCGAGCTGACCGGTCGCGGTCTTCATCATCTCGCGGATCATGTTCTGCTGCAGCAGGAACAGCTGGAGCTGCATGGGATGCCGGTAGGAGCGCTCGTACATCAGCTGCGCCACGGTGATCAGGCGCGCCGTCGAGCCGGGGTTGCCGGTCACGAAGATCGGCTCACCCTCCTCGGGCCCGGTCGGGTCGAACGGGAAGAAGTGGTCCGTCCTGACGGGCGTGGTGCCATCGGCCTCGTAGGCGCGCAGGAACGCGAAGTCGAGCGCGTAGCGCGGATACACGAAGTTGTCGTAGTCACCGCCGAAGAAGCCGGCCTGCAGCTCGGGCGCCATCACCAGCTTGACGGGCGTGTAGCGCCGGTACGTGTAGAGCTGGTACTGCCCGCCCTTGAACAGGGTCACGACCTGGCACTGGCTGCCGGCCTGCTGGCGACAGGCGCCGGCGATCTCGTCGATCACCCGCTGCGTCGCCTGGGCGAGGTCGGCATCGGCCAGGCCAGGCGTCTGCGCCGCGCGCACGCGCTCGGTCACGTCCTCGATGCTGACCAGCTGATCGACGTAGGAGTTGGGGCAGACCTTCTCCTCCGCCCGCGTGGCCGCATAGAAGCCGGTCTCGACGTAATCCTGCTCGGGCGTGGAGTTGCGGGCGACGCAGCCGCGCGCGCAGTGGTGGTTGGTCAGGATCAGCCCGTCCTCGGACACGAACGAAGCGGAGCAGCCGGGCAGGCGCAGCGAGGAGAGGCGGACCCGGTCGAGCCATTCCTGCGTCGGCCGGAAGTTGTAGGTGCGCGCCCAGTAATCGAGGGGCGCGTTCTCGAACGTCCACATCGTGCCCAGCTCGGTGCCCTTGAGGGTCACGCCGGCGGCCGCACGCACCGCCGCGTCGGGCGGCACGAGTGCGGCGGCGGCGAGCTGGTCGGCGGTCCCGCCGGCCGGCTGCTGTCCCGCAGTCGGTGGAGCTGGCGCGCGAGTCTGCGCGGAGGCGCAGGCCGCAAGGAACGCGACCGAGAGAACGGCGAGCCGGCGCGTGAAGGTCCGGATCTGCATCAGCTTTCTCCAGCAAATCGGTGGTACGGCACCGGCGCATACCTGCCCGGGAGCGGGTCCGATCGGGTGCCGGTAGGGACATGTTAGGCAGTGGGCGGGCCGGGGCAAGTCGGCTCTTGCGCGGGCGCGCACGGACGCGGGACGCAGGGCGCGCCGCCGGGGATGCGCGCCCTGCAGACCGGTGCGGCGGGCGCGCGCGAACGCAGCTGGGAACCTCCTCCGCCCGTGACGCCGCTCAGCCGGCGACCGCCCGCGCGAACGGAGCCGGCAGCGTCGCCGGGTCGAATGGACGCTCGACGATCGGGTCGGAGCGGCTCAGTGTGTGCCAGAACAGCAGGGGCGGCCCGCCGGCCGGACTGGCGAGCACCCCCGCGGCGGCTTTCGCCGTGTAGGTCGCATCGAGCTGGAGACCGGCGTGCGCGAACGTCTCGGTGGCCGCGCGGCCCGCCGCCGTCTCGCGCCCGTAGCCGGCGCCGACCTGCTGGTGATCGAGGCGCACGTTGGCGAGCACGGTGGGCACATCGGGCAGGTCGATGCCGGCTCGCGCCATCAGGGCGAGCGCGCCGCGGACCAGCTTCTCGAGAACCCGTTCGTTGGTCACGATCGGGGCCGTGATACGGGTCGCGACCAGCGGTATCGAGCGGCCGGCGAGGGCCAGGCCGAGGGCGATGCCGGCGGCCGTTCCGAGCGTGCCCGCGGCCACGTGGATCGCGGATGGGACGTCGCATTCTCCAGCCCGAATCTGCGCATCCAGCTCGAGGGCGGCTTCGACGTAGCCGAGTGTTCCGAGCGGGCTCGAACCTCCCGGGGGCACGACGCAACACGGCTCGCGGCGGTGCGCCCAGCGGGCGCGGAGCAGGCCGAACGGCACGCCCTCGAGGCGGCGCGTGTAGCGGAGCTCCGCGCCATTCCCGGCGATCATGAGCAGAATGTCTCGGACGTGCGGGGTGAGGCGCTGCGGGAAGAGCACGCAGGACACCTCGAAGCCGAGTCGTCGCCCGTAGATGGTGGTGGCCAGGGCGTGATGCGAGCCGAACGCGCCCGCGGTGATGAGCCGGCGGGCACCCTGCCGCTGCGCGTCGGCGAGCAGGAACTCGAGCTTGCGGACCTTGTTGCCGCCGTACACCGTCCCGGTCAGGTCGTCCCGTTTGACGAGCAGCTCACGGGCGCCGGCGGCCGCCGCGACCTGAATTCTCTGGATCGGAGTCGGCAGCGTCGCGAGCGGCAGCCAGGGGACGACCGCGGCGAGGCCTGGTGCGCGCTGGAAGAGCTGGGGCATGCGCATGCCGGCAAGCTAGACGGCCCTCTGCGCAGTTGCTACCGGGCGGGACGGCGGCGCGGCGCGAGGGCCGCTCGCGCCATCCCGCCGGGACGGCTAGGTCAGGCGACCGGCACGCGGCAGGGCCGGGCCGTGCGGCGAGGACTGCGGACCCCGCGCCCGCAACACGGTCTGGCACCAGGTCCGGGCCGCCTCGTACACGAGCTCGGGCTCGGAAGGCGCCTCGAACGAGACCGTCACCGACCTGACGAGCGGGGTCACCTTGCGGCTGCCGATGATCGCGTCCTCCTCGACGACCCGGTCGAGCGAGGCATCGATCACGATCATTGCCGCATCCGACTCGCGCTGATCGTGTTTCGTATGCAGGACCGTCCAGGGGCCTTCGATGGCGTAGCCATCGGCGAACGCGATGGTGGTCGTGAGCTGCGCCCCGTCGAGCTCCGCGCGGCAGGTGGGCCCGGGCTCTGCAGGAGCGGCGGGGAGCAGCGCGGCGAGCAGCAGCGCCGGACCTGTGACTGACATGGCCCACCTCCTCCATCTATATGTAAGGGGCGGACTTGGAGCCGCCCGCCCGGGCACTGGAAGAGAGCAAGATCGGGTCCACGAGAGCGCATGGACGCCATGAACAGCACCCGCGCCAGCACCCGCCCGGCGAGGTGGGCGCTGCTGCAGGGAAACGTGCTCTGGCTCAGCCTCGTATCGCTGTTGAACGATGCGGCGAGCGAGATGATCTACCCGGTGCTGCCCTTTTTCCTGGTGGGCGTCCTGGGAGCCACGCCGGTCGTGCTGGGCACGATCGAGGGCATCGCGGAGAGCACGGCCTCATTCCTCAAGCTGGGTAGCGGCTGGCTCTCGGACCGGGTGCGACGCCGTCGCCCCCTGATCCTGGCCGGTTACGCGGTCGCGGCGGCCGCGCGTCCACTGATCGCTCTGGTCACGGCACCCTGGCACGTGCTCGCGATCCGGTTCAGCGACCGTGTCGGCAAGGGACTGCGCTCCGCACCGCGGGATGCGCTCCTGGCGGAATCGGCACCGCCCGAGCGCCGGGGCGCGGCCTTCGGCATCCATCGCGCGGCCGACCACGCGGGCGCGGTGATCGGGCCATTGCTGGCGACGGGGTTGCTGCTGCTGCTCCCGGGCCGCATTCGCTGGGTGTTCCTCCTCGCCATCATCCCGGGCCTGCTCGCGCTGCTCGTGATCCTGCTGCGGGTGCGTGAGACGCCCGGCGCGCCGCCGGCGGGGCCGCGCCACCCGGCAGGCCCGCGTGGCCTCGCCGGCGTTCGTGCGGCGTTGCGGGGACCGCTCGCGGGCGTGCTCGTCGTGATCGTGATCTTCACGCTCGGCAACGCGACGGACGCGTTTCTGCTGCTGCGTGCGCAGGAGCTGGGTGTGCCGCTCACGCTGATCCCGCTGCTGTGGGGCTTGCACCACGTCAGCAAGGTCATCTGGAGCCTGATAGGGGGCGCGCTCGCGGACCGGATCGGTTCCGTCCCGTCGATCGTGGCGGGCTGGCTGGTCTATGCGCTCACCTATGCCGGTTTCGCGCTCGCAGGCACGGTCTGGCAGGTGTGGGCGCTGTTTCTGTTCTATGGCCTGTTCTACGGGCTCACCGAGGCGCCCGAGAAGGCGCTGATCGCACGGCTGGCGGCGCCTGGAGGGCGCGGCAGCGCGTTCGGCGCGTACCACTTCGCCATTGGAATCGCGGCGCTCCCCGCGAGCGTGCTCTTCGGCGCTCTCTGGGTGATGTTCGGTGCACCGACGGCCTTTTTCGTCGGGGCAGCGCTCGCGCTGCTGTCAGCGCTGCTGCTGCCGCTCGTACGCCTGCCGCGGGCAGAGGCGCCAGCATAAGTTTCCGGCATGGCATTCGGCGCTGCGCGCGTGGGCGCGGGCGGTCCGCACGCGGACCGGTTCGTGGTGATCCTGAACGAGACGCAGGACGTGGTGAACATCGCCACGTCGGTGCGCGCCATGATGAACATGGGGCTGCGGCGGCTCCGGCTGGTCGCGCCGGCCGACTACAACGCCTATCGCATCGGCGGCATCGCCCATGGGTCCGAGGCGGTCCTGGAGCAGGCGGAGTTCTTCGACACGCTCGAAGCCGCGCTGCACGACGTGGCCTACGTGGTGGGCACGACTGCGCGCCCGCGCACGCAGGCGTTCGTATGGCAGCATCCGCGGGCGGCGGCACCCGAGCTGCTCGCGATCGCGGCGGAACGCGCGGCAGACGGGCCGGTGGCGATCGTGTTCGGCCGCGAGGACAAGGGCCTGAGCAACGACGAGCTGGACCGCTGCGACCGTCTGCTGGTGGTGCCCACCGATCCCGGATACTCGTCGTTGAACCTGGCACAGGCGGTGCTGCTCGTGACCTACGAGCTCTGGCTGGCCGCCACCGATCAACAGCCGTTGCCGCGGCCGAAGCGCGATGCGCCGCCCGCGAGCCGCGCCCAGCTGGATGCGCTCTACCAGGACACCGACCGCGCGCTCGCGACCATCGAGTTCTACAAGGACCGCCAGCCGGAGGCGCTGCTGCGTACGCTGCGCGCCGTTTACCGGCGCGCCGAGCTCACCTCGCGCGAGGCCGGCCTGGTGCGGGGAATCATGATCGAAGTGCGCAAGTACATCGCGCGCATGCGCGGGGAGCCGGACCCGGACGCCTGACGTCGCGTCCGCGCGGATTCGCGGGGGCGCGGGGGCGCGCGGCTGCGCGCGCGCCGGGCGCCGCGCAGCGCCGGGCGAAGCGGTCGACTGACGGGGGCGAAACGAGAGCGGCGCCGCCCCGCAGGCCGGGGTGACGCCGCCTCGTCCAAGGCCGGTGAGTCAGTCCTGGGTGGAGACCTGCTGCATCATCTCGAGCTCGACCCCCTGCAGCTCGAGCTCGGTGGGCGGCTGCCACAGCTGCATCATCGGGAAGCGGCTGGCGAACCAGGTGAGCGCGCCGAGCAGCAGGCCGGCGAAGAGCAGCGCGATGCCGGGTTCCTGCCAGGAGAGCGGCAGGCGCTCGGCACCGATCCAGAGCGACGGATAGACCAGCAGGTAACGCTCGAGGTAGAGCCCCAACAGGCTGATGATGGCGAGCGTCGCGAGCAGGACCGGCGTGCGCTTGGTCATGACGCCGAGCAGCCCGAAGAACGGGATCACGAAGATGCAGAGGCCGACCAGCTGCGCGATGTACTTGTAGGGCGCCGTGAAGCGGTGGATCACGAACGCCTGCTCAATGGGCAGGAGACCGTACCAGATCACGATGTACTGCGAGAAAAACAGGTATCCCCAGAAAACGGTGAACCCGAACCCGAGCTTGCCCAGATCGTGGAGCGTGCTCGGCAGGATCCAGCTCTCGGCCTCGAAGCGCTCACGGTAGGCGAGAGTCACCAGAGCGACGCACATGATGCCGCCCAGGAACGCGCCCATGAAGAAGTAGGGGCCGAGCAGCGTGCTGAACCAGTGCGGCTCGAGGGACATGACGAAGTCCCACGCGATCACGCCGAACGCGAACGCGTAGGCGATCGCGAGCGCGGGCGCGAGCACGAGCAGCCGGCGGTGCGAGCGCAACTCTTCCGCCTCCTGGCCGAGCCACCGGCGGGTGAGCCGCTGGTAGAGCGGTCGCAGGCGGCCCGGCACCTGGTCGCGGATCAGTCCCAGGTCGGGACGCAGGGCGAAGTAGGCGAAGGCCAGATCAATGGCGACCAGCGCCCCGAACAGGAGCAGGTTGCGCACCGTCACGAACGGCACGTTGAGCCAGGCATCCTTGCCGGGAATCGGCTCCTCGATCCACGGGAAGAGATGGTGCGCCGCGAAGAACAGCGGGATCATCGCCAGGTACATGAGCGGCACGGCAGCGACGAAGGAGAGCGCGAAGCGGCGCACGGGCCGGGACCACAATCCCTTCGTGATCGACACGACGGCGGCGAGCACGACCGGGCCCTGGGCCAGGCTCAGGAAGAACAGCCAGTTGATCAGGTAGGCGCGCCAGGCGCGCGTCGGATCGACCAGCAGCGCGCCGATCAGGGCGAGCAGACCGAGCCCGACGAGCACCGGTGCGGCCACCCGCACCGGGCCCGGAACCGGGTCGAGGCGCCGGACCGGCAGCTCGGGAGTCGTTGCGTATGTCACTGGCGGTTCTCCTGCCCGGCGTTCGCCGGAACGCTGTCTCCGGCCGCGGCCGGCGCGGGCGCGGGCGGCGGCGCCACCGTGTCCACGGCCGGTGCGGCGGCGGGTGCGGTGGCGCCGGCGGCACTCTGCAGCTGGTTCACGTAGGCGACGATGGCCCACCGCTCGATGTGCGAGATGCGGGCGCCGTAGGAAGGCATGAGCCCGCGACCGGCGCGGATGATCGCGTAAACGTAGCCGTCCGGCCGGCCCAAGGCGGCGCCGGCGGCGAGGTTCGGCACCAGTCCCGCCGGGAACTTGCCCTCGCCGGTGACCGGACCGTTGCCGCGCCCGTCGGTGCCGTGACAGACGGAGCAGTGCCGATCGTACATCACCTGGCCGAGCGCGAGCGCCGCCGGATCGTTCGCCGCGAGCGGGCTCGTGCCCTGCGACGAGGCGGCGAACGCGGTCAGCGCGGCGTCGGTGCCCTCCATCGGCGGCAGCAGCTCGCCGACCGGCGACTCGTAGGGCACGGCGCCCGGCGGTGCCGGCCGCGGCGCCTCGTACGGATCGAGCGCCGGCGAGTTGCGCATGAACGACAGGAACGGCACCGATGCGAGCGCGTTGTCGAGCTGCGTGCAACCGCCCAGGCCCGCGCTGGCGAGCAGCAGCGGCAGCAGCGCGGCGCGTGCGTGCCGCTCAGAAGAACGTTTCGCCAACACTCACCTCCTCGACCTGCTCGCGGATCTCGGTGGCGCCGCTCTCCTGCAGGATCTGGCGGACCTCGCCTTCACGACCCGCGGGCGGCGTGATCAGCACGCCGAAGTGGTCGTGCGAGAAGCGCGGATCATAGATCTGCATGAGATTGCGGTTGGGCAGCCGCATGTTGATGAAGAGCCCGAGCACGGTCGCCAGCGCGCCGAACAGGATGGTCAGCTCGAAGGCGATGATGAACCACGCCGGTATCGAGATGATCGGTTTGCCGCCGGTCACCAGCGGCCAGTCCATCGACGTCCAGGTGGCCAGCGCGAAGCCACTCGCGGTACCGGTCAGAGCGCCCACCAGCGTGAAGATGCGGACGGGGCTCTCGCCCGCGTGCAGGGCGTGCTCCAGGTCGTGGCTCGGCATGGGCGAGAAGACCTGGATGCCGCGCAGCTTCGCGGCGCGCAGCCGCTCGATCGCGCGAGCGGCGGTATCGACGGCATCGAAGACGCCGAGTGTGGCGGCGGTCCGGGTGGCGGCGCTCATCGGCCGGCCTCCGGTCGACCGATCCGGCCGTGCGACTCGGCGCCGGCCGGCTTGCCACGGAACCGCAGCGGCGCCGGCAGCACCTCCTTCAGCTCCGCAATGGAGACGGCGGGCAGCACGCGCAGGAACAGCAGGAACCACATGAAGAACCAGCAGAAGCTGAACGCGAGCAGGATCATCTCCGTGAGCGACGGCTGGTAATTGCGCCACTGCCAGGGCTCGTACTCGTGCGCGAGCGATGTGACGATGATCACGAACCGCTCGAACCACATCCCGATGTTGATGAAGATCGTGATCGTGAACAGCGCCGGGATGTTGACGCGGATCTTCGGCGACCAGAGCAGCATCGGGATGATGCCGTTGCAGGTCAGCATGATCCAGGTGGCCCACCAGTAGTCGCCCGTGACCCGGTTCCAGAAGACGCCGCGCTCGGGCGCCTCGAAGCTATACCAGGCCATGAAGAACTCGGTGACGTAGGCGTAGAACACGATCATGCCCGTGACCAGCACGAGCTTGGCCATGGCATCGAAGTGACGGGGCGTGAAGTAGGCCTCGAGCCCGAAGATCTTGCGGATAGGCACTACCAGGGTGATCACCATGGCCAGCCCGGAGAAGATGGCGCCGGCCACGAAGTAAGGCGCGAATATGGTGGTGTGCCAGCCGGGCACGATCGACATGGCGAAGTCCCACGACACGACCGAGTGCACGGAGAGCACCAGCGGCGTGGCGAGCGCGGCCAGGTACAGGTAGGCCTTCGAGAAGTGGCGCCACTCCCGCTCCGTGCCGCGCCAGCCGAACGCGAGGATCGTGTAGAGCTTCTTGCGCCACGGCACCGTGGTCGCGTCGCGCGCGGCGGCGATGTCGGGGATCATGCCCAGCAGGAAGAACGTCGCGGATACGATCAGGTAGGTGGACACCGCGAACACGTCCCAGACCAGCGGCGAGCGGAAGTTCGGCCAGAGCCCGCGCTGGTTCGGGTAGGGCAGCAGGTAGTAGGCGAGCCAGGGCCGGCCGACGTGAATGATCGGGAACAGCCCGGCAGTCATGACCGCGAACACGGTCATGGCCTCCGCGGTACGGTAGATCGACTGCCGCCAGCGTGCCCGGAACAGGTAGAGCACTGCCGAGATGAGCGTGCCCGAGTGCGCGATGCCGACCCAGAACACGAACGTCGTGATGTAGGCGCCCCAGCCGACCGGGTTCATCAGACCGGACGTGCCGAAGCCGGTCAGGATCTGGTTGCCCCAGGCGATCAGGCCGATGGCCACGCCCAGGACCGTGATCCCCAGCAGGATGAAATAGCCCTTGCCGGGCTTGCCCAGCAGCTTGAGCACGTCCCGGTTGACGTCGCCGTAGCTGGCGACCTCCGGGTGGGTCTCCGAGCGGATTACCGTCGCCATGGCCTCAGTGCCCCCCCGACGCGGCCGCGGACTCCTCGCCGAGCGAGACGCGCTTCAGATACGTGATCGCCGACTGCGTGTTGATGGCCTCGAGCACGCGGTAGCCGCGGCCCGACTCCATGACCCGCCGCAGCAGCGAGTTGGGATCCTTGGTATTGCCGAAGACGATGGCGTTGCCCGGGCAGGTCTGCGCGCAGGCGGGCACGATCTCGCCGTCCATGACGCCGCGGTCCTCCCGGCGCGCGACGTTCTGCGCGTCACGGATGCGCTGCACGCAGAACGTGCACTTCTCCATGACACCCTTCTCGCGGACGGTGACATCCGGGTTGAGCTGCCAGTTGAGCGGCTCCGGCCATTCCGCCGTGTAATAGTTGAGCGAGCGCACCTTGTACGGGCAGTTGTTCGCGCAGTAGCGGGTGCCGACGCACCGGTTGTAGATCTGCGCGTTCAGCCCGTCCGGCGTGTGGTACGCGGCATATACCGGGCAGACCGGCTCGCAGGGCGCGTTGCTGCAGTGCTGGCAGAGCATGGGCAGGAAGCTGACGCCATCCTCGTGATGCTCGCCGTGCCAGTAGCGCTCGATCCGGATCCAGTGCAGGCTGCGGCCCTTGCGGATGTTGTCCGGCCCGACGATCGCGATGTTGTTCTCGGCCTGGCACGCCGTCATGCAGGCGGTGCAGCCGATGCAGCGATCGAGATCGATCGCCATGCCCCAGCGCGGCTGCGTCTCCGAGTACTCGCCGTAGTGGGTGCCCGGCGGTGGCCAGCCCTGCGGCGAAGCGTCGATCGTGGCAGGCGCCCAGCCGCCCGAGCCCTGCAGGCTGCGCACGACCGCGTCGTTGGGATGCACGTCCTCGGCGCCATGGCCGCCGCCCACGCCCGACTCCTCGTGGACATCGCTGCCGGCGCCAGCCTGCGCGCTGGCCGCCGCCGCGCCCGGCTCCGGGGTGTGCCCCGGCTGCGGATCGGTGCCGAGGTGCGCTTCGGCGTCCGGCTGCGCACCGGTGCCGGTCGCCGCGCCGGCGGGCACGGCGCCGGCCGGCAGCAGCGCCAGCCCGCGCAGCTCGTCCTTGTGGCGCGCGTCCTCGAGCGAGAGTCGCTGCGCGATGTGGCGGCCGGCGTCGTCGAGGCGCAGTCCGGCCTGCACCGGCCGCTCCCAGTCGCCGGTGTGCGCGATGGTGGCGCGCGTCTGCAGGTAGAGCAGCGCCCCGGAGAGCGGATCGGCCAGAGGTGCGAGCAGGCGCAGGGCGTTGACGCCGCGTCCCTTCGCGTAGGGACCGAACGCGGTATGACCCTGGCCGAGCTGAATAGCGACGGTGTCCTCGCGCACGCCCGGGTAGGGGAATGCCGGCAACCTCACCTCGCCCTGCGCGGTGCGCACCGTGACGATGTGGCCGTTGTCGATGCCGAGGCGCTCCGCGGTCCGCGGATTGATCTCGACGCACGACTCCCAGGCGTACTTGCTGATCGGATCCGGCAGGTCCTGCAGCCAGGGGCGGTCGGCGAGCCGGCCGTCGTAGAAGCGGTACGACGGGTAGATGACCAGGTGCAGGCTGTCGGCCGCGCCCGCGCCCGCGAACTCGGCGGGCAGCGCCGCGAGCGCCGGCATGCCCTGCGCGTTGATGACCGGCGCCACGCCCGTTCCGGGAGCCGGCGCGGGACTCGCGGCCGCAGCGGGGCCAGGGGTCGTCACCGCGGCCGCACCGGCGGCAGCGGGCGTCGCCGCGGTGGCGCCGGCCGCGGCTGGCGCGATGGCCGCGCCGCTCACCACGAACCCGGCCTGCAGCGCGGCGCGCCAGCCCTCGTCGAAATCCCCGCCGCCTGTGATCAGGCCCTCGCGTTGCCACCGACCGCGCACGTAGTCGTAATAGGTAGGCGCGGCGTTCCGCAGCGCCGCGCCCGCGCGGGCCGCGGTCGAGAGCAGCACGTCGCCCGTCTGCTTCGTGCTGAACACCGGCGTCATGACCGGCTGCACCAGCGTGGTCAGGCCGGTGCGCGGCACGAAGTCGCCCCAGCTCTCCAGGAAGTGGTGATCGGGGAGCAGCAGGCGGGCGCGCTCGGTCGTCTCGTCGAGGAACGGCGAGAAGGAGGCGACGAACGGCACGCTGCCGAGCGCCTCCGCGAATGCCTCGCCCTCGGGCAGCGAGTAGACCGGATTGGGACCGTGCACGAGCAGGGCGCCGACGGCACCCCCGCGCAGCCGCGGGATCAGCGCCTGCAGGTCGGCGTAGCTGGCCGCCCCGGTGACCGGCTCCTCGCGGCGCGCGAGCGTGACCGTGCGGCCGTAGTTGCCGGCGACCGAGTTGAGGATCGCGACCGCCATGGCGACCGCGGTCGCGGCGTTGTGGGTGGCGCCGATTCCCGGCCCGACCGCGAGCGAGCGGCCGGCGCGCGCGAACTCGGCGGCGAGCGCCTCCAGCTGCGCGCGGCCGATGCCACACTGCTGCGCGGCGGTGTCCACGTTCACGTTCGCGAGCGTGGCGGCGGCTCCTCCCGCGCTGGCGCCGGCGTCGACGATCAGGCGCGCGATGGCCAGGGCCGCGATGTGCTCGGTACCCGGCACGACCGCGAGCCACTCGTCGGCATTGAGCCCGGTGAGCGTCTGGTGCGGTCCGACCCAGACCAGCTTGCCGCGCCGGCCGCGGGAATAGGCGTGGCCCTGGACCCAGGTGTACGCATAGTCGATCGGCGAGCCCCAGGTCTCCATGAAGTCGGCACCGAAGCTGAGCACGACATCGGCCTGCGAGAAGTCGTGGACCGGCATCGCGTCAGCGCCGAAGAGCATGCGGTGCGCGGCCCGGACGGGCTCCTGGCCGAACGTCTCGTACTTCACCCGCGTGATGCCCAGCGCCGCGCAGAAGTCGTCGACGAGCAGATCCATGCTGCCGGGATAACTGTGCGTCAGGAACACGGAGCGGCCGCGATGGGCGAGCAGCGCCTCGGCCAGCTGTCGCTCCGCCTGGTCCCAGGTGAGCTTGTCCCAGCCGCGACCGGCCCGAACCAGCGCCTGCGGGATGCGGTCCGGGTTGTAGAGCCCGTGCAGCGACGCCTGGCCGCGCGCGCACAGCTTGCCGTGCGCGATGGGCGAGAGCGGGTTGCCCTCGGCCTTGACGGCGCGGCCCTCGCGGGTGCGAATGTTCATGCCGCAGCCGGCCGGACATTCGCGGCACGTGGTGCGGTACCAGGTGGACATACCCGGCACGATCTCCTCGGGCGGCACCACGTACGGAATCAGCTTCTCCGCACTGCCGGTGCTGCACCCGGAGAGCGCGGCGCCCGCGCCGCTGACGCCGAGCACCTTCAGGAAGGTGCGTCTCTCGACTCCGTTGCTCATCCGGTCACCGGCTAGTAGTGGCAGACGAAGCAATCCAGGCGGACCTGCTTCTCTTGATGGCAGTTGATGCACCAGCCCATGCGCAGCGGCTGGTTCAGCTCGATCTCCTTCATGGTCTCCACGGGACCGTGGCACTCCTGGCACTCGAGGCCCGCATTGACGTGGCGCATGTGCGGGAAGTGCGCGTGGTCGGGGAGATCGTAGATGCGGACCCACGGGATGGGACGCTGCTCACGCCAGTAGGCGACCAGCTTCTGCACCTCGGGACGGTCGGCGCGCACCAGCGGCTGGCCGCCCGGGATGTGACAGCCGGCGCAGACCTGGACCGACGGAATGCCCGCGTCCTGCGAGCGGTCCGCCGAGTGGTGGCAGTACATGCACGGGATCTGGCTGGTGCCGGCGTGCAGGTCGTGCGGGAACGCGATCGGCTGCACGATCCCGCCGCGCGCGAACGGACCCACCGTGAACGCCCCGACGGCGAGCACCGCGAGGAGGAGCACTCCGCCGAGCAGCAGGGCCCATTTCGGGGGTTTGACCATCGCTACCTGGATCGAGTCGAGTGACCGCACGCCCGTCGGTCGCGCGGCCGGAAACTCCACCGGTCTCACCCGGGCGCGCGCGGGCGGCAGAGTATCGCCGCCCCCCTTGCGGCGCAAGGGCGCTCGAGGCCCGAACGGGGCAATGTGGCGGGGGCCCATCTGGCCCCGCAACCGAGCCTCCACTGCCGCTCGCGACGCTGCGTCGCTAACGTTCAACCTGACACCCTGCGCGCGTGCGCACGGCGCGCGTTCCTCAAATTGATCGCGACACTGCGCTTGCACCTTCGCACCCTGCTGCTCGCGCTGCTCACCGCCACCGGACTCGGCACGTCCGGCGGACGCGCTGCGCCCGTACCGCTCGCGCCAGGCCTGGCGGCCGCGGACGACGCGGCCGCCAGCGGTCACGATCCGGGCGCTGCCGGCGCCGTCACCGGCGCCCTCGCACCCGGGCCGCGGCCGGGGGCGCTCCAGGTGGCCGTGGCACCGCCCCAGCCGTTCCTGGGGGCGGGGCTTCCCGTGCTCGCCATGCCGCTGCCGGAGACGCCCGCGCCGCGCGGTCCGCGAGTCCCGCTCGTGCCGCGTCTGCGCCTTTCCCATGCGCACGCACACGCGAGCGCGATCACCTGCAACCTCCAGCAGCTCGGGTTTACCCCGACGCTCCGCCGATCCCGTCTGCACGCCCCGGCTTTCTCGAGCGGCACGCCCCCTCCCGGCCCCGACGCCTGACCGGCAGCCGCCGGTCATCCACCGATCCCGTTGCTGACAGTTCCGCCGCGCCCACCGGCGGCGCAGGTGCGCCGTGCGGCGTCGCGCGCGTCATGTCTCGTGGAGGCGTCAATGATGGCCGCGTTCATGGTCACCGTACAGAACACGCCGCTCTGGAAGCTGGTCGTGCAGGACATCCCGCACGACGTCCCGGCTTTCGTCGGCTACGCCCTGATCCTGGCGTTCGTGGTGATGGTCTGGCTGGGGAGTCGCAAGCGGACGCAGTGAGCGCCGCAGGCGCGTCCGGGCTCCGCCGGGAGGCGGAGCCCGGACCGGCACCGGCT
>DATHVV010000211.1:0-15272 GCA_035461105.1 Longimicrobiales bacterium | reverse complement strand
TTATCGGCTGACTCCTGCCCGGGACACCGGGCCGACCATGACCAGAGGAGAGCGCGTGAAGAGCTATGAGGTCGTCTACATCTTCGACACCCAGGTGTCGGAGGAAAAAATCAACGAAAAGCTGGAACGCTACCACGGCCTGCTGACGGGCGCGAACGGGGGCGAGATCACGGCGACCGAGCACTGGGGCCGGCGTCAGTTCGCGTACCCGCTGCGCAAGGCGACATCGGGTTACTACGTGGTGACGCAGTTCCAGGCGCCGGCGCAAGCGCTGCCGGAGTTCGAGCGGCTGCTCAAGCTGGATGACGAGCTGCTGCGCTACCTGCTGGTGCTGCACGAGGGGGAGCCGACGGCGCCGATGTCGATCCAGACGCGAGCGGACCGGAAGCGTGACGAGGATGACGAGGACGAGGACGCACCGGTCCCGGCCGCGGCGGAGGAGGACTGACGATGGCGCGTCCGAGCAAGCTGTGCCCGCTCTGCGAGTCGGGCATCCGGGTGATCAACTACAAGGATGACCGTACCCTGAGCCGGCTGGTCACGGAGCAGGGCAAGATCCTGCCGAAGCGGATGACGGGGATGTGCGCCCGTCACCAGCGGCAGACGACGACGGCGATCAAGCGGGCGCGCTACCTCGCGCTGCTGCCGTACGTGAAGGGCTACCAGGAGTAGTCGTGGCCGAGCGGGGCGGCCCCGCAGGGTGGGGCACCGTGGCGGCCCTCGCCGTATCGGCGGCGGTGCTGTCGGTGACCAACCCGGGGCTGCTGCTGCTGGTGCCGTTCGCGGTGCTGGCGCTGGCGCTGCCGCCGCGGCGACCGGCGATCGCGCTGGGCGCACTGCTCATGGTGGTGCTGGTGCTGTCGGGGCCGCGCGGGGGCTTGCTCTGGTACTTCGAGCGCGGCTGGGCCCTGCTGGCGGCGGCGTGGTTCGTGGTCATGGTGGTGGCGCTGCCGCGCCAGGGGTTCCTGGTGCGGGCGCTGGGGGCGGTGCTGGCGGCGGAGCTCACCGCCACCGCGTTCCTGGCCGCGAACCGGGGCAGCTTCGAGCGCCTGGAGGCGGCCGTGAGTGGCCGGCTGCGGGAGGCCGCCACCAGCGCGGTGTCGGGCTGGCAGCGGCTCGGGGCGCCGGCCGGCGACGGCGAGGGGGGCGGGATTCCGCTCAGCGAGCTGGTCTACCGCTTCGCCGAGCTGCAGGTGATGCTGTTTCCGGCCCTGCTCGCCCTCGCGACGCTGGCGGGGCTCGCGGTGGCGTGGTGGGGGTTCCGGCGGCTGTCGGCGGGCGAGCGCGAGCCGCTCGCACCGCTCCGGGAGTTCCGCTTCCCGAACGACCTGGTGTGGCTGCTGATCGTGGGCCTGGCGCTGCTGCTGCTGCCGGCCGGCGCGGCGGCCGGGCGGGTCGGCTCGAACCTGCTGACGTTCATGGCGGCGCTGTACGCGCTGCGCGGGGTGGCGGTGCTGCTCGTGATCGGCGGCGCGCCCGGCCCGCTGGGCGTGCTGGTCGGCCTGCTGGCGGTGCTGTTTCTGTATCCACTGGTCATGGCCGCGACGGTGCTCGTCGGGCTGACCGATACATGGCTGGACATCCGGGCGCGCCGGCGCGCGTCCCGCACCGGCTGAGCGCCGGTGTCGCATGCGCGGCCGGGCGGGCGCCGGGCCGATCCCGAGGAGTGAGGACATGAAGAGCGTAAAGGTCATTCTGCGGCAGGACATCGAGACGCTGGGCGCGACCGGCGACATCGTCACCGTGAAGACGGGCTACGCCCGCAACTTCCTGCTGCCGCGCGGCTACGCGTACGAGGCGAGCGCCGCGAACCTGCGCCAGCTGGAGGAAGATCGTACGCGCGCCGAGTCCAGGTCGAAGCGCGACTTCCTGGAGGCGCGGCGCCGGGCCTCGAAGATCGAGGGCGTGTCGCTCACGTTCCACGCGAAGGCGGGCGAGGAGGGCAAGCTGTTCGGCTCGATCACGTCGGGCGACATCGCGGACCGGCTGCGGGAGCAGGGTCTGGACTTCGAGCTGGACCGGCGCTGGATCGAGCTGGACGAGCCCATCAAGTCGCTGGGTGTCTACTCGGTGCCGGTCAAGCTGCACACCGAGGTTCGTCCCGAGGTGAAGGTCTGGGTCATCAAGGAGGATTGACCGGCCCGGACTACCGGGACGGTACCGAAGCGGCCGGGGGCGCGAGGCTCCGGCCGTTTTGCGTCGCAGGACCGCGGGGCGCGGCGCCGGTCACGCCGTGGGCGGCTCGGGCGTTGTTGCAGGGGAAGGGGACGGGCCCTGTTTATGCGCCGTGCGCTCCAGCGACGAGGATGGGCGGTTCGGAACATTCCCCAGGTGGAGCGCTATCAAGCGAATGAACAGGGAAAACAGAGAAGCGCCGGTTGCGGGTGTGGATCGGCAGTCCGGTCCGGCCGGGAATACGAACACGGTGGTGGCGGGCACGGATGCGGGGACCCTGCCGGCGGAGCTGGCGCGGGCGACCGGTCTGGCCGCGGATCGAAAAGCGAATGACCTGCTCGTGCTCGATCTGCGCGGCATCTCCAACGCCACCGACTACTTCTTTCTCGCTTCGGGTACCTCCGACATGCACGTGCGCTCCATCGCGGAGCACATCATCGAGGAGCTGAAGAAGGAGGGCGTGCGCGCCGCGCACGTCGAAGGGCTGCGGTCGGGACGGTGGGTGCTGCTCGACTACATCGATTTCGTCGTGCACGTGTTCCACCCGGCGGCCCGTGAGTTCTACCAGCTGGAGCGTCTCTGGGGGGACGCGCCGGCCTACGCCATCGAGGCCTAGGGGGTTGTCCCGCATGCTCCGCCTCCGCCAAGCCGCCCTGCTCGCGCTGCTCGCGGCCGGAACGTTGCCCGCGACCACGGCCGCGCAGGGGCAGTACTTCGGGCGCAACAAGGTGCAGTACCGCGCCTTCGACTTCCAGATCATCAAGACCGAGCACTTCGACGTCTACTACTACCCGCAGGAGCGCGCCGCGGCGCTGGATGCCGCCCGCATGATCGAGCGCTCCTACGGCCGGCTCTCGCGCGTGCTGCAGCACGAATTCCGCGAGCGCAAGCCGCTGATCGTGTACGCGTCGCACACGGATTTCCAGCAGACCAACGTGCTCTACGGGAGCCTGGACGAGAGCACCGGCGGCGTCACGGAATCGCTCAAGAAGCGCATGATCCTGCCGTTCACCGGGAGCTATGCGGACTTCGACCACGTGCTCACGCACGAGCTGGTGCACGGCTTCCAGTACGACGTGATCTTCCGGCGGGGCCCGGTGACGGATGCCAACCCGTTCATGGCGCGGCTGCCGCTCTGGTTCATGGAAGGCATGGCGGAGTACCTGTCGGTAGGGCGCATGGATGCGCTCACGCATGCCTGGGTGCGCGACGCGGTGCTGAGCGGGTACATGCGCGACATACGCGAGATGTCGATGCGGGATGACTACCTCTCGTATCGCTTCGGGCAGTCGCTCTGGACCTACATCGGGGACAAGTGGGGCGACGAGGTGATCGGCCTGCTGCTGCAGAAGGCGCCGCGCACCGGCGTCGACCGCGCATTCGAGTCGACGCTCGGACTGTCGCTGCAGGAGTTGTCCGGCGAATGGCTCGAGGACGTTCGCAAGACGTACCTGCCGCAGGTCGCGGAGCACCAGCGTCCGGAATCGTTCGCGACCCGCCTCACGAAGCACGAGCGCCTGAACGACCCCTGGTTCCTGTCCCCGGCGATCTCGCCGGACGGCACCCAGATGGTGTACCTGTCGCAGGGCGGTGGCTTCGCGTTCGACCTGTGGCTGGCCGACGCGCACAGCGGCAAACCGATCCGGCGCCTCGTCGAGAGCGCCCGCACCGCTGACTTCGAGTCGTTGCGCTACATGTACTCCGGGACCGCGTTCTCGCGGGACGGCAGCATGCTCGCGTTCGCCGCCAAATCGGGCGGTCAGGACGCGCTCTACATCTACGACCTGCCGCGCCGGAAGGTCATCCGCAAGTTGAAGTTCGATCTGAACGGCATTACCAGCCCGAGCTGGGCGCCGGACGGCCAGCGGATCGTGTTCAGCGGCCTGGACGGCGGCCTGAGCGACCTGTTCGTGACCGACCTCGAGGGCAACCTGACGCGGCTCACGAACGACCGGTACGCGGACCTGCTGCCGGCCTGGTCGCCGGACGGATCCCGCATTGCGATCACCACCGACCGGGGGGCCGGGACCGACTTCGACATCCTGCAGTACGGGGAGTTGCGCATCGCGCTCGTCGACGTGGCCACGGGCGCGATCACCGAGCTGCCGTTCCAGGAGAGCGGCAAGAACGTGAATGCGGTCTGGTCGCCGGACGGGCGCCGGCTGATCTGGGTGAACGACCGTACCACGGTCAACAACCTGTACCTGTTCGACCTGGACCGTCAGGAGCTCTCCCAGATCTCCGACCTGATCTCCGGTGTCATCGCGATCTCTCCGATCAGCCCCGTGCTCAGCTGGTCGGCCCTGAGCGGGCGCCTGCTCTTCGGCCATTTCGAGAGTGCCGGCTACAACGTGTACGCCGTTGAGGATCCGCTCGCGTTGCCGCGGACCCCGGTGACCTCTCCGGCGGCGCCGCTCGCGCAGCGGCCGGCGCCCGTTGCCGACCCTGCCATCGTGACCGGACCGGATTCGCGGGCCGCGCCCGCGCCGCCGCCGGGGCCCGTGCAGTCGTTCTACCGGGATGCGGGCGGGTTCCGCCCGAGCGCCGAGGCGCCGGCGAACGTGGCGACAGCACCCCCGATTTCGGTGGTCGCCCTGCTGGACAGCGCGGCCGTCGCGCTGCCCGACACCGCCGGCTTCGCGCACCGCGACTACGGGGTGAAGTTCTCCGCCGACATGGTCGGCCGGCCCCAGATCGGGGCCAGCGTCGGCGACCATTACGACAACGGCCTGTACGGTGGCAGCTACGTCGCACTCTCGGACATGCTCGGCAACCACCACCTGCTGATCGCCGGCAACATCAACGGTTCGCTCTCGGACGCGGCATTCCTCGGCAGCTACCAGTTCCTGCGCCGTCGCGCGAACCTGGGCGTATCGCTGCTCCAGCAACCGCTCTACCGCTATTACGGCGGCGCCTATCGCTTTCCGCTCGAGGTCAAGGGGCAGCTGCGGGAGGTTAATGCAAACGCCTACCTGCGCGACCTGATCCGTGCCGCTACGGTGAGTGTGGCCTACCCGTTCAGCACGTTCAGCCGTGCGGAGCTGAACGCGACCGGGGTGCACTACCAGACCGACGTGATCTATCGCGGCTACACGTGGGACACGTTCGAATCGTTCGAGAAGACCGAGGACATCGGCAGTCTGGCCTACTGGCAGCCGGAAGCGGCGCTGGTGTTCGACAATACCTACTTCGGCTGGACCGGCCCGGTGGCAGGGCGCCGCTACCGCGCTCAGATCTCCCACACGTTCGGCGACATCAAGTTCGCGGAAGGGCTGCTCGACCTGCGCAACTACCGCAACTTCCGGCAGAAGCTGGTGCTGGCCACGCGGCTGGTCGGGCTCACCCGGCTGGGCGAGGAAGCGGAGCGCTTCGGGATGTTCTGGGGCGGTCCCTATTTCGTGCGCGGGTACGACTACAACTCGTTCGACTCCGAGAGCCGCGCCTGCCAGGAGAGCCGGTACTACGGCGGCGAGGCGTCGCTCTCGCGCTGTCCGCTGCGCGACCAGCTCATCGGCTCGAACGCCGTGCTGTTGAACGCGGAGCTGCGCTACCCGGTCATCAACACCCTGCAGATCGGCTTCCTCGGCAATTTCCCGCCGGTGGACGCGGTCGCCTTCTTTGATGGTGGCGTGGCCTGGGACGGCGAGATCTGTCTGCGCTCCGACGTGACCCGCACGAGCCGGTGCGCGGCAGGCGAGACCCGCTCCGTCAAGGTAGTCTGGGACCGCAAGCCCGGGCAGGACCCGTACCTGTACCGCGAGCCGCTCTTCAGCTACGGCGTCGGCCTCCGCATCAACGTCTTCTACACCATCCTGCGGCTCGATTACGCGTTCACGCCGAACCGGCCGGACCGGAGCCGCATCTTCAGCATCAGCTTCGGGCCCAGCTTCTAGCGGCCGACGGCGCCGCGCCCGCCGGCGGCGTCACGCTCGATGGCCCCGCGGGCGCGTGGCGGCGCCGGGATCCGGCCCGCGATCTGGTCAGCTTCAGCCCCGTTCCGACCGGTGTATGCCACTGCCGTCCACCCTCCGGAATCGGCTGGTGAGCCCGGTTCTTGCTCCTGCCACGACGGTTGCAGGACGGCCGGAAAGCGGGCGCGCGGGCACACCGGCGCCCGTCCTGGAGGGCCCGCCAGAAACCTATAGAAACGAGATCGAACGTGGCTTCACGCAAGCGCTCCGCCGGCTCCGGCGGATCAACACACGACGCCGCCACCGCGGCCGCCGCAGCGGCCGATTCCCGGCCGGACCCGGATGCGCCCAAGGGGGGCGGGGAGCCCGCGGCCCGCACCGGCAACGGCGCCCCGGCACGAGGCGCGGGGCGCACCGCGCGGGTCGAGCTGGAACTGCTGCGCGATGGGCTCCGATCCCTGCATGTGGGGGACTTCAGCGCGCGCGTCGAGCTGAGCAGCGATCCACTGTTGCGCGAGATCGCGGCGGAGTTCAACGCAATCGCCGAGCGGAACCAGCGCCTGACCCACGACATCGTGGAGGTCGCGCACATGATCGGCCGCGACGGGCGGATGGATGCGCGCGTTCCAGCCGCCGATCTGTCGGGCGACTGGGCGCTGAAGGCGAGCTCGGTCAATGCGCTGATCACCGACCTGGTCCAGCCGACCACCGAGATCGCGCGCGTCGTGACCGCGGTGGCCGCGGGCGACCTGACCCAGCAGATCGCGCTCGAGATCGACGGTCGGCCCGTACGCGGCGAGTTCCTGCGCACCGGCACGACGGTGAACCGGATGGTCGATCAGCTGAGCGCGTTCGCCTCCGAGGTCACCCGGGTGGCCCGGGAGGTCGGCACCGAAGGTCAGCTGGGCGGCCAGGCGGATGCACCCGGGGTGGCGGGCACGTGGAAGGACCTCACCGACAACGTGAACTTCATGGCCAGCAACCTCACGGCGCAGGTGCGAGCCATCAAGGACGTGACCACCGCGGTCGCCAATGGCGACCTCTCCCAGAAGATCACGATCGACGCCCAGGGCGAGATCCTCGAGCTGAAGAGCACCATCAACACGATGGTGGACCAGCTCAGCTCGTTCGCCGCCGAAGTCACGCGCGTGGCCATGGAAGTGGGCACGGAAGGGCAGCTCGGCGGCCAGGCGCGCGTCGAGGGCGTGGCCGGCGTCTGGCGCAACCTGACCGAGAACGTGAACCAGCTGGCCGCCAACCTGACGGTGCAGCTGCGCGACGTCTCGGCCGTCGCCACGGCGATCGCCGACGGCGACCTTACCCGCAAGATCACGGTCGAGGCCCAGGGCGAGATCCTGCAGATCAAGAACGTGATCAACTCGATGGTGGACCGGCTGGGCGTGTTCGCGGACGAAGTGACGCGCGTGGCCCGCGAGGTGGGCACCGCCGGCGTGCTCGGCGGCCAGGCCGAAGTGCCCAATGTGGGTGGCACCTGGAAGGACCTGACCGAGAACGTGAACTCGATGGCGAGCAACCTGACCAGCCAGGTACGCGCCATCGCGATGGTCACCACCGCCGTCGCCAACGGCGACCTCTCCCAGAAGATCACCGTCGACGTAAAAGGCGAGATCCTGGAGCTGAAGAACACCATCAATATCATGGTCGATCAACTCAGCTCGTTCGCCTCCGAGGTGACCCGCGTCGCCCGCGAGGTGGGTACCGAGGGCAAGCTGGGCGGCCAGGCCGAGGTGCGGGGTGTGGGCGGTACCTGGAAGGACCTCACCGACAACGTCAACTTCATGGCCAGCAACCTCACGTCACAGGTGCGCAACATCGCCGACGTCACCACCGCGGTGGCGCGCGGTGACCTGACCCGCAAGATCACCGTGGACGTGAAGGGCGAGCTGCTCGAGCTCAAGAACACCATCAACACGATGGTCGATCAGCTGAGCTCGTTTGCCTCCGAGGTGACGCGCGTCGCCCGGGAGGTCGGTACCGAGGGCAAGCTCGGCGGGCAGGCGGCCGTACCCGGCGTGGCCGGTACCTGGAAAGACCTCACCGACAACGTCAATCAGCTGGCCGGCAACCTGACCGTGCAGCTGCGCGACGTGTCCAGCGTCTCGGCGGCCATCGCGAACGGCGATCTCACCCAGAAGATCACGGTGGACGTCAAGGGTGAGATCCTGCAGATCAAGAACGTGATCAACTCCATGGTGGACCGCCTGAGCGTGTTCGCCGGCGAGGTGACGCGGGTGGCGCGGGAGGTCGGGACCGAGGGCAAGCTGGGTGGCCAGGCGGAGGTGCCCAACGTCGCGGGCACCTGGAAGGCGCTCACCGAAAACGTGAACGCCATGGCCAACTCGCTCACCGTGCAGGTGCGTGCGATCGCCGACGTGGCGACCGCCGTCACGGCGGGCGACCTCACCCGCACGATCATGGTCGATGCGAAGGGCGAGCTGGGCGAGCTCAAGCGCAACATGAACCAGATGATCGGCAACCTGAAGGAGACCACCGAGAAGAACGCGGAACAGGACTGGCTCAAGACCAACCTGGCGAAGTTCTCGCGCATGATGCAGGGGCAGAAGGACCTGGACTCGGTAGCTCGCCTGATCATGTCGGAGCTGACCCCGTTGATCGGCGCCAACCACGGCGCGTTCTTCATCATGGATCCGGAAGGGGACGATGGGCTGCGCCTGATCGCGTCGTACGCCTACCGCCGGCGCAAGCACGTCAGCAGCCGGTTCATGATCGGCGAGGGGCTGGTTGGCCAGGCGGCGCTGGAGAAGCAGCCGATCCTGCTCACCAACGTGCCCGAGGACTACATCCAGATCAGCTCCGGCCTGGGCGAGGCCCCCCCGCGCAACATCCTGGTGCTGCCGATTCTGTTCGAGGGGACGGTCAAGGCCGTGGTGGAGCTGGCCAGCTTCCGGGAGTTCTCGCAGATCCACCAGATCTTCCTGGACCAGCTGGCGGAAAGCGTGGGCGTGGTGATCAACATGATCAGCGCGAACATGCGCACGGAGGAGCTGCTGGTGCAGTCGCAGCAGCTGACCGAGGAGCTGCAGAGCCAGTCGCAGGAGCTGAAGACGCAGCAGGAGGAGCTGCGCCGCACCAACAGCGAGCTGGAGTCGCAGGCGAAGACGCTGAAGGCGTCCGAGGAGGCGCTGCGCGAGCAGCAGGAGGAGCTGCAGCAGGTCAACGAGGAGCTGGAGGAGAAGGCGTCACTGCTCGCCGAACGTAACCGTCAGGTGGAGCAGAAGAACGAGGAGGTCGAGGCCGCCCGGCTGGCGCTCGAGGAGAAAGCCGAGCAGCTGGCCGTCTCATCGAAGTACAAGAGCGAGTTCCTGGCGAACATGTCGCACGAGCTGCGCACGCCGCTCAACTCGCTGCTGATCCTGGCCAAGCTGCTCACCGAGAACGAGGGCGGCAACCTCAGCGAGCAGCAGGTCGAGTACGCGCGCACCATCCTGGGCGCGGGCAGCGATCTGCTCACGCTGATCAACGATGTGCTCGACCTGTCCAAGATCGAGTCAGGCAAGATGGAGCTGGAAGCCACGGAGGTGCTGCTGACGGACGTCGGCGAGTTCGCCCGGCGCAGCTTCGGCCCGGTCGCCGATGACAAGGGTGTGACCCTGGCCGTCGAGCTGGCCCCGGGCGTCCCGGAGTCGATCGAGACCGATGCCAAACGGCTGCAGCAGGTCCTGAAGAACCTGCTCTCGAACGCCTTCAAGTTCACGGCCGCGGGCAGCGTCCGTCTGACCGTGCGCGTGGCCGAGCCGGGCCGGCGCTTCGCCTCCGACACGCTGAACGAGGCCGATCAGGTGCTCGCGTTCGCGGTGAGCGACACGGGCATCGGCATCGCGGCGGAGAAGCAGCGCGTCATCTTCGAGGCCTTCCAGCAGGCCGACGGCACCACGTCGCGCAAGTACGGCGGCACCGGCCTCGGCCTCTCGATCTCGAGGGAGATCGCGAACCTGCTGGGGGGCGAGATTCGCGTGGAGAGCACGGAGGGCGAGGGCAGCACGTTCACGCTGTTCCTGCCGCGCGCCTATCCCGGTGACGTGGTGCGCAACGAGGCCGCCGCGGCGGTCGCCGCGCCCGGACGTCCGGCGCCGCCGGCCGCGATCCGGCGGCGCGAGCCGCGGCGCGCGCCGTCGGCCGAGCCGGCCATGCACGACGACCGCAGCGGCATCGAGGAGGGCGACCGCACCGTGCTGGTCATCGAGAACGACATGCACTTCGCGCGCGTGCTCCTCGACATGGCGCGCCAGAAGGGCTTCAAGGGCATCGTCGCGCTCGACGGCGAGAGCGGCCTCGAGCTGGCCAACGAGTACCTGCCGGACGCGATCACGCTGGACATCGACCTGCCCGGCATGGACGGCTGGTCGGTGCTGGATCGGCTGAAGCACCGCTCGGCCACGCGCCACATCCCGGTACACATCATCTCCGGTATCGAGCAGCGGCAGCGAGGCCTGAAACAGGGCGCGGTATCGTACCTGGAGAAGCCGGTCAGCAAGGATGCGCTGGACGGCGCGTTCGAGGCGATCTCACGTTTCCTGGACGAGCCCGTCCGGCAGCTGCTGGTGGTCGAGAACGACGCGGTCCAGCGCAGCAGCATCATCGAGCTGATCGGTCACGATGACGTCGAGATCGTGGCGGTCGGCAGCGCCGAGGACGCGCTCGCCCGGCTCGCTGAGCGGCGCTTCGACTGCATGGTACTGGATCTCGGGCTGGAGGACATGAGCGGTTTCACGCTGCTCGAGCGCATCAAGAACGACCCACAGATGCAGGAGCTCCCGGTCATCATCTATACCGGCAAGGAACTGGAACCCGCCGAGGAGACGCAGTTGCGTCGCTACGCCGAGACGATCATCGTGAAGGACGCGAAGTCGCCGGAGCGTCTGCTCGAGGAGACCGCGCTGTTCCTGCACCGGGTCGAGGCGCGGCTGCCGGAGCCGAAGCGGCGCATGCTCGAGCGGATCCACAGCGCCGACACCGCGTTCACCGGCAAGAAGATCATGATCGTGGATGACGACGTGCGCAACGTCTTCTCGCTCACCAGCCTGCTCGAGACGCACGGCATGGACGTGATCTTCGCCGAGGACGGGCGAGAGGCGCTGGAAATGCTGAAAGAGCACACGGACGTGAACCTGGTGCTCATGGATGTCATGATGCCTGAGCTGGACGGCTACGAGACGACCCGGGCGATCCGGCAGCAGGAGGCGTTTCAGAACCTGCCGATCATCGCGGTCACGGCGAAGGCGATGAAGGGCGACCGCGAGAAGACGCTCGCGGCCGGGGCGTCGGACTACATCACCAAGCCCGTCGACACGGAGCAGTTGCTCTCGCTGATGCGGGTGTGGCTGTATCGCTAGGCCGATGGCACTGCCCGACACGCCGCTCGCCTACCCGAAGGAGCTGGAGCGCATCGAGATCCAGCTGCTGACGGAGGGGATATTCCGGCAGTACGGCTTCGACTTCCGGTCGTATGCCTACTCGTCGCTCAAGCGGCGGATCTGGAAGCGGCTGGAGGCGGAGGGCCTCGACACGATCAGCGCCCTGCAGGAGCGGGTGCTGCACGATCGCGTGGCCATGGAGCGACTGCTGGCGGACCTGTCGGTCAACGTCACCTCGATGTTCCGCGATCCGCGCTTCTACCAGGCATTCCGGAGCCGGGTAGTTCCGCTGCTGCGCACCTACCCGTTCCTGCGGATCTGGCATGCCGGGTGCGCCACCGGCGAGGAAGTCTATTCCATGGCGATCCTGCTGGCGGAGGAAGATCTCTACGAGCGCACCCGGATCTACGCGACGGACATCAACGACGTGGCGCTCGAGCAGGCCGCATCCGGCATCTTCCCGCTGGACCAGATGCAGGACTACACGCAGGCCTACCTGCGCGCGGGCGGCAAGCGCTCATTTTCCGAGTACTACACGGCGGCATACGACGGCGCGCTCTTCTCACAGCAGCTGCGCCGGAACCTGGTGTTCGCACAGCACAACCTGGCGACCGACCGGTCATTCAGTGAGTTCCACGTGATCATCTGCCGGAACGTGATGATCTACTTCGATCGCACCCTGCAGAACCGCGTGCACAAGCTGTTCTACGACAGTCTGCCGGTGTACGGCATGCTCGGACTGGGCAGCAAGGAGTCGTTGCGCGGCACGGCCGTGGAGGACGAATACGAGCCACTCGATGCACGCGAGAAGATCTACCGGAAGGTGCGCTAGTGCGGTACGCCCTGGTCGTGATCGGGACATCGGCCGGAGGATTGACGGCGCTCGAGCGCCTGCTCGCAGGGCTGCCGTCGGACTTTCTGCTGCCGCTGCTCATCGTGCAGCACCGCAGTCGGGAATCGGACCTGCTTTGCGAGGTGCTGGCGGCGCGCTCACCATTGCCCGTACGCGAGGTTCTCGACAAGGATCCGATCGAGCCGGGCGTAGTCTACCTGGCGCCGCCCGATTACCACGTGCTGGTCGATGAGGGCTCCTTCGCGCTGTCGTCCGACGAGCCGGTACGCTTCGCCCGCCCCTCGATCGATGTCGCCTTCGAGTCGGCCGTGGATACCTACGGCGCGCGGGTGGTCGGCGTGGTGTTGACGGGTGCCAACGAGGACGGCGCGGCCGGGCTCCGGCGGGTGCAGGCGGAGGGCGGGCTGGCCCTGGCGCAGGACCCGGCCAGTGCCGAAGTGCCGCGCATGCCGGCGGCTGCGCTCGCGGCCGCCCCCGGGGCGCTTGCGCTCGGCCTGGAAGCGCTGGCGGCGGCGTTGCGGGCGGCCGCCGCCGCGCCCGCTCTCGCCCCGGCGAGGCGCCTGTGAGCGCGCGCTCGCTGCCGCCGATCCTGCTGGTCGACGACCGGGTCGAGAACCTGGTCGCGCTGGAGGCCGTGCTGCAACCGCAGGGCTACCGGCTGGTGCGCGCCAACTCCGGGGCGGAGGCGCTCAAGCACGTGCTGCGCACCGACTTCGCGGTGATCCTGCTGGACGTGCAGATGCCGGGCATGAACGGCTTCGAGACGGCGCAGCTGATCAAGTCGCGGGAACGCTCGAAGCACACGCCCATCATCTTTCTCACCGCTATCAGCAAGGAAGAAGAGTACGTCTTCGAGGGCTACTCCGCCGGCGCCGTGGACTACCTGTTCAAGCCGTTCAATCCGGCGGTGCTGCGCTCGAAGGTCGCCGTGTTCGTGGAGCTGTACCGCAAGACCGAGCAGATTCGGGAGCAGGAGCAGGCCCTGCGCGACAGCGAGGTGCGCGAGCTGGCGCTGCAGCACGAGGCGGAGCTGCGCCAGTCCGAGGAACGCTGCGCGCTCATCGTCAGCTCCGCCATGGATGCGATCATCACATTTGGCGAGGACCGGCGGATCCGCATGTACAACGAGGCGGCGGCGGCGATGTTCGGCTACACCGAGGAGCAGGCGCTGCAGCTGTCCGTCGATGCGCTGCTGCACCCGCCGGTACCGCAGGAGAAGCTGGACGCGCGGGCGGGCGCGCAACGCACGCGGGGGGCACACCCCGAGGAGCTGCATGGCATCCGTGCCGACGGCGCCACCTTCCCGATCGAGGCGTCCTTCTCGTGCCTGGTGCTGCCCGACGAACGGGTCTACACCGTGATCGCGCACGACGTGACCCGGCAGTACGAGGCACGCCAGCGGCTGCGCGAGCAGACGAGCGCGCTGCAGGCGCGCACCCGGGAGCTGCGCGCGGTGAACGCGGAGCTGGAGGTGCGGCAGGAGGAGCTGGAGCGGGCGATGACGACGCGCAGCCGGTTCTTTGCCTCGATGAGCCACGAGCTGCGCACGCCGATCAACGCCATGCTCGGGTACACGGCGCTGTTGCTGGACGGCATCTACGGCGAGCTGACGGAGGCGCAGCGGAACGGCATCGCGCGCGCCAACAAGGCGGCGCATCACCTGCTCGAGCTGGTCAACGATGTGCTCGACCTCTCGAAGATCGAAGCGGGCAAGGTCGAGCTGCAGTACGAGTCGGTGACGCTGCCCGAGCTCGTGCAGGATCTCTTCGTCACCATGGCGCCGCAGGCGGAGCAACGGGGCACGCCGCTCGCGCTGCTGCAGGGCGAGCCGTTCAGCATCATCACCGATTCCCGGCGCCTGCGCCAGATCCTGCTGAACCTGCTCTCCAATGCGATCAAGTTCGGGGGTGGGGAGCAGGTGGTCGTGGCCTGTCGCCGCTGCGAGGATGGGGGTGCGGAGATCGAGGTCCGCGACCGCGGGATCGGCATCCCGGAGAGTGAGCAGGAGCGGATCTTCCACGAGTTCGAGCAGCTGGAGCCGCCCCAGGAGACGCAGGGCACGGGGCTGGGACTGCCGATCTCGCGTCGCCTGGCCATGCTGCTCGGCGGATCGCTCACGGTTTCCTCGCGGCCGGGTGAAGGGGCCACGTTCACACTGCGGCTGCCGCGCGTCAGCGGCGACGTCGCCGACCCCGAGGCCGCCCTCTCGGCCAGCGCCTTTAGCGCCTCCAGCTGAGGCACCGCAGGGCGCTGGAGCCCCGCGCGCGCGGTTGGCAGCCGTCTGCCGGGCCCGCTACATTACGCCGTCCCGCAGCAGTCACCCTGAACAGCAATCGATTTGCGTCCGTGGCCCGATGCGGTGCCCTTCCAGCCGGAGGAAGGCGCCGACTCTCCCCTGTTGGAACTGGTCGTTCGCGGCCCGGGTGCGGCCCTGCCTGCGGTGCTGCTGGTGGCCGCTGCGGCGGATCCCTGGGCCGGGCGATGCGCGGCCGCGGTCGCGCGGGCCTTCGTGCCCACGGGACGTCGCATCCTGCTGGTGGACGCCGGTCTGCGGGAGCCGTCCCTGCACGCGCTGCTCGGCGTGGAGAACGACGAGGGCCTGATCGACCACTTCCTGTTCGGCACTTCGCTCGACCGGCTCGCCCGGCCCGTCGAGGATGGCAGCTGGAGCCTGGTCCCGGTCGGGCCGGTCGCCGAGGCGTACGGAGAGAGCATCCTGGGGTCGCCCGGCTGGCTCACGCTGCTGGCCGAAGCCGCGGCCGGCGACACCACCCTGCTCGTGTACGCTCCCGCCGACACCCCGGGCGTGGGCGAGCTGGGCGAGCATATCGGGGCGGTGATCGGTCTGCTGCCGGATGGAAGCAGCCGGCAGGCGCTCGATCGGGTGGTGCGACGCCCCTACTCGGCGCTCGCATTGCTGGAGCCGGGGCCGGCAGC
>DATHVV010000210.1:0-4141 GCA_035461105.1 Longimicrobiales bacterium | reverse complement strand
TCGCCCGACCCGTTCACCCAGGGGTCGCGGTCGAGCCAGCGTGTGTCGTTCGGCGAGTAGATGAAGACGACGCCGCCGTCGGCGATGAGCGGCAGCAGCCGGTTCGCGCGCGCCGGCTCCATCGCGGGGCAGCCCTCGCTGCGGCCGGCCTCCCGCCCGTTCACGTACGGCGCGCCATGGGCGACGATGCCGCGGGCACGCGCCGCGCCGTTGAAGGCGCCCGACTCGCCGCGCATCCGCAGCCCGACCGAGGAGTAGCGCCGGCCGTTCGCCTTGCCGGAGAACGTGTAGGTCTCCTGGGCCAGGTAGAGTCCCAGCGAGGACGCGTAGCTGCCGGGACGGTTGGAGAACTTCTGCGGCACGCCGTTGCGCGGACCGGAGCCGCGCCCGTGGGCGACCATGAACGGCCCCTCCACGAGCCTCTGCGCGTCCATGTCGAAGACATAGCCGCGCGCCGTGCTGTTGCCGAGCCCGAGATCCACGAAATAGAGGTACGGCTTGCGAACCGCATCCGGATGCGCATCCCGGTAGTTGTAGTACGCGCGCACCGCGGTGGCGAGCGCGCCCGGGTCGCTCATGCGGCGCACGTGCGGCGAGAGCGCGCGGAGGGCGTCCTCGGCGGCGCCGGCGCGCGGTCGCGAGGTGTCGGGGTGGACGTCGCGAACGACCTCGGGTGCCGTGGGCCGCGAGCCGAAGCCCGCCGTGGACACGACGAGGAGCAGTCCGCCCGCCAGGGGCAGCACGCGTGAACGGATCATGGCCGATGTCCGGAATTGATGCTTCATACCGTTGAGCAGCTTCGCTCGGGTGTACTGAAATGCCTGGGGAGGCTGAGGCGGAAAAGACGTCGTCAGGCCAAGATAGCATCGGCAGGCGGGAGAATGGAACCCCAGCACGGATAATCCGCTGGCGCTGCGAGCGACCCGCTGGCGCTGCGGGTCTTGGCGGGACCGCGGGAGGCCGCTACTCCCGGCCGACGCGCGCCTTCGCGATCAGCGGCTCGAGCGCGGCCGGGTCCTCGCCGGGCAGGGTGAGCAGGCGCAGCACCGTCGGGCGCAGCAGCCGGTACGCCCCGTAGCAGCCGGCGAGGAGCACGCCGGAGAGGATGCCGACGCCGAAGTGGCGGATCCAGGAGACCGGCCAGATCGCGGCGCGCACCCCGTTCACGATGGCATCGACGAAGTTGCCGACGATCCAGCCGATCACGAATCCGAGCTCGGGCTCGAACGATGCCGGCAGCGCGGCGAAATCGCCCGCCAGGTCGATGCCCTCCAGGTACACGAACGTCAGCATCGCGACGAACCCGTAGAAGCCGCCACCGCGGGAGGCCCAGACATTCCGGAGATGGCGTCGGAACCGGTTCGTGGCGTGGCTGCGGAGCTCGTGCTTCATCGTGTCCTGACGATTGCCCATTCCATCGGTGCGCCCGGAGTAGCCGCCTCGATCGCGCCGCCCAGTCCCGCGGCGTCCTCGATGCGATAGTGACCGTAGGTGAGGCCGCGGACCGCCACGTCGATGGCGAGGCCGTCCCCGAGCCGGAAGGTACCCCCGGGGCGGATCCGGTTCCAGGCCTCGCTCACGAAGGGCACCTGCAGCGAGCCGCTGCTGATACGATCATCGGCGCCCAGCGCGAGCAGCGCCTGCAGCGTGGCCGGGAGCGGCTCCCAGTCGTTGCCCAGCAGGGTGCGCGTGCGCGCGGCGAGGCCGGGCCGCTGCACGCCGTCCCGGCCCTTGCCGTACCAGCCCTCGAGCGCGCCCATCGCGATCGCGCCCATGGCCGCATCGAAGGCCGCGCCGGCCGCGAGCGCGCGGTGCAGCAGGTCGGTCAGCAGCCAGCTCGACGCGCCGTATCCCTCACTGAACACGTAGTGCGGGTGCTCGAAGTCGCCGTAGTAGATGAGCGGGCCGAGCGCGTTGCTCACGATCCCGTCGAGGGAATAGTTCCCGTTCAGCGCGAAGCCGAGCTCGATGCGCATCAGCTGCTGCGTGAGGAAGTCGGCGCCGCCTTCGACCGACCACCGGTAATCCCAGACGTCGTAGCCGCAGTCGCCCAGCTCGACGCACCGCTTCATCATGTAGCGGTCCTGGTAGGCGTGCGCCATCTCGTGGAAGAGCGTGTACTCGGGGAAGTGGAGCGGCTCGCTCGCGGGCAGCTCTACGACGAGCGGATCGATGGCGACGAAGTTGCCCCGGTCCACGGTGCCGCTGCCCAGGAACATCAGCCCGGCCGCCCAGAAGTCGCCCACGATGACGAGCGTCTGGCCCGCGCCCGCGGTCGTGGCCGGCCAGTCCACGCCGAACGCACTGCCCATGAGCTCGGCGTGCTGGCCGAACTTCTCCAGCGCACTGCTCACGCCGATCAGGCGCTGCGGGATCCGGTACGACGAGTCGCGCGCCATCGCCCCGACCGCGAAGCGCGCCGTCGCGTGGAAGATCACTCCCGGCTCGATCCGGCCCTCATCGCCCCAGATCGCGAACGTGTCCCCGACCGCCCACGGCGTCTGGCGCACGTTCCAGAGCAGATCGTACGGGCTTGCGCCTGCCACGGGCGTGCCGCGCACGACATCGCTCGGCGCATCGGCAGAAAGCGACGCTCCGGCCGGGGCGGCGGGACGCACCGTGCCCGCGGCTCCCGGCACCGATCGATCGGCCAGCCGCACGGACGCGGCCGCGTTGTCGAGCGACCCGTCCTCCGGCGTCGTGCGGGCACTCTCGATGCCGCGCGCGTCGAAGTACGCGAGCACGTACTCCGCGTCCGGCTCGCCGCGCAGCCGCACGCACAGCCCGGACGCGCGGCCGAGCGGAAGCACTTCGCCGGGCGCGAGCACCAGCGTGCCATCGCGCGAGCGGCGCAGCGTCAGCGGGCCCTGGGGCAGGTACGCCTGCGCCACGGTCAGGGCGACGACGTCGCGTCCGCGGCAGTCGGTCGGCGCGGGTGGTACGAGCAGCCGGATCGATTCCGCGTCGGTCGCGAGCAGTGCGACCGGTTCGCCGTCGAGACGTACCGCGTCCGGCGCCACCGCCTCCAGGTCGTAGCCCTCCAGCGTCACCTCGCCGCCCGCCGACGCCACCCCTTCGGGCGTCACCCGCAGCACGATCGGCCGGCCGTGCGGCACCTCGATCGAGACGACGTCGGAGGCGAGCTCACCGGCCGTGGCACGCACGTCCATCGCACCGGGCCCGGTCGCGCGCACGCGACGCCCCGTGACCGCGCCGACCGGCAGCGCCGGGTAGCGCGGCACCTGGCTCTCGAGCGTGAGCGTGAACAAGCCCGGGAAAGGCAGCTCGCGACCGGTGCTGGTGCGCGCCTGCAGGCTGGCCTGCGCCGTGGTGTCGCCGAGTGGAAGCGTCGCGGGCAGGCCCTGCAGCACCACCGCCGTGATCAGCGGGGTGGATGTGACGGCGACCTCGAGCGAGCGGTTCCCGCCGCGCACGCGCAGGACCTGGCGCCGGTCCTGGTCGGCGAGGTGCCAGGACACCGGAGCGACGCCCTGTTCGTCGGTCGTCGCGGTGCTCTGCGGCACGCTGCCGTGCTCGGGCTCGAGCGTGAGCGCCGCGCCCGCGAGCGGCAGCCCGTCCTGCGCGAGGACCCGCACCGCGAGCGAGGTCGGCTCGCCCGACCATGCAGGAGCCGGCGCCTGCATCAGCTGGATCGACGAGGGGAAGCGGCCGTCCGGGCGCGGCTCGCTCGGACCGTCCGAGCAGGCGCTCGCAACGAGCAGGGTTGGCAGCAGCACGGAGGCCGCGGCGGCGCGGCGGATCGAGCTCGGCATCGGGCCCGTCGGAGATTCAGGCTGCGGGGACGGCTGATTGCGAAATCTAGAGCGGACCGCGCCCGGCTGGAATCGGCAGGGACCGCGCAGGGATGAACGACTCCGGCGGGGGGCGGAGCTTCGCCTTGCCGGACCCGTGCGCGTGCCGGTAGATGTAGCGCGGGACGAGTCGAGCCAGCGTCCGCGGGACGAGTCGAGCCAGCGTCCGCCGCTCACCAGGGGAGGAGGCAGCATGACCGACGTCGAGGTATTCCGGCACCTGGCGCGCACCACGCACCAGGTGCTGCGCCTGAACACGGCCGGCATCACCCACGAGGAGAGCCTGCTCCAGCCGGCGCCTGCCGGCAACTGCCTGAACTGGGTGGTCG
>DATHVV010000209.1:0-13743 GCA_035461105.1 Longimicrobiales bacterium | reverse complement strand
CCTTACGGAAATCACGTTCCACGCAGCCGACGAATTCCGGTTTGCCGGCGGCGCACGGCTGCGGACCAGGGGCGGCGAGATCTCCATCAAAACGATCACGGGATCGGCTGCGCCCGTTCCTGACAACCCGGATGAACTTATCTGGGACATAGTGGGGGGTGATAGCTATGACCAGACGGGTGGGCCGAAGCGGATTATAACCGACAAGGGGTTCGGGTTCATTACTCCTTCGGACGGGGGTGAGCGGTGAGGATTCTGAGTTCTGCATGAAAAGCGCGCCCGCAAGTGGATCCGCGGGCGCCGGGCCGGGCAGCGTCGGCTCGGCGCGGCCCTGGGGCGCCATGAGCGAGCCGGGTGCGGGCCAGCCGGTCGCTTGCTGAAGGCGTGGAGAAACTCGCCCGGCTGCACGCCGAGCCGGCGGCGCCGGTCAAGATTGTCCCGTTCGCTGCGGGGGTCGTCCCGATAGGGTTCCGGGAGCGATTACGGCACAATTCGGCACAAGAGAGGGCCGCCGGTGGATCGAGACCGGCGGCCCTAACTCTTTATAGGAGCGTGCTTTCAGGAGTGCCGAGGGTGGGACTCGAACCCACACGCCGCTTTCGCGGCCCTGCATTTTAAGTGCGGTGCGTCTGCCGTTCCGCCACCTCGGCCGGACAGAGTCAATTTACAACGGTTGGAGGTGCCGTACACCCCGAGTAGGCGCGCGAGGCCTTGGGGCTTCAGGCCGGCTCCGAGCGGGCCACGTTGCTCCATTCAGCCACGGGGACGCGCGAAGCTGCGGAACGCGGCGGATCCCCGGACGGGCTCGAGATCGACGTCAGTGTGCATCCCGAGCCGCTCCCACCGACCCTCGGCGTACGCTTCGCGCAGCAGGTCTACGGCGCGTGCCTCCGCGCCGAGGAGGGCCGCGATGCGAGCGCGCCAGTATGTCGGCTCACCGAAAAGGTGCGGCCGGACCAGCGCAGCCAGCTCGGCTTCGATGCGCTGTGCCTCATCGCGCTCGCCGAGTCGGGCTGCGATCGTCGCGAGGCGACCCTGGACGGCAAGCGCGTCCGGGTTCTCCCGTGCGAGCGCCGTGAGCAGCGCGCGGCTCTCTTCCCAGTGCTCGAGCAGATAATAGGTCTCTGCCAGGGCCATTCGGAAGCCAGGTGCAGACTGGCTCGCGGGGGGGCGCTCGAGCAGCCACGCGAGCTGCAGTTCGAGCAGCTGCCGGGCCGCGCCGGGGCGTCCGTGGGCACGAAGTTCGAGCGCGGTCGTCCGCAGCAGCACGCTGGGGGATGGACCACTGTCGGGGGGGTCTGCAAGGTACCCCTGTGCGGCAGCCAGCACCGCAGCATCGCGACGCAGCCCCGCCAGCGCCCTCAACTCGATCTGCGTAACCACCGGGCTGGCCGGGTGCGCGGCGCGGGCCCGCCTGGCGGTGCGCAGCTCATGCCGGTACTCGCCCAGCGCGTGATGGGCAATGGAAAGATTCTGCCAGTACACCACCCAGCCCCGCAACTCGCCGCGCGCGGGGTCGAGCGCGCGCAGCACGCGCACGGCCTCGCGCGGCCGATTCAGCGTGAGCGCCTCGCGCGCGACCTGCCCGTGCGCGATCGTGTTGGGCGCGAGTGCGGCGACGCGCACAGCGGCCCGGTAGCTCGACTCGTAATCACCCTTCGACCACGCCGCGGCCGCTTCGAGCGCGAGCCGATCGTATTCCGGCAGCCGGTGCAGGTGCGGAGCCGACGCGGCCACCAGCGAGTCCACGGCCGCGTAGTTGCCGAGGTTGGCCTGCGCGATCGCCGCCATGACGAGCGGCAACGCGAAGGCGGTGTCCGTGGCGCGGGCGATGTGGAACCTCTCGATCGCTCCGCGCCAGTCGGCGCTCACGAACCGCTCCATCCCCTGCGCGTATGCGCGGTACGATTCGTAGGATGGCGGGCGACTCGCGATCGCCGCGTAGTCCCTCATGCGTGGGTCGAGGAACGGCGCGATGCCGCCCATCATGAGCGTGCGCACCCGCTCGACCGCGTCGAGCACGCCGCTCTCCTCCGTGCTGACCGGATCGAGCGCCAGCAGCACTCGGCCGGTGCGCACGTTGGTCGCCCGCGCGTGGATGTAGAGTGAATCGCCCTGACGGTAGATGCTGCCCCAGATCGCGGTCCCCGAGCCCGTTTCCTGCGCGAGCGCACTCATGCGCGTGGCGGAGTCGCCCTCGCCACCCACGTTCAGCGCCGAGCGCAGCATGGCACCGAAGGGGACCACCTCCACCACACCCGAGCCGGAGAGCCCCTGGATGAGCCAGTCCGCCGCCATCTGCCCGAGCACGTTCAGGGAGGCGTCGCCCGTGTGGTTCTCGAACGGGGCGACGACGACGCGGCGGGTTTCCAGCGGCGCTTCCGTCGGCCGCAGATAAGACCCGACCAGGAGGCTCAGCAGCAGGGCGGCGGCCACGGCCAGGGGCGGGCGGCGACGGACAGCCGCCGCAGGAGCCGGTGCCTCCCGCGGCAGCTGCGGGAGCGACGTGTCGGCGCTCACCGCGGCGGGCGGGTGCGCTGCCGTTACGTACGTGGCGACGTCTTCGTCGTCGCGGCGCAGGCGCGCCACGAGGGCGCGCGTCTCCGCGGCCGGCTCGAGCTGGTAGTCGCTGGCCAGACGGCGCGCGAACTCTTCATACAGCCGCGCCGCCCCGGAGCGGTCGCCCGCCCCCGCGAGCAATTCGAGACTGCGACGCAGCACGACCTCGTCGGCGACGGCGAGCGATGTGGCCCGTCGGGCGTGGGCCGTGGCGGCCATGGCGTTTCCGGAAGCGAGAGCTTCCTCGGCCAGCTGCAGCGCCGCGGAGACCGCACCGGCGCGCAACGCGGAACGGCGCCCGTCCAGCCACTGCTCCCATTCCGGAGCTCCGGAGATGTGCAGCCCGGCCAGCAGGTCGCCGCCGTAGAGCGCGAGCGCCTCCGCCGCCTGCCCCTCCGCCAGCGCCCGCTCGAACGCCGGCACGTCGCACCACAGACGCTGCGCGGATACTCCCAGCTCCTCCTCGCCACGTCTCACGACCGTTCCGTCGCCAAGTGCCTGCCGCAGGTAGTGCACGGCCTTGCTCAGGGCTCCGCGCGCATGCTCGCTGTCCAGCTCGGGCCAGAACACGGCGAGCAGCACATCACGTCGCTGCAGTCCGGCCGGCCGGGCGGCAGCAAGGTACGCGAGCAGAGCAAGCCGCTTGGGCTGGAGCGCGACCGGGCGCATGCTCCCGGCGCTCCCGCGCTCCAGCTCGACCGCACCCAGCAGGCGCAGCCGGGCCGCGGCTGGGGCACCCGAGGGCTCGGTTCCTGGTGAAGTCATAGATACGTCAGAGGCGGGGAAGGGACTGCCACTACGTTGCGCCAAGGTAGCCGCCGGGCGCGGGCACTACAACGCTCGCATGGCGGCTTCGACCCCTCGTTCACCCAGGAGATGCCATGAGATTCAACCCCGCCGTCCTGCTGCTGCCGTTCCTCGTGACGGCCTGCGATCACCCCACGGCGCCGGAGCCGCACGAGCCCGCCCATGCGGCCGCTCCTCAGCTCGCCAGCAACAGCCTGTTCCGCGTCGAGCCGAGCATGTTCCCCTTCTACTCGAGGACCGAGGAGCCCGCGTCAGTGGGCGGTTACGGCTACCGGACGGAGGAGTGGGCTGCCGTCGTGTTCTACCGCGATCCCGGCTGCATCCCGGACGGCTTCAACCTGTTCGATTTCTACGATTTCGCGCTGGCCGAGCTCGCGCCGGGCGTGTTCGCGCCTCGGGTGTTCCTGTGCGCCGCGACGGTGAGCGGGTTCTCGCTGCACCAGGAGCCGATGGGCGTCACGCCGCCCTGGCATTCGCATCTGGGTGGCTCGAGCGTGCCGATCTGGTTCGTGCCGTGGGACGGTGCCTTCCAGGACGCCGTGGCCGCAGGTCAGCTGACACTGTCAGACCTCGCCGCCATGCCGGGGCTCAGGACGGGGACCGCGACGCACTTCCGGGAGGTGGTGCAGACGGTGGCGGCTCACCCGGTTCCGAAGATCGCGATCAGCTCGCACGGCGTGCTCGACGGGGGCGGCCGCTTCCACTTCAGCGTGGCGTGGCCCGGCTTGACGGTGACGGACGTGCGCCAGGTTCAGATCCGCTTCAAGTGATCCTGCAGACGCATCGCGGCCGCTCGCGATCGAGCTCCCGCGCTCGACTACAATCACAATGAGCCTGGGGATCCCGGCGCCAAACGGCGCCGGGGTTCCGTCCGCCCGCCCCCCAGCGGCACGCTACCGCGCCGTGGGGCCGGGTGCTCGGTCCCCGGCTTACCGCGCCGGCAGCGACGCCGGCGTCGCGCGAAGGCCCTGCCGCTCAGGCCCGGCGGATGCCGGGCTCGGCCGCCGCGGCGGCGCGGCGCAGCGCGGCGATGTTCTCGGCTACCGAGCCGCGATCGTTGAACACCGCGGCGCCGGCCACGAGCACGGAGGCGCCGGCCGCGGCGACGTCGCCGATCGTGTCGGCGGCGATACCGCCATCGACCTCGATCTCGATACCCCACAGGCTGCGCCCCTCGAGCTGCTGCCGCAGCGCCGCGACCTTGGCCGTGGTGGTCGGGATGTAGCGCTGCCCGCCGAACCCCGGGTTGACGCTCATGACCAGCACCAGGTCCGTGTAGGGCAGGATCTCGTCGATCGTGCTGATGGGGGTGGCGGGATTGATCGAGACCCCCGGCCGGGCCCCGAGCTCCCGGATGCGCTGCACCGTGCGGTGCAGGTGCGGGCAGGTCTCCTGGTGAACGGTCAGGTAGTCCGCGCCCGCGCTCACGAACGCCTCGAGCAGGGCGTCGGGCCGCTCGATCATGAGGTGGACGTCGAGCGGCAGGCCGGTCACCTTGCGAATCGCCGCCACGACCGGCGGGCCGATCGTGAGATTCGGCACGAAGTGGCCATCCATGACGTCGATGTGGATCCAGTCCGCGCCGCCCGCTTCCGCCGCGGCGATGCCATCCGCCAGCCGCGCGAAGTCCGCGGACAGGATGGAGGGCGCGATCTTCACGCTCATCGGCTGGACGCGGCGTGCTCGCGCTCGAGCACCTGTACACTCGCGCCGGCGACCACCACCGCCGTCGCCATGCCTATGAACAGGCCGGTTTCCACGACCCCGGGCGGGGCGCGCAGCAGGGCCGCGGTACGGGGCGGATCATCGATGCCGCTCTCGAAGCGGCAGTCCACGATGTAGTGTCCGCCATCGGTGACGAACGGCCGACCGTCGCCCGCAATGCGCAGGGTCGGCGCGGCGCCGGCCGCCTCGAGGGCCGGCAGCGTCGTCCGCCAGCCGAACGGCACGACTTCGACGGGGACGGGCGCTCTCTCGCCGAGCCGCGTGACCAGCTTCGATTCGTCGGCGACGACCACGAAGCGATCCGCCGCGCTCTCCACGATCTTCTCCCACAGCAGCGCCCCGCCCAGACCCTTGATCAGATCGAGGCGCGGATCGACCTCGTCGGCACCGTCAATGGCCAGGTCCAGGTGAGGCATGGCGTCCAGGTCTGCGATCGGAATGCCGCACTGGCGCGCGTGCTCGGCGGTGGCGCGTGAGGTCGCCACCCCGGCGATGTCGCGAAGTATGCCCTCACGCAGCTTCTCGCCCAGCACGTCGAGAACGTGCTTCGCCGTCGAGCCGGTACCCAGACCCAGGCGCATGCCCGACGCCACGAACGCGACCGCGCGCTCGGCGGCCGCGCGCTTCTGACGTTCCCGCTCGTTCACCGCGTCGCGCCTGCGGCCTGTCGGGCGAGCAGGCGCCGTGCGGCACTCACGACATCCGCGGCCGTGAGGCCGTACTTGCGCATGAGCGCGGCGGGGTCGCCGCTCTCGGCGTAGGTGTCGCGGATGCCGACGAACTCGAGCGCACACGGGTGCAGGCGTCCCACCGCCTGCGCGACCGCCGCACCCAGCCCGCCGTGCACCAGATGCTCTTCGGCGACCACGATACCGCCGGTCTCGGCAGCGGCCCGGGCGACGAGCGCCTCGTCCAGCGGCTTCACGGTCGGCATGTCGATCACGCGCACGGTGATGCCATCCGCCGCGAGCTGCTCCGCCGCTACCAGCGCCGCCGCGACCATGAGGCCGTTCGCGATCAGCGTGAGGTCGGCGCCGTCGCGCAACTGCACGCCGCGCCCGAACGCGAAATCGCGCGGCGTCTCCCCGTAGATGAGCGGCGCTTTCGGTCGTCCCGAGCGGATGTAGACGGGACCGTCGTGCTCGTAGGCGGCGCGTACCGCGGCGCGCATCTGATGCTCGTCGGAAGGCACGCACACCACGAAGCCCGGCAGCGCGCAGGCGAGGGCGACGTCCTCGACGGACTGCTGGCTCGCGCCGTCCTCGCCGATCGAAATGCCGCCGTGACTGCCCACGACCTTCACGTTCAGCCGCGGGTAGGCGACCGCCATGCGCAGCTGGTCGAATCCCTTCAGGATCACGAACGCCGCGAAGCTGGAGATGAACGGCACCTTGCCGCAGCTCGCGATGCCACCCGCCATGCCCACCATGTTCGCTTCCTGGATGCCCACGTTCAGGAAGCGGCCCGGGAACTCCTGGCCGAACGTGAAGCTCTTCGTGCTCTTGGCCAGGTCGGCGTCGAGCGCCACGATCTCGGGATGCTCGCGGCCCAGGTCGCGGAGCGCTTCGCCATAGGCGTCGCGGGTGGCCTTGCCGAGCTTGAATCCGGGATAGAGGTCCTTCACTTCGCCTCCTGCGCCGCCGCATCACGGTCGATCGACAGCTCCGCGGCGATCAGCGTGTCCAGCTCCGCCAGCGCGCGCGCCAGCTCCTCGTCGGAAGGGGCGACGCCGTGGTAGGCGTTCTCGCCCTCCATGAAGCTGACGCCCTTGCCTTTCACGGTGTGCGCGATGATGCACGCGGGTCCGCCCGCCTGCTGCGCCCAGCGCAGTGCCTCCAGCACCTGGCCCATGTCGTGGCCATCGATGTCGCACGTCTGCCAGCCCATGGCCTGCCACTTCGCGCCCAGCGGCTCGAGCCGGACGATGTCGTTGATCGCGCCGTCGAGCTGGAACTTGTTGTAATCGACGATCGCGATCAGGTTGTCGAGCTGATGGTGGCCCGCCGCCATGGCCGCCTCCCACACCTGGCCCTCCTGGCACTCACCGTCGCCGAGCAGCACGTAGACGCGCCAGGCGGCGCCATCCAGCCTGGCCGCCCAGGCCATGCCGAGCCCGATCGAGAGGCCCTGCCCGAGCGACCCGGTGGACGCCTCGATACCGGGAGCGGTTCCGAGCACGGGATGGCCCTGCAGTCGGGAATCGATGCGACGAAGCGTGCGCAGCTCTTCCCGGGGCAGACTGCCGAGCTCGGCGAGGGCGGCGTACTGCACGGGCACGCCGTGGCCCTTCGAGAGGATGAAGCGATCGCGCTCCGGCCAGTCGGGATCACCGGGGCGGTAGCGCAGCACGTCGCCGAAATAGAGCGCCGTCACGATCTCGACGGCGGACAGCGAGCCACCGGGGTGACCGCTCGCGGCAGCATGCAGCATTTCGACGATGTGTCGGCGCAGGATGCGGGCGCGTTCACGCAGCGCGTGCAGGTCGGGAGAGCTCGTTTCAGCCGCGGCCGGGCTCATGCAGACGGTCGTTGGTTGGGCGTTTTTCCGATCGCGGCCGGACCCGGCCGATAAGGGCGCAAATGTAGCGGCGGCCCGGACCTGGCGCAAAAGCGCGCCGGCGACCGGGCCGCCGCGGGCTCGGGCCGCTGCCGGGCTAGATCTCGCTCGTCTCCACGGGCCGCGCGTCGCGCTCGCGGGGGACGCTGCTGCTCAGGCCGCCGGCGCGCCGCGGAAGGTGTTCGTCCGCGAGCCGCGCGAGCGTGATGTAGTACGTCACCTCGCCCACGCTCTCGCGCACCTCGAGGGCGTCGAGGTACAGCTCGACCGCCTCCGCGAACGGCATTTCCTGCTCGAGCAGGTCGACGAAGCTGAGCGCGTTCTCGACGTGCGTCTCCAGGAGCGCGACCTCCGTCTTCGCTGCCGACAGCTCGACCCAGCGACGCAGATCGTCCTTGACCCGGCCGCGCAGCCGCTGGCGCATGGCGCGCACGAGCGAACGGCGGCCGTTCGCGTCCTGCGCGCTCGCATCCTCCGCCGCCGCCGCGGTCTCCTCGGTGATCAGCTCCGGCCAGACCTCGGACTTGGCGGCCTGCTCTCCGAGCGTGGCGAGCGCGCGGGTCGTGATGACCCGCGCCTCGTCATCGGAGAGGCGCAGCAGGCGCGTATAGATGCCGAGTGCATTCTCGAAGGGCACCTGGTCGCCGACCAGCTGGATCAGCCGGAGCGCATGATCGACGTGCGTGTTCAGCAGCCGCTCCTGCGCCACGGCGACGGCCAGCTCCACACGCCGACGCATCGGCTCGCTGAGATCCTTCGAGGAGAACGGATTTTTCATGTCGACTCCGACGATGGCCGGTTCCGGGTATTGCCGCCATCGGGAGTTGCAAGAGGCGTTCCGGAGGGGCCCCGGCCGGCGTGCTCAGGCGAGCGCGGTGCGGGCCGCGTCGAGCTGGGCCAGGATCGCGGCGCGAGCGGCACCACCGGTCGCGGTGCGCGCTTCGACCGACGCCTCGGCGCCGACCCTCGGCAGGCTCGGCTCGAGAAACAGCGGGTGCGCCGCCGCCCACGCGCCCGGCGGCAGCCTGGTCACGGCGCAGCCGGCGACGTCGGCGGCGCGCAGCAGGCGCCCGACCGCGTGGTGCGCCTCGCGGAACGGCAGACCGCGTCGCACCAGCTCGTCGGCCAGGTCGGTGGCGAGCAGCGCATCGTCTTCGGCGGCCGCGGCAAGGCGGTCACGGTCGAGCAGCAGACCGGCGATCGTTTCGCGGGTGACCGGGAGCAGCAGAGCGAGCGTGTCGAAAACCGTGAAGAGGATGCGCTTGTCCTCCTGCAGGTCCTTGTTGTATCCCGAAGGCAGTCCCTTGAGCATGACCAGCGCGGCGTTGAGCTCCGCGATCAGCCGGGCGGCCAGGCCGCGCGCCAGCTCGAGACCGTCCGGGTTGCGCTTCTGCGGCATCAGGCTCGAGCCGGTCGTGTACGCCTCCGGCAGCGCCACGAAGCGCAACTCGTCGGACGAGAAGAAAATCAGGTCCTCGGCCAGCCGTGACAGGTGGGTGCCGGCGAGGGCGGCGACGAAGGCCAGCTCGCACACCCAGTCGCGATCGCTCACCGCATCGAGCGCGTTCGGCGCCACCGCATCGAACCCGAGTCGCTGCTGGAGCCGCGCCCGGTCCACGGGGAAACCCGAGCCGGTGATGGCGCCCGAGCCGAGCGGCAGCGACGCGGTGCGTGCCCGTGCCTGCAGCAGCCGCTCGCGGTCGCGCTGCAGCGCCCAGAAGTGGGCGAGCAGCCACTGCGCGGCGCGCGTCGGCTGGGCGCGGCGCAGGTGCGTGTAGGCGGGCATCAGCGTGTCCACGTGCGCGGCGGCCTGCGTGAGCAGCGCGTGCTGCAGGGCCTCCAGCTCACGCGCGGTGCGATCGGCCGCGCGCATCGCCCAGAGCCGGGCATCGGTCGCGACCTGGTCATTGCGCGAGCGACCGGTATGCAAACGGCCGGCGACCGGACCCGCCTCCTCGTAGAGCAGGCGCTCGACCAGGCTGTGGATGTCCTCGTCGTCGGCACCGGTGGCGGCGCCCGCCTCGATGCGCACGGCGACCCGCTTCAGTCCGGCGGCGAGCGTGTCCGCCTCCTCGGGCGTGAGCACCCCGACGTGGTGCAAGGCCTCGATCCAGGCGCGGCTCCCTTCGAGGTCCTCGCGCCAGAGCCGCACGTCGAGCGGCAGGCTGCGGTTCAGCTGCTCGAGCGAAGCCGCCGGGCTGCCGCCGAAGCGGCCGCCCCAGAGGCGCTGCGCGGGCGACGCCGCTCCAGCCGTACCCTCCATCAGGCGAGGGCTCCCGGGCGCGCGGACGTGGTCCGGGGCACCGCCGGGGCGCTCCCGACGGGCCGGCCGTTGCTTCGGGCCGGGTCGCTCGGGTCGAGCTGCGTTTCGGCGGCCGCACGCTGGCGCGCCTCCGCCTGCGTCGGAATCGAGAACAGGCGGATGAATCCGGCAGCGTCGGCGTGGTCGTAGCCGAGCGACGAGAACGACGCCAGGTCCTCGTCATAGAGCGCGAGCGGGCTCTGCCGTCCGGCGATGATCGCGTTCCCCTTGTAGAGCTTGAGGCGGATCGAGCCGGTGACGTGGCGCTGCGTGCGATCGACCAGCGCGTCCAGGGCCTCCCGCTCCGTGCTCCACCAGCGGCCCTCGTAGCAGAGGTCCGCGTAGTGTTGTGCGACCTGGTCCTTGAGCGCGAGCGCGCGGCGGTCGAGCACGAGCTGCTCCAGCTCGCGGTGCGCCGTGTAGAGGAGCGTGCCGCCGGGCGTCTCGTAGATGCCGCGCGACTTCATCCCGACCAGCCGGTCTTCCAGGATGTCCGCCCGCCCGATCGCGTGCCGTCCGCCGATCTCGTTGAGGGCCTCCACGAGCGCCACCGGCGAGCAAACCTCGCCGTCGAGCGTGACCGGATAGCCGGCCTCGAACCCGATCTCGATGTACTCGGCGCGGTCGGGCGCCGCCTCGGGCGAGCGGGTCATGAGGAACAGGTCGTCGGCCGGTTCCCAGGCCGGATCCTCGATCGGCCCGCCCTCGTGCGAGACGTGCCACAAGTTGCGGTCGCGCGAGAAGATCTTCTCCTTCGTGACCGGCACGTCGATGCCGCGCGCCGCGGCATATGCGATGGCATCTTCGCGCGAGCGCACATGCCACTCGCGCCACGGCGCGATCACCTTGAGACCCGGTGCGAACGCGGCGTAGCTGAGCTCGAAGCGCACCTGGTCGTTCCCCTTCCCGGTGCAGCCGTGCGCGAGCGCGTCTGCGCCCACGCGCACAGCGAGCTCGGCCTGGCGACGAGCGATGATCGGCCGGGCCATGGACGTCCCCAGCAGGTATTTGCGCGCGTAGATGGCGCCCGCACGCAGCGTGGGCCAGACCGCCTCGCGGACGAACTGCTCGCGCAGGTCCTCGACCACGAGTGCGCTCGCGCCCTGCTGCCGCGCCCGCTGCTCCAGGCCGGTCAGCTCCGCGCCCTGGCCGACATCGGCCGCGATGCAGATCACTTCGGCGTCGTAAGTCTCGCGCAGCCACGGCACGATGATCGACGTGTCGAGACCGCCCGAGTACGCCAGGACGACGGTGAAGGCCATGGTTCTCTCCTGTGGTTCGTAACGGTACGTCAAAGCCAGTGCGCGACCGCGATCTCCGGACAGTGCGTGCGCTTGGCGCAGCCGGCACAGTCCGCCGCCACTTTCTCCGGGAAGGCCCGCACGTCCACGGTCTCGAAGCCGAGCCGGTGAAAGAACCCGACCTGGAGCGTGAGCGCAAACACGCGCCGGATGCGCAGGGCTCGCGCATCGGCAAGGAGCGCAGCGACGATGCGGCGGCCAATGCCGGAGGTCTGCACCGCCTCGGCGACGGCGAGCGCCCCGATCTCGGCGGTCTGCGGGGAGTGGATCCGCAGCGCTCCGCAACCGACCAGTGCCCCGCCCTGCTCCGCGATCACGAAGTCGCGGATCGAACGCGTGATCTGCGCGAGCGAGCGCGGCAGCATCACGCCGGTCGCGACGTACCGCTCGAGCAGCGCGTGGATGCGCGGCGCATCCGCCGGGCGGGCGCGCCGCAGCCGCGCCGGGCGCGGCTCCGGATGCAGCGGCACCAGCCGGAGCGGGCGGCGGGCACGCCGGCTCTCCAGCCGGGTGCGTACGGCGTCCTCGTACCGCGGCAGCTGCCGTGCGGGCGTGCTCACGCCAGCACCTCGCGCAGCAGGGCGACGCCTTCGTCGGCTTCCGCCACCGTCAGCGTGAGCGGCGGCAGCAGGCGTACCACGTTCGTTCCCGCCGCGGTCACCAGCAGGCCGGCCTCGAGCGCGGCCGCAACCACCGGAGCCGCGGGCCGCGCCAGCTCGATGCCCCACATCATGCCGACCCCGCGCACGGCGGTGACGGCGGCCAGCCCGCCGAGCTGCGCCAGGCAGGCGCCGAGGTGCGCGCCGGTAGCGCGGACCGAGGCCAGGAACGCGGGTTCCGAGACGCGCTGCACGAGCTCGAGCGCGACGCTTGCCACCAGCGGACCGCCCCCGAACGTGGTCGCGTGATCGCCGGCCTGCACCGCCGCGGCAACGCGCTCCGTGACCAGCGTGGCACCCATCGGCAGGCCGCCCGCGAGCGGTTTCGCCAGCGTCACCATGTCCGGGGTGACGTCAAGCAGCTCGTGCGCGTAGAGCGTACCGGTGCGCCCGAGACCGCACTGCACCTCGTCGAAGATCAGCAGCGCGTCGGCGTCATCGGCCGCATCCCGGAGCGCTCGTGCGAACGCCGCAGAAAGCGGCTGCACGCCGCCTTCTCCCTGGATCGGCTCGGCGATGATCGCCGCGGTGCGCGCGCTCGTGACGGCGGCGGCGAGCGCCGCGACATCGTCCACGGCGACGAAGCGCACTCCCGGCATGAGCGGCGCGAACGGCTCCTGCATGGCGGCGCGGTCAGTGGCTGCGAGCGCGCCGAACAGGCGGCCGTGGAACGCCCCGCGCAGGGCCACGATCTCGTGCTTCCCGGCGCCGCCCCGCGAGCCCGCCCAGCGGCGGGCGAACTTGAACGCCGCCTCGTTCGCTTCTGCGCCCGAGTTGCTGAAGAACACGCGGTCGGCGAAGCTGCCCGCGACCAGCTGCGCCGCCAGGCGTTCCGCCGGCGCCGTGCGATACAGGTTCGACGTGTGCACCAGGCCGGTGTCGAGCGCGCCCAGCACGGCCTGGCGCAGACCGGCGTCCCCGTAGCCGAGCGCGTTCACACCGATGCCGCTCGCGAAGTCGAGATAGCCGCGACCCTCGGCATCGAACAGGCGCCGCCCCTCAGCGGCGACGAAAACGGGCGCCGCCGGGCGGTACGTACCGACCAGCGCAGCGCGCGTCGTGGCCTCGCTCGACAGCAAATTCACGCCACCGCCTCCAGGCTGCGCCGCAGCACGGTGCCCGCGCTCGCGCTCGTGAGGGTTTCCAGGTCCCCGATCCGCACCGCGCTCACACCCGCCTCGAGCGCACTGCACGCCGCGGCCAGCTTCACCGCCATGCCGCCGCTCGCCGCGCCGGACGCCACGAGCTCGGCCGCCTCGCGCGCGCCGAGCGCGGCCGCCACCCCGCCCGCGCCCCGAACGCCTGCGACATCGGTCAGAAACACCAGCTCCGAGGCGCCCACCGCGATCGCCACCGCCGCGGCCACCTCGTCGGCGTTCACATTGAGCGCGCCACCGTCTTCGCCCAGCGAGATCGGCGAGAGCACGATCGTGCTGCCATCCGCGCTCAGCCGCTGGAGCAGCCCGGCTCGCACTGCGCTCACCCGGCCCACTCGCCCGAGCGTCCCATCCCGCGCGATCGCGGCGCGCACGAGGCCGCCGTCGATCCCGCTCAGGCCGATCGCATCCACCCCGGCGCACACCAGGGCCGCCACCAGTCGCTTGTTGATCAGGCCGGTCAGCACCATCGCTGCGGCATCGAGCACGGCGGGCGTCGTCACCCGCCGGCCCTCGTGCCACTCGACCGGAATGCCCAGCGCCTGCGAGAGCGCCGAGATCTCGGGGCCGCCCCCGTGCACGATCAGCAACGGCGCCGACGAATGCGCCGCGCACGCCGCGAAGCGCTCCAGCCACGCCGCATCCGCGAGCGCCGCGCCGCCCACCTTCACGACCAT
>DATHVV010000208.1:0-5390 GCA_035461105.1 Longimicrobiales bacterium | reverse complement strand
ACGCCGGCCGGGTGCTCGCCCACACCCGCGGGCTGGCCGTGTCCAACGGTCAGCTGCTCGACATGATCGCACTCGCGCCGGTGCGCACGGCGCGCAGCAACGGCGTGGTAGCGAGCACCGAGCTGATGAGCTTCGCGCTGTTGCGGGCCCATGGGGCCGAGCTGGAGAGCCGGGCCCGGCTGCCGGTGGTATCCACGCCGGCCGCGCGCGAGCCCGAGCCCGGCCCGCTGCCCGGCGCGATGGTCCTGCTCGCCGCCGCGCCGATCACCGACGCTGCCGGGCGCACGCTCGGCGTGGTCTACGCCGGCCGGGTGCTGAGCGGCGACACCGCGATCGTGGATCGCGTCAGCACGCTGGTCTACCGCGGAGAAGTGCTCGGCCACCGCCCGATCGGCTCGGTCACGATCTTCCAGCGCGACCTGCGGATCGCGACCACGGTGCCGGCGCGGCAGGGGGGACGCGCCACGGGCACGCTCGCCTCGCGCGAGGTCGCGGACGCCGTGCTCAACGAGGGCCGCACCTGGAACGACCGCGCCTTCGTCGTCGACAAGTGGTACGTGAGCGCATACGAGCCGATCCGCAACAGCCAGGGCGCGATCATCGGGATGCTGCACGTGGGCATCCTGAACGACCTGTTCGCCGCCACCCGCGACCGGGTGCTGATCTCGTTCTACGTGATCGCGTTCATCGGCTTCCTGGCGATCATCGCGGCGACCTACCTGATCATTCGGCGGATCACGAATCCGCTGGTGCACATGGCGATCGCGGCCCGGCGGATCACGGCGGGACGCTTCGACATGGAAGTGCGCTCCGACCTGCCCGGCGAGATCGGCATGCTGGCCGAGTCGTTCAACCGGATGCTGTTGAGCCTGCGCCAGATGCGCGCCGATCTCGAGGAGTGGGGACGCACGCTCGAGGAGAAGGTGGAGCACCGCACCGAGGAGCTGGTCGGGATGCGGGCACGCGTGGCGCAGGCCGAGCACCTGGCATCGCTCGGCATGCTCTCCGCGGGCGTGGCGCACGAGATCAACAATCCGCTGGGCGGCATCCTGGCGCTCACGTCGCTGACGCTGGAGGATACGCCCCCGGAGGATCCGCGGCACGAGAACCTGGTGGAGGTGGTCCGGCAGACGGAGCGCTGCCGGGCGATCGTGAAAGGGCTGCTCGAGTTCTCGCGCCAGTCGGACACCGAGCAGGAGCGAGTCGACCTGAACGAGGTGCTGGCACGCACCCTGAGCCTGATCGAGAAGCAGGCGCTGCTGTTCAACGTGCGCGTCGAGCGCCACTGGCAGCCGGACCTGCCGCTGGTCCTGGGCGACCGCTCGGAGCTGCAGCAGGTCTTCATGAACCTGATCATCAACGCGGTGCAGGCGATGCGTGAGCAGGGCACGATCGTGCTCGAGACCAGCCACGACGCGGCGACGGATGAGGTGGTGGTGCGCGTGCGCGACACCGGCAGCGGCATTCCCGCCCACGCGATCGACCGCGTCTTCGACCCGTTCTTCACGACCAAGGACAGCGGGCAGGGCACCGGCCTGGGCCTGTCCATCGCCTACGGGATCATCACGAAGCACGGCGGCGACATCGATGTCGAGAGCACGGTGGGGCAGGGCAGCTGCTTCACGGTGCGGCTGCCGGTGACGCAGGAGAGTCCGGTGGAGAGTCTGGCATGAAGCCGGTGCTCGTGCTCGCGCTCGGCAATGCCCTGGCCGGCGACGATGGCGTGGCCTGCGAGGTCGCGGCCCGGCTCGAGCGGGAGGCCGCCCTGGCCGGAACCATCGACGTGCACTGCGCCGGCACCGACCTGCTGCATGCCGCGCCGCTGATCCGGGGCCGGCGCCGCCTCATCATCATCGATGCGACGCTGCAGGCGGACGATCGCCCCGCCGTCGAGGTCGTGCCGCACGGCTCCCTGCAGGCGCAGCGCGGCGGGGGCGCCCATTCGCTCGACCCGGTCGCCGCGCTCCAGCTGCTGCGCGCCGTGGACAGCGAGATCGCGTCCGTCGATGCGCACTGGATCCTGGTCGGGGTGTCCTCGATCCGCCTGGGCCGCGGGCTGAGTGTGGCGGCGGACCGGCTCGTCCCCGAAGTGATCGCGAGCGTCGCCGCGCTCTGCAGGATGATGGCGCCTGCCGTGTAGGGATTTCTCCCTCACCCACCACCGGAAATCCGCCTCCGCCCGACAGACGCGGGCCGCCCGAGCGCTTAGGCTGGGACATGCACGAGCTGGCCGCCACCACCGCGCTGCTGCAGGTCGCGCTCGATACCGCGATCGAGGCCGGCGCGCGGCGCGTGCTGGCCATCGATGTCGTGATCGGCGACCTGACCAGCATGGTTGACGATTCCGTGCAGTTCTACTTCGACCTGCTGAGCCGCGACACCGCCGCGGCCGGCGCCGTGCTCCGGTTCCGCCGCGAGCCGGCCATGGCAGAGTGCCGCGACTGCAGCGCGCGCGAGCCGGTGCGGCCCCCGCTGTCGCCGGTGTGCGGGCAGTGCGGTTCACTCGCCGTGCAGGTCACCGGAGGTCAGCAGTTCCATGTCGAAAGCGTCGAGGTGAGTGATGAAGGTGCCGGTAGTAAGTGAGATCCTCAAGGCGAATGACCAGGTTGCGCTGGAGAACCGCGCGACCTTCGATGCGCACGGCCTCACGGTCGTCAACGTCATGGCCTCACCCGGGGCGGGCAAGACATCGGTGATCCTGGGCACGATCGAGCGGTTGCCGGCCGGCATCCGGCCGGGCGTGATCGAGGGCGACATCGCCTCGAGCATCGACGCGGACCGGATCGCGGCGCGCGACATCGCCGTCGTGCAGATCAACACGGGCGGCAACTGTCACCTGGACGCGCCCATGATCCGCAGCGCGCTGGCCCACCTGCCGCTGGCGCAGCTGGAGCTGCTCTTCATCGAGAACGTCGGCAACCTGATCTGTCCCGCGAACTACCGGCTGGGCGCGGACCTGGCGCTGGTGATCGCGAGCGTGCCCGAGGGCCACGACAAGCCCTACAAGTACCCGGGCATGTTCACCGCCGCCGACATCGTGCTGCTCAACAAGTGGGACATGGCTGGACCCTGCGAGTTCGATGTCGAGGCGTTCGAGCGGGGTGTGCGGCTGGTGAACCCGGAGGTGCCGATCGTGCGCCTCTCCTGCCGTACCGGCGAGGGCATGAGCGCATGGCTGGAGCAGCTGGGCACGCGGCTGCCCGCACCGGCGGGTACCGTCAGGTGAGCGCAGTCGCCGAGCGGCGGCGCGTCCGGCTGCACGTGCGGGGCACGGTGCAGGGCGTCGGCTTCCGCCCGTTCATCTACCGGATTGCCCATGAGCTGGGAGTGACCGGCTGGGTCGCGAACGACAGCGCCGGTGCGGTGATCGATGCGGAAGCGGACGACGCGCTGCTCGAGCGGTTCATCGAGCGGTTGCACGAGGCGCTGCCGCCCCATGCCTCGATCACGAGCATCGCCGCGCGCTGGCTCGACCCGGACGGTCGGGCCGGCTTCGAGATCCGGCACAGCGACGATGCCGGTCCGCCCACCGCGCTCGTGCTGCCGGACGTCGCCACCTGTGATCGCTGCCTGATCGAGCTGCGCCGGCCGGGCGACCGGCGGCGCGACTATGCCTTCACGAACTGCACCCACTGCGGCCCGCGCTTCAGCATCATCCAGGGGCTGCCCTACGACCGTGCCCGCACCACCATGGCGGGCTTCACGCTGTGTCCGGCATGCGACGTCGAATACCGGGACCCGGTGGACCGCCGCTTCCACGCGCAGCCGAACGCGTGTCCGGTGTGCGGCCCGCACCTGGCCGTGCTCGACACGCTCGGCACCGCTCTGCTCGAGCGCGGTGCGGACCGGGAAGCGGTGCTGGCCGCAGGGGCAGCGATCGCGGGCGGCGGCATCGTCGCAGTGAAGGGGATCGGCGGCTACCTGCTGCTCTGCGATGCCGGCAACAGCGATGTCGTGGAGCGGCTGCGCGCGCGCAAGCACCGGCCGACCCGGCCGCTCGCGTTGCTCGTGCGCGGCATCACCGGCGCCCGCGCGGTCGCGCAGGTGACGGATGAGGCCGCCGCGCTGCTGCTCTCGCCGGCCGCACCCATCGTGCTGCTGCCGCGCCGTGCGGACGCGCCGGTCGCGGAGGCCGTCGCCCCCGGCCACCCGTACCTGGGCGTCATGCTGCCGTGCGCGCCGCTGCTGCACCTGCTCATGGACGTCCTGCAGCGGCCGCTGGTCGCGACCAGCGGGAACCTGAGCGAGGAGCCGATCTGCATCACCGAGGCCGAAGCGCTCGACCGGCTGGGCGGCATCGCCGACCTGTTCCTGACCCACGACCGGCCGATCACGCGTCACGTCGATGACAGCGTGGCCGTGATCCTGGACGGCGCGCCGTGCCTGCTGCGGCGCGCCCGCGGATATGCGCCGCTGCCGGTGCCGCTGCCCGGGCCGGTGCCCGAGCTGCTGGCCGTGGGCGCGCACATGAAGAACGCGGTCGCCGTGGCGCGCGGTACCGACGCGTTCCTGAGCCAGCACATCGGCGACCTGGAGACGCACGCGTCGCAGCTGGCGTTCACCCGCGTCATCGACGACCTGCTCGCCTTCTACCGCATCACGCCGGTCGCGATCGCGCACGATCTCCATCCCGACTACATCTCGACCCGGTACGCGCGCGAGCTCGCCGGACGCATCCGGCCGACGCCGCGCCTGATCGCCGTGCAGCACCACCACGCGCACCTGGCCGCGTGCCTGGCGGAGCACGGCCGCGGCCGCGCGCTCGGCATGATCTGGGATGGCACCGGCTACGGCCCGGACGGCACCGTCTGGGGCGGCGAGTTCCTGCTCGGCGACGCCCACGGGTACGAGCGGAGCGCGCACCTGCGACCGTTCCTGCTGCCCGGCGGCGATGCGGCGACGCACGAGGGTGACCGCGTGGCGCTCGCGCTGCTCGCGCAGCTGCCCGAGGCGAGTCGGCGCGACGTGACGCTGCTCCGCGAGCTGCCGGCCGCGCGGCGGCGCGTGCTCGAGCGCATGCTGCAGACCGGGACGAACACGCCGCGCACGAGCAGCATGGGGCGCCTGTTCGACGGCGTCGCGGCACTGCTCGGCATCGCGCGCGAGAGCACCTACGAAGGCGAGGCGGCGATCCGGCTGGAGCACGCCGTGGACGGCACCGAGCGGGGTGCATACGGGCTGCCGCTCCACGCGGAGGGCCAGCTCGACTGGCGCGTGCTGCTGCTCGAGCTGCTCGATGATCGCCGCCGCGGCACGGACGTGGGGAAGATCGCAGGCCGGTTCCACAACGCGCTCGTTGCGGGCGCGATTGCGGTGGCGGAGCGCGTCGCCGAGCCGCGCGTCGCGCTGTCGGGTGGCTGCTTCCAGAACCGCATCCTGGTCGAACGGGT
>DATHVV010000207.1:0-8833 GCA_035461105.1 Longimicrobiales bacterium | reverse complement strand
GGCCGCCACCCGGCTGGTGGCGCCGCCGCGCTCCCGGAACGCCGCCCAGCCGTCCACGTCCAGCTCGTCCGTCGTGCCCTGCAGCCGCAGCCGACCGTTCGCCTGGCCGTGCAGCGCCGCCGGCAGCACGTCCGTGAAGCGTCGCGCCAGCTCGGTGTCGAGTCCGCTGAACGCGACGTCCGTCGGGCCGAAGCGCACCGTGTCGCCGAACAGGACGTCCGCGCTGCCGTCCACGCGCGCGCCCTCCGCGCTCAGCTCGAGCCGCTGCGCTACCAGGCGCGTGGCCGTGCCTCCGCTGGAAACCGTCCCCGTCACCTGCCCGCTGCCCTCGGGAAGCTCCGGCTCGGCGAATCGCAGGTCCGCGAGTGCGATCTCCGGCGCGTTCACGCGCAGCTCGTACGCGCCCGTGCCGCCCAGCGCGTACCACCCATCGAGCCGGGCCCGGGTGCCGGGCAGCGTCAAACGAAGATCGCGGAACAGCGCGCGCTCGTCGGTCAGGATCACGGTCCCCGCGAGATCGTGGACCGGCACCGGCGGCGGCCGGAACGGACGCGCAGCCATCGCAAGCCGGCCGAACCGGATGATGCGGTCCGCGCTGTCCGGATCCGCCAGCCGCAGCAGTGGCAGTTCCGCGTTCACCCGCTCGAACTCCATCACCGACTGGTAGCCGCCCGGCACCGGCTCGATGCGCAGCCGGCTCCGCGGCGACAGGGCCGCGGCGACCGCCGCGTCCCGCGCGTCGCCGCGCAGCGAGTCCGGCGGCGCCCACTCGCTGCGCACCAGGAAGGTGCCGTTGCGCACCGTCACGTCCTCGAGGCGCAGCCACGAGCCGAAGCCGGCCACCGTGTCCACCATGGTCGTGTCCGTCGGAAACAGCCGCTTGAAGTTCCAGTCCGCGCCCGGTGGATCGTCCAGCCGGACGTACGGGTTCACCAGTACGACGTCGCGGAACACCAGCTGCCTGGTGAAGTAGGAGCGCAGCGTGTAGCGGAACGAGAGCGTGTCCGCGCGCAGGAACGGCTGCCCGGCGCTGTCGGCGATGGCCACGTCGATCAGCCTCGCGCCCTGCAGCAGGTTGCCCTCGACGCGGGCGATCTCGACCTGGCCCGCCACCCGGTTGCGCAGCTGCTCCAGCGCGACGCCCCGCACGCGTCCGCGACCCCAGTCCGTCTGCGTGAGCACGAGCACGCCGGCGATCACGAGCACGAGCACGGCCGCGGCGACAGCGCCGATGATCGGGCCGGTCCTCGTGCGCCGCCGCATCAGTACGCCTCGCCGATCGCCAGGTGCAGCTGGAGCCGCGCGAGCAGCTTGCGGATGCCGCTCCGACCCTCCATCGGGTCGTACGCCTTCGGCGTGTCCAGCCGCACCAGCCGCCGCTCGCTTCCCTCCCCCACCTGCGTGATCACCTCGAGCTCCTCCGCGCCGGGGGGCCGCAGCGCGAGGTCGATGCGGATCGGGCCGACCGGCGAGCGGTAGCGGATGCCGACGCCGGGAGTGATCGCGGTGCGGGCATCGCCGAAACCGTCGCCCGGAGCACCCACCCGCGCCGCGTCCACGAAGCCCGCCGCCACCAGCGCGGGCGTGAGCGCCATGCGGTACTCGACGCTCGCCTCCAGCACGGTGTTGCCGCCCACCGGCCGCGGCGAGAAATAGCGCGACTCGACGAAGCCGGGATCGCAATCGCCCGCTTCGACGGCGGCCTGGGCGCACGCCAGCGAATCGCCCTCGACGGTGAGCCGGGCCGGGTCGATGGTGAGGACGCGCGGCCCGAGCTGGTTCTCCGGGTAGCCGCGCACCGAGCGCGCGCCGCCCGCGTAAAAGCGCTTGCTCGGATGCAGCAGCGCCGTCTCCGACGACACCGCCCCCGCCGTCCCCTCCAGCGCGCGGATCCAACCGCCGCGCACGTGCGCCGCCAGCGTGCCGCCCGCGAACGGCAGGTACTTCGCGAATTCGCCGGTCACCCGGTTGTAGCGGAAGTCGGAAGCGGTGGCGCCGGACGCGTGCTCGAGCTCGGCCCGCGCCGTGTAGCCGGTCCGCGGCTCGAGCGGATCGTCCGCGTGATCGGCCAGCAGGCGCAGCGCGAGCGGCGAGAGCCCGGTCGGCTGCTGCACCGCATCGATCGTGGCCAGGTCGCAGATGCCGAAGTTCACGCAGAAGTAGACGCCACCCGCGGCCACGCGATTGCGCTCGTAGCGGTACGTGAGGCTGAGCGTCACCTGCTCCGCGAGCGTGCGCGTGAACGTGCCGCTCGCCCCCTCGCCCCGGTCGATCACCACGCCCGGCACCGACCGTCGATGCATGAAGACGCTCGCCCCGAGCGAATTGCGCGTCGAGAACAGCCACGGCTGGGTGACGCTCACCGACGCGCGCCAGGTCGGGTCCAGGAACTCGGCGGGCACGTCGGCGCCCACGCCGGACGGCACCGAGCTGCCGAAGATGGAGCGTCCGTAGAGCTGGGGGGCGAGCAGGTTGCCCGCAGCGACGCGGACGTCGAGCTGGCGCGCCGTGCCGATCCAGTTGTAGCGCGTCCAGTTCGCCTCGGCCTGGCCGAACTCCACCGTGTTCATGCCCAGGCCGAAGCGGACCGCATCCGGCGGCGCCTCGCGCACCGTGACCAGCACGGGCTTGGCGCTGTCCGCCTCCGGCGGCACCGTGATCAGCGCCTGGCGGAAGAGCTGCGAGCGATAGAGCCGGCGCTGCGCGGCCAGCACGTCGCTGCGTCGGTACCGGCTGCCCTCGGGCAGGTCCACCAGCCGGCGCACCGTACGCGTCGTGACCCGCTCGTTGCCCCGCACCGCGACCGTGTCCACGGTCGCGATCGCGCCCGTGGTCACCGTGAACAACAGCGTGGCGTGCAGCGAATCCGAGAACAGCGTCGTGTCCCCGAACTCGGCGTCCGCGTAGCCGCGGTCCCACAGCGTGCGCTGGAGCCGCAGCCGGACCGTGTCCAGCACGACCAGGTCCAGCACGTCGCCCGGACGCAGCATGCCCGCGCGCGCGATCCGCGCACTGTCCAGCACCGGCCGCGACTGGCGGACGTCGACCCGCTCCGCGATCGTCGGCGGCCCTTCCACGATGTCGAACGCCACGGCCACGCCATCATCGGTGGGCGTGACCTCGCGCGTCACCTGCGCGTCGCGATAGCCGCGCCGCCAGTAGCTGACCTTGATGCGCAACTCGTCACGCTGCAGCTCCGCGACGTCCAGGCGATGGTATTCCGTGAAGTACGGCGAGCCGGTGATCCAGCAGATCGGCTTGAGCAGCAGGCCCTTGCAGCGCGTTGCCTCCGTGAACATCGCCGCGCGCAGCTCGCTCTCGTCGATCTGCTCGACGCCGCGCAGCGTGACCCGGCGAACGACCGCGTTCTCGTGATCCGCCTCCTGCGCGGCCGCGCCCGCCGGCCACGCGGCGCCTGCCAGCAGGAGCGCGAGCGCCGCCCGGGAAAGGTACCGGACCCGGTGCGCGTCCCGCGCACGCGCGCACGGCCGTGTCCCGTCCGACCGGAGCTGCTGCCGCCAGGAAGCCAAGAGCGCACATCCCGAAGTGTGGAGTCATGGCACGTTCGGGGGTGACGAATGCGACCTTTGTGCCAGCGAGGCAGGGGCCGGGCGCGGATGGGCCCGCCCGTCAGGCCCCGAGCATCGTCGTCTTCAGGTGGCGGAAGGACTCGATCACGCGGCCGGCGGCAGGTGCCCGCCGTCGGGCTGACCGGCCAGGCCCCTGCGCGGACGCGAGGATGAAGGCCCCGACTAGTGCCGCCCGCGCAACTCACTGGACGGAGATTGTCCCGGTCATGCCAGCCGCAAGATGCGGCGTGCAGAAGTAGGGGTAGCTGCCCGGGTTCTCGAACGTGTGCTCGAAGGTGGCGCCGGCAGGCAGGTTCGTGTCGCTCCAGGCGGTGTGGCCGTCCGGGGTAACGGTGTGGAGGATGTCGCTGTCGTTGACCCACCGCACCGTCGTGCCTGGCGCAACCGTGATGGTGGCCGGCGAGAACGTGAAGCCCACCACGTCGATCGTGACCACGCCGCCCGCTACGGGCGCCAGCGTGAAGTCCAGCACCACCGATTGACCCGCGGCGAGCGTGGTGGTCTTCGTAGCCGTCTCGCCTGCGCCGAGCTCGAACCCGCCCGGCAGCGCGAGATTGAGCGTGTACGGGCCGGCCGGTAGATCCGCGAACGTGTAAGTCCCTGCGCTACCGGTTATCGTACTGCGGCTCAGGCCGCTCCCGCTCAGCGCCAGACTCGCACCCGCCACGCCAGCCTGCCCGCTTCGCACTGTGCCGGAAATCTCGCCGCGGGCCGGGGGTGGCGCCGTGCTCGAGTCCGATCCCCCGGATCCGCACGCCCCTTGCAGGAGCACTAGCGTTACTGCCAGAACGTTCCTGATTGCCTTCTGCATACCAAACCTCCCGTGGAGCGTAGCTGGTCACTGAAACGGCCGTGCCGGGAACCACGCGCACCGGACAGCGCTCAACCGGCGCGCTGCGTCAGCCGGAAGAACTCGGCACGGGTAGCGGCACAGGAGCGGAACACGCCTCGCAGGGCACTCGTGACCGTGCTCGAGCCCTGCTTCTCGACGCCGCGCATCATCATGCAGAGGTGCTGGGCTTCCACCACGACGCCAACACCGCGCGGCGTGATCGCTTCCATGAGTGCATCGGCGATCTGGTCGGTGAGCCGCTCCTGTACCTGGAGGCGCCTGGCGAACACATCGATCAGGCGCGGGATCTTCGAAAGACCGAGGATTCGGCCGTCGGGGATGTAGGCAACCTGCGCCTTGCCGAAGAAAGGCAGCAGGTGATGCTCGCAGAGGCTGTACAGCTCGACGTCGCGCACCAGGATCATGTTCTCATGGTCGTCAGCGAAGACGCCGGTTCCGACGACATCTTTCACTTCCAGTGCGTACCCGGTGGTGAGCGCGGTGAGCGCCCGCGCCACGCGCTCCGGCGTGCGCTCGAGACCGGGCCTCGAGGGATCTTCTCCGAGGAGCCTGAGCTGACGGTGAACGACGTCCGCGAGTTCCGGAATGCTGCCTGGAGACCGGCTCGGTTCCGCCGCCGGCCGCCGCTTCGCGAGCATGATCGACCCGTTGCTCATTTCACCGCCTTCGTGGCGGGTGGGGGCGAGTGACCTCCGCCTGCAGCGCGAGCTCGGCTCGCAGGCTCTCGCGATCGCGCCCCACGGTGGCCACGGCCGCCGGGCGGCCGGCGCGCAGGTACGTGATCCGACAGTCTCGCGTCGCGAGGTCTCCATCCAGCGCGACCTCATCCCAGCCGGCGCCATGCCCCACGTACGAGAGTGTGAAGTCGTACTGCTGTGTCCAGAAGAAGGGCACCTCGCGGAACGGCTCGTCGTGACCGAGAATGTTGCGCGCGGCGGCAGCCCCCTGCCGCTGGGCTACCACCCAGTGCTCGATGCGCATCCCTTCGCCCGTGCTCGGGTCGGGGTAAAGCGCGATATCGCCGGCCGCGAAGACGCCCGCTGCGCGGGTCTGCAGCCGATCGTCGACCGCGATACCCACACCGCCGCCTGCTGGCCGGAGCGCGTCCGCAAACTGCGCCGCAGGGCGCACGCCGACCCCGAGCAGAACCACGTCGGCTGCTTCGGTGGAGCCGTCATCCAGTTGCACGCGCGTCGGCTCGATGGCGGCGAGAGAGCGACCCAGCCGGAACTCGACACCGTGCTGCTCGTGCAGTGACCGGAGCGCCAGTCCGACGTCCTCACCGAGGATGGTCCCGAAGGGCACCGCTTCCGGCGCGACGACGGTAACGCTCAGCCCCCGGGCACGGAGCGCCGCCGCCGCTTCCAGGCCGATGAAGCTCGCGCCCGCAATCACGACCGAGGCGCCCGGTGCACTCCGCACCAGTGCCCGGCAATCCGCCAGCGAGCGCAGCACTCGCACGTGCGGCAGGTCGGACCCCGGTATCCGCGGGATCACCGGCGCGGAGCCGGTCGCGATCAGCAACGCGTCGCAGGTGAGCTCGGTGCCGTTCGAGAGCCGGATCCGCTTCGCGCCCGCGTCGAGCGACTCCACCCTCGCCGTGATCCGCCGGATGCGATTGAGGACGTGGAACTCCGGCGGCCAGAGCGGCAGCCAATCCTCCGACGCCGTGCCCGCAAGGAACTCCTTGGAGAGGCTGGGCCGATCGTACGGCGCCTCCGGGTCAGGGTCGATGAGCAGAATCTCCCCGCCATAACCCTCGTTGCGCAGCGTCACGGTCGCCGAGGCACCCGCCGCGCCCGCTCCCACGATGATGACCCTCGAGAGCTGCGAGCCGGGCGCCGCGGCCGAGGTCGGCGGTGCTTCCGCGGCACGCCCCAGCACCCGCACCCGGCCATCCTCGGTGCGCGTAGCCCAGCGGCCCAACGGTCGCAGCGCCGGCGCCGCCAGCACGGCGCCCGTACGTAACGAAAAGCAGGCGTGATGCCAGGGGCAGCGAACCTCATCGCCGACCACCAGGCCCTCCGCGAGGGGACCGCCGTAATGCGTGCACGCTCCGTCAACCGCCAGCACCTCTTCGCCACGCCGGACGAGGAGCACGGGTTCGCCGTCCACCTCGCCCGCCACCACTCCCGATTCCCCGAACGCGTCCAGAGGTACGCCGGTACGCAGGTTCGGTCCTGCTGCGCCTGGTGTGCTGCTTCCCATGACTCGCCCCCGGGCCGGCGTGATTGCCTGCAGAGAACAAGTACACCGTGAGTGACCAGTTTGTCAATTACTTTCTTGATAAACTGGACAACCCCTGCACGCCGGCGTACTCTTTACGTCCTGCGGAGGTCTGAACATGGCAAATCCGGACTGGCGGCACCGGCTGCTGGGAAGCACGCGAGGGCAGGTCGTCGCCCTGCTCCGGCGATCGGCACAGACCGTGAGCGAGCTGGCCGAGAGACTGGGGCTGACCGACAACGCGGTGCGACTCCACCTGTCGGTGCTGGAGCGCGACGGGCTCATCGAGCAGGAAGGGACGCGGCGGGAATGGACGGGCAAACCGGCGGTGCTCTACCGGTCCACGCCCGAGGCCGAAGCGCTCTTCCCGAAGCCGTACCCCGAGGTCCTGGGCGAGCTGCTCACGCTCCTGGCGGAGCGCTACTCCCGGGAGGAGGTTGAGGCGCTGCTGCGCGACGCCGGGGCGCGCCTCTGCAACGGAGGCAGTCCCGGCAAGGGACTGCGACACGTGCGTTTCGCGCATGCGGCGGAGGTGCTCACCGCGCTGGGCGGCCTGGCCGAGGTGGAGGAGGTGGACGGAGTTCTGCTGCTGCAGGGGTACAGCTGTCCCCTGGGCGCCGTAACGCAGGACCATCCGGAGGTCTGCCAGCTGGCCGAGAGCCTGGTGGCCTCGCTCGTAGGCGAGCCGGTGAAGGAGTGCTGTGATCGGGGGGAACGCCCGCGGTGCGCGTTTCGGCCAGCCCTCGGTGCCGCCGAACCCTGATCGCTGCGCCGCTTTGCTGTGAGTGGCCAATGCGCGGACCGGGAATACCCGGCAGGCCTCGCGTCGCCCGTCGGACAGGTCACTTCGGCCTCGGATCCTCCTCCTGCCGCAGCGCCGGATGCGTACCGGCGCGAATCGCCGCGATCGTGACCAGCAGCGCACGCGCTGCCTGCCGCGTGTTCTCCATCACCGCCGCATCCCGGTCGAGCGCGTCGTGGCTGGTGGCGTACGGCTCGTAGTAGCCGACGTAGCGACCCAGCACGCCCCCGTCCGCGGCGATCAGGCGCATGTCGGACAGCCAGCCGGAGAGCGCGCTGGTGAGGGCATCCACACCGGCGGCATCCCCGTGCACGACCACCGCGAACGCGCGGTTCGCGAGGTGGCGCGGGTAGTGCCACCCCTGCAGCTCCAGCGCTTTCGCCTCCGCCGGCGTCTTGCCGTGCGTGCTGGTGGGATCCGGGTTGCCGCCATCCGCGCACACCAGCCGGTCCATCATCAGCTTGAGCGTGCTCGGCGCCTGGTACCACTGCACCGGCGAGACGATCAGCACGCCGTGCGCCTCGACCCAGCGCGGATAGATGTCGTTCATCCAGTCGTTGACCTGGCCGATCGCATGATTCGGGTAGCACGAGCACGGCCAGTGACAGAGCGGCATCGCGGTCGACACGCAGGACTTGCAGGGATGGATCACGCGCCCGTACTCCGCCGTGAGCCGGCTCAGGTCGAGGAAATCGACGTCCGCGTCCGCGCGCTCCAGCTCGTCCGCGGCGATCCGCGCGAGGCGGAAGCTCTTCGACATCTCCCCGGAACAGGTCTGGTCGCTGCGCGGCGAAGCACAGACCACGAGCACGCGTGCCCGGGTCGCGCCGCGCTGGCGCTGCTCGGCCTCCAGGATGCGGTCGCGCGCCGCCAGCCACTCGATGGGCAGCTCGTGGTCCGGATCCGCGAAGCCGGGACCCGCCCGGCGCGTGCGCGGGCTCTTGTGGTACTCGTCGTACGTCCGCCATGCGATCTCCTCCAGCGCCGCGATCGCGTGCTCCGAATCATCGTACGCGGCGTCGTAGAACCGCTCCCGGAAGCGGGCGCGGAACTGCGCGCGGTCGAGCTTCACGTCGGTCTGTCCCTTCCGAACCTGCGGTATGTCGCTCATCTCAGGTCACGAACAGGTGCTTGGTCGCGAAATCGGGATCGCTGGTGAGGTTCACGGCGAGTCGGCGCAGGCCGGCCCCGGCGCCGCAGCCGGCGGTGCGCGGGAGCGCATCCCGCCTCCCCGCGTCGCGGCCGCTCCCCCGCTGCAGCGACTCGAGCAACCCGGCGCGGAATGGGGATCCCGGCGCCAGCCACGCCGCCAGCGGCGAGTTGCGCAGCGCCCGCCCGGACTCGGTGCGGTCGAGCAGCACC
>DATHVV010000206.1:0-1608 GCA_035461105.1 Longimicrobiales bacterium | reverse complement strand
GTCGCGGGCATCTACAAGGCGCTGCAGATCCTATACTCCGACAGCGCGCAGGCGGACGCGTGGGTGCGGCGGCCGAACCGTCACTTCGGCGACCAGACCCCGCTCGAGCGCATGGCGGCGGGTGACGTGACCGACCTCGCGGACGTGCGGCGCTACCTCGATGCCGCCCGGGCCCCCTGGTCCTGAGCCGGGCCTACGACAGCTACGCTGGACACAGGCGACCCGCATCATTGCCTCCCGGTATCCGCCGGTGCCGCTGTTCGAGCGCGTGTCATCGGATCCGGCGGTGTGGGAGGCCCTGATCGCGGCGGAGATGCTGGTCAACCCGCGGATCCGCAACGACGTCGGCGAGATCCATCTGGTGCCGCCCGACGAGCGCGTCAGCGGTCCCGGGGCGAGTTACGTGATGGCGGCCTTCACGCACCTCAACCCGCGCGGATCGCGCTTCAGCGACGGCACCTACGGTGTCTACTACGCCGGCCGGGAGTTCGAGACTGCACTGCGTGAGACGGCCTGGCACTTCGCCCGGATCGCCGCGGACAGCGCGGACGGACCTCGCCACGAGGACATGCGCGTGCTGGTAGGCCGGATCGAGACCCGCATGCACGACGTCCGGACGCTGCCGCCGCCGGAACAGGCGCTCCTGCTCGATCCGGACAGCTATGCCGCCAGCCAGCGATGCGGTGCGCGGCTGCGCGAGCAGGTCAGCAACGGCATCGTGTATCCGAGTGTCCGCCATCGCGGCGGTCGGTGCGTCGGCGCTTTCCGGCCGCCCGCAGTTGGGATCCCCGTGCAGGCCAGTCATCTGCAGTACCACTACGATGGCACGCGAGTCGTCGAGTACTTCGACTACGAGCGCGCGAGCTGGATTGCCCTGCCGGAGTAAGACAGAGACTTGGTGGCGCACTCGAGGTAACTACTGCTTAACTTCCACAGCTTGACGTTTCGGAAAAAAGACATAGGTCTGGCTAGCCCGCATTGCTCCCGGCCGGGTACAGCGTGAGGTCGCTGGGGGTGCAATGGGTGCGACGGTCGGGCTCAGGTGCGGGGTGAGAGGCAGCATTTGCGGCGTGAGGACGACCAGTAACGCGCCCGGCAGGTGGCGAGCGCCGGCGCGAGTGGTTGGCGGGCATGGTTGAGCGCCGCCGGACACAAGGAGTGGGTCGGCGGGGCCAGGGATCGGCTCATGCCGCGGCGCGGGGGCGCGGCGGGCCGGTCGAGGGCGCAAGGCGCAGATGGGCGAGCGCGAACTCGGTGCGATAGGGGCAGGCCGAAGCGATCGCGACCTTGATCCGGCGCACCGAGACCGTGACCTTTGCGCCGAGCTTGAGCAGCTTGAGCCGGATCGTGCCGCAGGCGGCGTCCTGGAACTGCGTGTGGCGCAGGCCGATGCGGCGCAAGGCCTCGAGCAGCACGTAGGCGAACGACGCGAACCACAGGCGGAGCTGGTTGGCGCGCATGGTGGCCGCCGACGTGCGATCGGCGAACAGATCGAGCTGCTGCTCCTTGATCCGGTTTTCCATCTCGCCGCGGGCGCAGTAGACCCGCTCGTACAAGGTCCGGCCGTCGATCACGCCCGCGGTGAGGTCACGATGAAGCGGGGATTGG
>DATHVV010000205.1:0-13125 GCA_035461105.1 Longimicrobiales bacterium | reverse complement strand
GTGGGCCGGGTGAAGACGATCTCCTGGCCGCGGGCCTGCCCCTCTTCCCGGGCGATCTCGATGAGCACGGCGAGGAGGCGACGCTTGACCGGCAGCAGCGCCTGCTCGCCGACCTTCTCGTAGGCCTGGCGCAGCATGTTGGCGAGCTCGAGGACGAGCTGGCGGTGAAGCTGCGGCCGGTCGCGCAGCCAGGCCATGAACCGGTCGCGCGGGATGAGCGCGGCGATGGTCGGCTCCAGGGTCATGGCAGTGCCCGTATACGGGCCGTCATCCAGCATCGCGACCAGGCCGCACATCCCGGCCGGGCCGGACATCGCGAGCACGACCTCGCGACCCTCCTCGTTGATGAGCGAGACCTTCACGCGACCGTGCACCACGATGTAGAGCGTGTGGCTCGGGTCGCCGTGATTGAACAGGATGTTGTTGCGCGGATACTCGCGGCAGACGGTGAGTGCGGCGAAGCTGGCGCGGGTTTCCTCGTCCGCGTCGCGCAGGAAGAAGAGCCGGGGCAGCGCGAGCGCCATGGCGGTGTCTCTGGTCATGGCAGCAGCTCCAGGCGAACGAGACGCAGGGCGGCACGCCCGAGGGCGCCGGCCACGGATGTCCGGTTGACGGCCAGGCGCGCCCGGCCGGTCATGCCGGCCATGAGCGCCGGCGTCCCCTCCGGCTCGGCGATGGCGGCGAGCGCGACCAGCTCGCCCTGCTGCTCGGCAGGCGAGACATGCGCCACGCGGGCGCGCCAGGTCCAGTTCGGGAACGCCGGGAAGCGGATGCCGACGGGTGTACCCGGGGCGACGTCGCCGCCATCACGCTGGGCGAGTGCGAGACGCGCGCGCAGCGCGCCGGTGCCCCAGAGCTCCGCGATCGTGTCGCTGGTGGTGAACTCGGCGCCGATCGCTTCCTCGAGGTGCGGGGTTGCGAGGCGCGCCTCGAACGGCGCGCGCAGCACCAGGGCATTACGGCGGGTCTCGAGTGCCTGATGCCGGGCGCGGGCGGCCTCCTGGGCGAGCCCCAGCGTGCGTGCGGCGGCCGCGTCACCACTCGCCAGTGCAGCCGCCCGCTCACCCGCCAGGCGCCGCACCGCAGCACCGGCCTCGTACCACGCCAGCTCGAGGTCGGGAGCCCGCAGCACCAGCACGGTATCGCCCGGGAGCAGCAGCTGGCCCTCGGCAGCACGCACCTCGTACAGGCGCGCGGGCTCCGCTGCGTGCAGCCAGGACCGGACGGTGGGTTCGACGGTCGCGACCGCAGTTACCCGAATCGTCCAGGGCAGGAACGCCGAGAGCAGCCCGACGAGCAGCAGCGTCCCGGCGGCGCCCACCGCGAAGCGCGCGCGCCGGCCGCGCGGGAGCTTCTCGGCCGCCCAGACGCGCGCCAGGGAGAGCGTGGGGCCGCGCAGCTTACCGAGAATACGGAAGACCAGCAGCGCCACGAAGAACCAGCCCCAGCCGCCGAACCAGCCGACCAGCAGTCCGCCGACGAACTTCAGGATCACGGTCAGGATCAGCAGGATGTAGAGCGTGGCGGCGATCCCGTAGGTCAGGAAGATGCGGCGCTCGCGGGGCGTCGCGGGCGGGAGGGCGACGTCGAGGCGGAGCACGCTCTTCTTCAGCGCAGCGCCGAGATACCCGAACGCGCGGTGCCGCAGGTTGGGGATGTCGAGCCAGTCCACCAGCGCGTAATAGCCGTCGAGCGGAATGAGCGGATTGTAGTTGATCAGGACTGAGAAGCCGCCCCCGATCAGCGTGGTAATGAACGCCGCCTGGTGGATCGCGGTGCCGGGCTCGGTCGTGATCCAGACCATGGCGGCGATGGCGGCGAGACAGAGCTGGATCCAGCCGCCGGCGAACGTGACCCACAGGCGGTGCGCGCGCTTCTCGAACGTCCAGGCGTCATTCACGTTGCAGAAGAAGGCGGGCGAGAAGTAGAGCAGCATCGCGCCCATCTCGTGCACCTCGCCCCCGAACCGCTTGCAGGTGAGGCCGTGACCGAACTCGTGCACCATGAAGATGCCGACGCTCAGCAGGTACATCGACAGAAAGAACGTGACCGTATAGGTCGAGGGGTCGTAGAGCTGGGCGAGGCCGACGGTGAACGGCGCCCAGTTCAGCGCGAGCAGCAGACCGTAGGCGAGGAACAGCCCGCCCGAGAGCCAGACGAACGCCGGGGTCCAGAAGAACGGCATGGCCGCGGTCATCCGTCCGAGCAGCTGGTCCGGATCGCCGAAGGAGAAGCGCATGCGCGTGATCGTGTTGTTGCTGTTCTGCAGTCGCACCTTGCGCTGGCGGCGGATCTGCTCCATCAGCATCGCGCTGCGTTCGTTGCGGCCGCGCTCGGCCAGGCCCATCTCGCGCAGGCGGCGAGCGAACGTCTCGATCGATGAGGTCTTGGCATTGACGCCGACCTCGGCCTTCAACAGGGCCGCGACGTCCTCGGCCGAGCGGGTGCCGTCCAGGTGCTGCATCAGCCAGGCCTCGACCTGGCCGAACCGGAAGTACTTCAGCGTCACCGGGTCCTTCACCACGTAGATCGCCTTGCCGTCCTTCTCCTGCCGGATGTAGCGCAGGTTGGGGCGGACCCGGGGATGCTCGATCACCGACGTGCCGCGCTCGCGATCGTCGGCATGCGCACGAGCACCTCGGACCCGGGACGCAGCGAGCCGGGCTGCGGCACGAGGACGAGCAGCTCGGCGGTGCCGCTGCCGGGATCGACGGCCGGCGAAATCCGGGCGACGCGGCCTTCGGCCTGGACGCCGTCGGTGCCGGCCAGGCGGAGCGTGGTGCCGACGGGTACGGAGTAGGCCTGCGATTCCGGGAGGCGGAGCAGCAGCCGCAGCGGCCGCAGCGCGGTCACGCGGAAGAGCGGCTCCATCTCCGGGGCGGTGCGGCCGACACCGGTCAGACGGCGGGTGACGACACCGGCGAACGGTGCCGTGATGCGGGTGTAGCCGAGCTCGACCTCCGCCTCGCGCAACGCCGCCTCGGCGGCGCGCAGCCGGTACTGCATGGTCTCGTACTCGGCGCGCGGGATCAGGTCGCGCTCGCTCAGCGCGAGGGCGCGCTCGTGCTCGGTGCGCGCGAGCTCGAGCGCGGCGCGGGCCGAGGTGACGCGGGCGGTCTCGCGGCCATCATCGAGGAGCGCAAGCAGCTGCCCGGCGCGTACGGCGTCGCCCAGGTCCACGTAGACGGCCTTCACGACCCCGTCGATGCGGGGGGCGACCTCGGTGTCGAGGTCGGAGTAGAGCAGCGCCGAGATACCGGGCTCCGCGGCCGGCGCCGGGGCGCCGACCTCCGCGCTCTCGCCGACGAGCACGGCCGGGCCGGGCGGCGGCTGGGCCGCGAGCCGCTGGAAGACCGGGGCGTCGCCGGCGTCGACCTCGGCACCGCAGCCGGCGAGCGGCAGGAACAGGACGAGTATCCAGGGCGCGCGCATGGGGCCTCCGACTAGAGCCATAGGTGCATCCGGATCCAGCGCCACGGCCGGCGGAAGATCAACTCGCCGAGCGGCTGTGGCTGCGTGAGCACGCGGGCGCGCGCCTCCATGCCGGGGCGCAGCAGCCCCCCGGCGTTGTCGACGCGGGCACGCACGGTGAAGAGCGGTCCTTCGGTGCCGGGCTGGGCGAGCGGCGCGATCGCGGTGACGTTGCCCTGGAGGCGACGTCCGGGGTGCGCGCTCACGCGCAGCCTTACGCGGTCGTTCACCGCGATCACGCCGACGTCGCGCTGTTGCACCTTCAGCTCGAGCTCCGCTTCATCGACGCGACCGATCCACGCGACCGCCTCGCCGGCGTCGTGCCAGCTGCCGACGCGCTCATCCAGGCGCGGCGTCAGCACCACGCCGGCCTCGGGCGCGAGCACCTGCGTGAGCGCGCCCTCGAGCCGCAGCAGCGACACCGACTCCTCGAGCTGGGCACGGAGCACGCGCGCGTTCGTCGCCGCGGCCAGGTCGCCGCGCGCCTCCGCGCTCATGAGCGCCCGCTCGGCCAGACGCAGCTCCGCTTCCGCCTCGTTGATGCGCGAGGCGAGCTCGGTGTTGCGCAGGCGCGCGATCGGCTGGCCGGCCGCGACCTGCTCGCCGTCGCGTACCCAGACCTCCTCGAGCACGCCGCCGGCGCCGGCGCGCGCGGCCCGCTGCACGGCGGAGCGGACCACGGCGTCCTCGGCGGCCACGCGCATGGGCAGCTTGATGAATACGAGCGCGAGCACGATCGCGAGCGCGAGCCCGCCGTAGCGGAGCCAGCTCGAGGCCGGCAGCGCCGCGAGCGCGCGTCGCTTTTCGGCGATCGGCTCGAGCCAGGAGATGAACGGCACGTTCGCGTACAGCTGGGCGTTGCGGATGGCGAGCGCGGCCTGGTCGGTGAGCAGCTGCGCCGCTTCCCGGTTCCAGCGCTCGAGGAAGTGCGTGCGCCGCGACTCGAAGTAGAGCACGCCCATGTCGCCTTCGCCGTCGCGGATCGGCAGCAGCAGCAGCGCCTGCACGCCCTGCCCGTCGAGGAAATGCGCGTAGCTGCGACGCGCCTGCTGGGCGGCGGGCTCGGTTGCGTCCGAGAGATCCGGCAGGTAGAGCGCCTCGCGCTTCTCGGCACCCCAGAGCAGGAACGAGGCGAGGTCGCGCACCGCCACGGCCTTCTCGTCGACGCTCTCCTCGCCGGAGATGGCACGCACCCGCAGCACGCCATCATCCCAGAGCGCGATCGCGGCGCGGTCGAACGGCACGGCACGGCCGGCCAGGTTCACGACCGAGATGAGCACGCGCTCGAGCTGGAAGCTGGAGGTGATCTCGTGGCTCACCTCGAGCAGCGAGCGCAGGTCGCGGGCGCGACGCTCGGCCTCGAGCAGGCGGGCGTTGCGGAGCGCGGCGGCGGCATCGTCGGCGAGCGCGAGGACGAAGGCGACGTCGGCCTCGTCGAACTCGTCGTCGCCGCCCGCCTCGTTGATCAGCTGCAGCACGCCGAGGCACTCACCCTGGGCGAGCAGCGGCACGGTGATCACGGAGCGGATGTCGAGCGTGGTGCCGGCCAGCTCGGCGAGCCGGGTCTCCTCCCGGGCATCGGTCACGAGCACGGCCTCGCGGGTGCGCGCGACCAGCCCGACGATCCCCTCGTCCAGCGCGAGCTCGGCGCCGGTCAGCGCGCCGGCCAGCGCGCCCCGCGCCAGGGTGCAGCGCACGCGCTCGCCCTCGAGCAGCCAGAGCGAACCGGTCTCGGCATCCACCACCTGCAGCGTCAGGTCGAGGATCCTGGGGAGCAGCGCGCTGACGTCGAGAGTGCCGTTGAACTGCTGCGAGACCTGTACGAGGGTGCGGAGGCGCTCTGCGGAGAGCGCGTCCAGCCCGCCGGCAGGGACCTGCGTAGCCGCCATTCGACCTCACCGTATGCGGTGAACAGCCAGCCCCGCCCCACGCTCGCGCGGCGGGTGTTGCGACTTCAGCACATGTTTGGATTGGCCGGGTCCGGGACTGCGGCCGAGGGTGGGCCCGGGAGTGCCCCCATAGATAACTGCCGTTCACAGCCGCCACCAGTGTTTTCGTCCCACCTCGGGGGAATAGCCGATGGCGGTCCGTCCGGCCGCCGCGGGTGGCACGTGTCCTGCTCCCCCCTGTCGGCTATAAACCCCCCGGCAGGGGCGTTTTTTTCCGTTCCCGGAGAGTGCGGTGTGAGCAGCGGTACGACGCTGAGCCAGATCGCGGTCACGGGCGCGCGCACGGCCGAGGTCGAGCGGGTGCTCACGACTGGCGCGCTGCAGTTCGTGGCTGGGCTGCAGCGGGAGCTGGGCGCCCGCCGGCGGGCGCTGCTCTCGGCCCGGGGGGCCCGGCAGGTCCGATTGGACGGGGGCGAGCGCCCGGACTTCCTTGCGGCGACGGCTGCGGTGCGCGCGGGGGACTGGTCGGTGGCGCCGGCGCCGGCGGACCTGGAGGACCGGCGGGTGGAGATCACCGGCCCGGTCGACCGGAAGATGATGATCAACGCGCTCAACTCCGGCGCGAGCGTGTTCATGGCGGATTTCGAGGACTCGCTCTCGCCGACCTGGGCGAACGTGGTGGGCGGGCAGGCGCACCTGAAGGACGCGGTGCGGCGGACGCTCGCGTTCGACGGTCCGGATGGAAAGCAGTACCGGCTGGGGGAGCGGCTGGCGACGCTGGTCGTCCGGCCGCGCGGCTGGCACCTGGAGGAGCGGCACGTCGAGGTGGACGGGGAGCCGATCTCGGCGAGCCTGTTCGATTTCGGCCTCTACTTCTACCACAACGCGCGCGAGCTGCTGGAGCGCGGCAGCGGCCCGTACTTCTACCTGCCGAAGCTGGAAAACCACCTGGAGGCCCGGCTGTGGAACGACGCGTTCGTGCTCGCGCAGGACGCGCTCGGGATCCCGCCGGGCACGATCCGGGCGACGGTGCTGATCGAGACGATCCTGGCCGCGTTCGAGATGGACGAGATCCTGTACGAGCTGCGCGACCATTCGGCCGGCCTGAACGCGGGACGCTGGGACTACATCTTCAGCTTCATCAAGAAGTTCCGGGATCGCGACGACATGGTGCTGCCGGACCGCGGCCAGGTCACCATGGCGGTGCCGTTCATGTCGGCCTACACCGACCTGCTGGTGAAGACGTGCCACCGGCGCGGCGCGCACGCGATCGGCGGGATGGCCGCGTTCATCCCGAGCCGCAAGGACGCCGAGGTGAACGAGCGGGCGCTCGCGAAAGTGCGCGAGGACAAGGAGCGCGAGAGCGCGAAGGGCTTCGACGGCACCTGGGTAGCGCACCCCGACCTGGTACCGGTCGCGGCCGAGATCTTCGATCGCGTGCTGGGCAAGCGTCCGCACCAGAAGGATCAGCGCCGCGCCGACGTGAAGGTCGGCACGGCCCAGCTGCTCGACCCGCAGATCGCGGGCGGCGCGATCACGCACGCCGGCGTGGCCCAGAACGTGGGCGTCGCGCTGCGCTACCTGACCGCCTGGCTGGAGGGCACGGGCGCGGTCGCGATCTACAACCTGATGGAGGATGCCGCGACCGCCGAGATCTCGCGCGCCCAGCTCTGGCAGTGGCGGCGACACGAGCGCGGCCTGGAAGACGGCACCCGGTTCAACGCCCAGCTCTACCGCTGCATCCGCGAGGAGCAGCTGGAGGCGGTCCAGGCCGAGGGCACCTGGGGCACGCGCGCGGCCGAGGCCGCCGAGCTGCTCGACGAGCTGGTCCTCTCCGACGAGTTCACACCTTTCCTCACCATCCCCGGCTACGAGCGCCTGATCAAGGGAGGTACGCCATGAGCGAGAACGACGGGGACGGGCGCGGCAACGGAATGCGTCCGGGACACGCCAGGCGAGCGGCGAGCTCGCCGGCCGGTTCTCGCGGCCGGGCGTCAGCGGCGCGGACGTCGCCTGCCGAGGCCGCGGCGGCCGCGCGCTCCACCGATGAGGCGCGACTCGCAGCGCAGTGGCGCGAGGACGCCCGCTGGCTGGGCATCGAGCGCCCGTACGGCGCCGCCGAGGTGATCGGGCTGCGCGGCTCGGTGCGGATCGAGCACACGATCGCGCGGCTCACCGCCGAACGACTGTGGGAACTGCTGAACGCGCGCGAGTACGTCCGCACGTTCGGCGCGCTCACGGGGGCGCAGGCGGTGCAGATGGTGAAGGCCGGGCTGGATGCGATCTACCTGAGCGGCTGGCAGGTGGCCGGCGACGCGAACCTGTCCGGGCAGACCTACCCGGACCAGAGCCTGTACCCCTCGAACAGCGTGCCGGCGCTGGTGCAGCGACTCAACAACGCGCTGCTGCGCGCCGACCAGATCGAGTGGAGCGAGGGCCGGGGCGGGAGGCAGTGGCTGGTACCGATCGTGGCCGACGCGGAGGCGGGCTTCGGCGGACCGCTGCACGGCTTCGAGCTGATGAAAAGCATGGTCGCCGCGGGCGCCGCCGGCGTCCACTTCGAGGACCAGCTCGCGTCCGAGAAGAAGTGCGGCCACCTGGGCGGCAAGGTGCTGGTGCCCACGTCGCAGTTCGTGCGCACCCTGGTTGCAGCGCGGCTCGCCGCGGATGTATGCGACGTCCCGACCGTGGTGGTCGCGCGCACCGATGCCGACTCCGCGACATTGCTCACCAGCGACATCGACGAGCGCGATCACCCGTTCATCACCGGAGAGCGGACCGCCGAGGGCTACTTCCGCGTGAGCGGCGGCACCGCGTCCGCGATCGCGCGGGCGCTCTCCTACGCGCCCTATGCGGACGTGCTCTGGTGCGAGACCAGCCACCCGGACCTGGGCGAGGCGAAGGAATTCGCCGAGGCGGTGCACGCCGAGCATCCCGGCAAGCTGCTCGCCTACAACTGCTCGCCCTCGTTCAACTGGTCGAAGCACCTGGACGCGAACACGATCGCGAAGTTCCAGCGCGAGCTGGGCGCGATGGGCTACCGCTTCCAGTTCATCACGCTGGCCGGCTGGCACCTCAACAACCTGCGCACGTTCGAGCTGGCGCGCGCCTACCGCGCGCAGGGCATGCCCGCCTACGTGGCGCTGCAGAACGAGGAGTTCGCCGCCGAGGCGGATGGGTATACGGCCACGAAGCACCAGCGCGAGGTCGGCGCGGGCTACTTCGACAAGGTGCTGATGGCGGTGACCGGCGGGCTGACGTCGACATCGGCGCTGTGCGGGTCGACGGAGGCGGAGCAGTTCTGAGAGGGAAGAGGGATAGGGATAGGGATAGGGGAAAAGCGGGTAAGGGGTGGGCGGCTCGGGCCGTCCGCCCCTTTCGCTTGGGCGTGGGTGGGGTGGACGAAAGAACGGGCGGGGGGGCCAACCGAACGGGGGGCTGGCGTGTCCAACATGTAGACGACGACGGGCGCGGCGGGGCGTCGTCCCGGGATCCGTCAGATCCGCGCCGGCGAGCTTGTTTATGTGCGGGCGCGGCTTCAAGATAGATGCGGGATCCGCGGCGTTCCGCCGCGGGCCGGCAGTGGGGCAACGAGCGTGACCCTCCACACCTTCATCGAGGAGCTGAAGCGGCGCCACGTATTTCGCGTGGGCGGCGTGTACCTGGTCGCGGCCTGGGGCCTCATCGAGGCGGTCACGGGCGTGACCGAGCTGTTCGGCTACGGCGAGACGCCCGGCCGGGTGGTGGCGGTGCTGGCGATCGGCGGATTCCCGATCGCGCTCATGCTCTCCTGGTTCTACGACATCACACGTCAGGGCATCGTGCGCACGGCCGACGCGGCGGAGGCCGCCGTGAGCGGTGCCGGGCAGCGGGTGCTGTCGGCGCGCGCGACGGGGATGTTCGGCCTCGGCATGCTGGTCGCGCTGATCTCGATCGCGGCGGTCTCGGTCATGAACGGCGGGATCGTGGCGCGCGAGACGCCGGGCGCGGTGGCGGACGTGCGGGCGCTCGCGGTGCTGCCGCTGGCCGCGGCGGACGCGGAGACGTCGTATGCGGACGCGCTCACCGAGGAGCTGATCCGACGGCTCTCCCGGGAGGGCCAGCTGGAGGTGATCGCGCGGACGTCGTCGTTCCGGTTCCGCGCGAGCGACGAGCCGATCCCGGAGATCGCGCGCCAGCTGCGCGTGCAGGCGCTGCTCTCGGGCACGGTGCGGCGCGACGGCGAGCGGTATGTGATCGGGATCGAGCTGGTCGACGGCCGCACCGGGCGCGTGCTCTGGTCGCCGCCCAGCTACGTGGTGGCCGAGGCGGACGCCTACCAGGTGCAGGAGCGGATCGCGCACGACCTGGTAAGCGCCCTGCAGCTCTCGGGCGCGACCGCGACGGCGGGCAGCGGCACCAGCAACACCATGGCGGCGCAGCTCTACACGCGCGGCATGGATCGGTTCAACGAGCGCAGCGACGCGTCGCTGCGCGATGCGCTCGGCTACTTCACGCGCGCCACCGAGGCCGACCCGGAGTTCGCGCTCGCGTTCGCCGGGCTGGCGATGACCTACGCGGCGCTGCCGGGTGCCGGCGAGTTCGACGTGGTGGAGGCGTTCACGAAGGGAATGACCGCGGCCAGCACCGCGATCGCGCTGGATGCGACGCTCGCCGAGGCGCACGCCGCGGTCGGGCAGCTGGTGCAGAACTACGACTGGGCGCCGGCCGCCTCGCTGCACTCCTACGAGCGCGCGCTCCAGTTCAAGCCGAGCTACGCGACCGCGCACCAGGGCTATGCGGAGGCGCTCATGCTGCTCGGGCGCATGGAAGAGGCGCGCAGCGCGAGTGCCGAGGCGCTCAAGCTGGACCCGCTCTCGCCCGCGGCCATGAACACGAGCGCCTACCTGCAGGTGGTGAGCGGCGACTACGAGGCGGCGCTGGCCGCGCTGCTCACCGAGGTGAGCCTGTTCCCCGACTTCCGCCCGGGACACATGAACCTGGCGCTCACCGCCGTACTGGCGGGCCGCCTGCCCGAGATGCGGCGCGCGCTCGAGAAATACGGCAGCGGCGACCCGGAGCTGGGCGCGCTCTTCGCCAGCGTCGCCGCGGGCATCGCGGATGCCTCGCGCCGCGGCGAGGCGCGCCGGGCGGTGCTCCAGCTGGAGCCGCGCATCGGCAGCCCGGTAGCGCTCTGGCTCGCCGCGCTCGGCGACCGTGACGGCGCCCTGGCCGCGCTCCAGCGCGCCTGGGACCGCCACGCCGACCCGAACTTCCTCTCCATCCTGGTACACCCGCTGCTGGCGCCGCTGCACGCCGACGCCCGCTACCAGGCCATCCTCTCCGAGCTGGGCATAACCCTCCCCGCCCAGAGCTAGGAGCCCCCCGGCAGTTCCCCCACCCGCCGCCCCCCCGCCGTTCCCCCACCCCCACGCCCACCCCCACCCCCACCCGCCGTAAATCCGTCCTACCAGTCAGCGCCAATCCCGACCTGCACCCGCCACCGCTCGTCCCGCCCGACGGCGCCGCCGGCCGTCACGGGTCCGAGCGCCGTCGTCCAGACCGTGGCCAGCTCCGCGCCGTAGGTCCAGCGCGTGTCCGCGAGCGCGGCCAGGTCCCGGGCGGCGGCGCCCGTGCGCAGGCGCAGGCGCACGTGGCCGGAGACCAGGAAGGGGTGGGCGACGTCGATGCCGCCGAATGCCCGCGTCGCACCGCGCAACTCGCCGTAGCGCAGCCAGGGTGCGCCGCGCGGGCCGCCCACGAACGGGATAACGTCCAGCGGCAGGTCGCCATCGCCGTAAGCGCCGTCGGCGACCAGCGCGAAGCGCCACGCGCCGGCATGCAGGCGCATGTCGCCGGCGGCGTGCAGCCGCGAGTACGCGACCGCGCCGGCGCGCGCCTCGAATTCCAGCTCGCGGTCGCCGCCGATCAGCGGGTCCACCGCCGGCAGTGCCGAGATACGCAGCAGCGCGCCGAAGGAGGCGCCGCCCGGACCCGCTTCGGCATCGATGTCGTCCGCGCGCAGCAGCAGCGTGATCGCGCGCTGCAGATCGAGGTCGCGCCGCTCCGCGCCGGCCCAGGCGCCGGTACGGCGGATGCGCGGTCGGTCGGCGATGTCCTCGCCGTCGAAGAGGCGGACGCGGGTTTCGCCCATGTGGCCGCCGGCCGACAGGGTCCAGGGCGGCAGCACGGCCGAGTAGAAGTTGGCGCTGCTCGCGATCCAGCGGTGGAGCGGGTCGGCGGACGCGGCCGCGCGCAGCTCCATCGGGCTGAACAGGCGCGCGCGCGCCCGGAGCGCGACCCAGCCGCGCCCGCCCCGGTCGTTGTCCCAGCCAAGCGCGCCACTGGCGGTCGCGCGCGGCGTCGTCTCCACGCGCACGACCAGCCGCTCCGCGCCGGTGGCGGAGTCGTGCTCGACGCGCGGCCACACGCCGTGGAACATGCCGGAAGCGTAGAGCGCGTCGGTGCGCTCGAGCACGCGCGCCGGCTGGTAGCTGCCGAGCGCGCGCCGGAAGTTGCGACGGACCAGCGAGTGGGTCCACTCGTCGGCACCCTCCACCGCCACCGACTCGAGGCGCGCGGGCGCGGCGCGCAGGCGCGGCTGCGGCAGCGCCGTGCGCGGCGTCGGTGCGAGCTGCTCGAGCGCACCCGCGTAGCCGGCGGCCAGGAAGGGTCCGGCGTCGGGGGGGAAGACGGCCTCGGACCAGTCGATCGGCATAGGCGGCGCGATGAACAGCTCGGCGGTGTCGCGGGCCTCGCGCCCCGCGCGCGCGTTCTGCATCAGCAGCCGCAGCGCGCGGACGCCGATCTGGAGCGCCGATACCTCGGTCAGCTCACCTGCCGGTCGCACCACGTCCACCGCGATCACGGGCGCGCCCGAGAGATCGCGCGCCACGCCGATCGGCAGATTGTCCGCGATCGCGCCGTCCACCAGCACCAGCTCGCCCCAGCGGACCGGCGAGAACACACCCGGGAACGCCATGCTGGCGCGGATCGCGCGCGCCAGGTCGCCGCGCCCGATGACGACGGACTCGCCGGTGCGGAGATCGGCGGCGACCGCGCGGAACGGGCGGGGCAGGCTGTCGAAATCGTTGCCGGCGCGCACGCCGGCATCGAAGAAGATGTGCGTCAGCCGCCGGTTGATGCCGGCTTCCGGGATGAAGCCGCCCAGCACCGGGTCCGCGCCCTGCGCGAACGCCATGCTGAGCAGCGGCCGGCGCGGCTTCCGCTCGGGCCCGAGCAGCACCGGGTCGGCTGCGAAGAGCTGGCTCCAGTCCTCGCGTGCGACCGATTCCCAGATCTGCAGCGGCGTGTACCCCGAGGCGTACATCGCCCCGATGATCGAGCCCATGCTGGTGCCCACGACCACGTCGGGGGCGTACCCCAGCCGCTCGATGCCGAGCAGCACGCCCGCGTGCGCGAGCCCGCGCGCGCCGCCGCCGCTCAGCACGAGCGAGTGCTGGGCCTGCGCGGGTGCGGCGAGGACGAGGGGGAGCGCGAAGGCGATGGCGAGGGCGAGCGGACGACGTCGGATCACGGAACGCGTCGCCGCTGCGGGAGCCCGCCGAAACGCGGCGAGCGGATGGAGGCGGAGGCAGTGCCCGAGCAAGCTCAGCGCAGCCACCGGGGGCGCCACGGATCGTCGGGGTTGAAGTGGTGCCACACCTCCCAGGAGACGCGGCGCAGCAGCACGTAACCGGCGTTGTCGGCAGTCCAGCTCTCGTCCTGCTGGTGCTTCGTGATGACGCTGAGCACGTACGGGCCGGTCGGGCTCTCCACGAGCAGC
>DATHVV010000204.1:0-4241 GCA_035461105.1 Longimicrobiales bacterium | reverse complement strand
CGAGTCCGGCCCGCTCGTCTTCCTCGAGGCGCTCGCGTCCGGCGTGTTCCCGATCGGCACGTACTTCGGCGGCATGAAGGTGAAGATCGACCGCGCCGCCGCCGTCCTGGAGCCGCGCCACGCGCAGCTCATGAAGGTGCGCCCGTCGGCGCAGCACATCGCGGCCGACATCGCGCGGGTGGTGCCGCAGGCGGTCGCGCTGAGCGCGCGTTACCGCGACGCACTGCGCCAGGTGGCCGACGAGCACTATGACTGGCAGCCGGTGGCGCGACGGCTGCGCCAGCTGCTGCTGCGGACCGCGGCGGAGGCGTAGCCGGTACTGGTGGAAGTCATGACACAGGTCGAGCGAGCCGTGGGTGCGAAAGCAGGCAGGTCCGGCCGGGTCCGGCCCGGCATGACCGCAGGGCTGGCCCTGTGGCTTGCCGCGACGGGTGTGCGCGCGCAGGAGACGCCGGGCCCGTTCACACCGCCGATCGCGGGCGGGTGGGAGCCGGTGCAGTCCATGGGTCAGCCACCGCGCTGGAAGCCGTTCGTCACCCTCGGCTTCGGCGCCGACCGGCGCGACGCCGAGGTGCAGGTGGGTCCCACCGGCGGCATCGGCGTCTACCGGGACCTGCTGAACCCGCTGTTCGGTCTGCTCGGAGCGAGCACGCAGGTTTACGGCGGGCAGCGGGGCGAGCACCTGGACGGGGGCGTCCGCGCGTACCTGGGGGCGCCCGCGTTCTTCCTGCACGCCGGCGCGGACTGGAACGTGTCGCAGGAGCGCGTCGACTTCATTCTCTCGGCGAACGTTCCGACCACGCGCGGCGGCTGGTTCCGGCGCGGCGGTGAGCTGCGGGTCGACTGGGTGCCGGCGCGCGGTCCCGGTGCCACGCTCGGCGTCACGCTCCCGGTCGGCCAGCCGCATGCCGGCCGTACCCGGCCGCGCCAGGTGGACGTGCCGATGCCGGTGTCGCGGGTGTCACGGCGGCCGCCCCGCATCGCGGACGGCGCGACCTACGCCGCCATCGTGGAGCTGCACCGGACGATGAGGGTGATCACCTCGCTGCACAACATCTTCTGGGTCGCGGAGCGCGGCGGGCTCGACCAGCGGCGCATGATCGAGGACACGCGCGCGGTACTGGCGGCGCTGCGGGAGGAGCTGGCCGCCGGGCAGCCACACTTGCCGGGACAGCACACGTACGCCCTCGAGATCGAGGATTACCACCGCAACCTGGAGCGCGCTTTCGGTCTGGCGCTCGGCGGGTCCGGCGACGCCGCGGCCGCGCTGGGCCGTCCGCTCGCGGAGCGCGCCCGCCAGATCGCGCTCGACGAGGTGCTCATCCCCTACAACCGGACCGTGGGCCGCTACAAGCAGCCGGACACGCTCGCCGGCCTGATCGCGCGCGCCCGGGCGCGCTTCGAAGCCTGGGCGCAGCTCGCGCCCGAGCTGCGGCCGGCCCAGTCGCAGGCCGCGGTGCAGGTGTTCGACGCCTGGATCAACGGGTTCGAGCTGCTGCGCGATCACCTGGCGAGGCTCACCAACGACAGCCGCATGCACTGGCTGCCGCTCGCGTTCGTGCTGCGCGAGGAGGAGCACACGACGCAGGCCCAGATCGATGCCATCGTCGAGCGTGCGCTCGGCCGCGAGTTCTCGGGCGGCAACGCCATGCTCTACCTGAATGCCCGCCAGTTCCAGACCGAGCTGATGCGCACGATCCACGAAACCGCCTCGTATCACGTGCTCTGGATCCACGACTACCGGGGCCGCACCGGTTCCGGCGCCATCGATCGCACCGGGTTCAGCCAGACCGCGCATGGCTATATGCGGGCGCTGCTCGACCGGGTCCGCAGCTACGACCACACCGGTACGCTCCCCACCTACATCATGATGCTGGACCAGCATTACTACGAGCTGAACGACAGTCGCGTCTGGCTCGACCTGCTGGAGCGTCCGCTCGATCACCGGCTGCGTGGTCCCGGCCGCGACATCCAGGAGACCGTCGCCGCACTGCAGGACTCCCTGCGCGCTGCGGTGGCCGCGTCCCGCCGGCTGCAGGCGGAGGCCGCCGCATTCGGGCCGCAGTGGATCACCCGGGTGCTGAAGGTGCACGTCAACGTGACCAACCCGTCCGACTTCACGTTCCGCTCCGATCACCTGCTGGGGCTCCGGTTCGGCGCGGACAACTTGATGCGCGACCACCGCAAGCTCGTGATTCGCGACATTACCGAGACGGATCCGGCCGCCGGTGAGGTGATTCTCACGGGCGTCGGCGTCGGTGATGCGTATACCTCGGAACGCTGGGAGGATCGCGGCGTCATCCTGCAGGGTCCCGCGGCGCTCGAGGCCAAGCGCATGGCGCGGCAGGTGCTGGAGACGAACGGCATGCGCGGCGACGCGCTGCCGCGGCCGCTGCGGCCTCTGCCGTACGCGCTCGACTATGCCTCCCGCACCAGCGCGCTCGAGGCCGCGGGCGCGACCGCGCGCGCGCTCCAGACGCACAACCGCACCGGCTGGGGTGACAAGGATGCCACGTTCGTGCAGATGCTGCTCTACGACCTGGTCCCCCCCGGCACGGTCGTCTACGTGCCCGATTCGCTGTGGGGATCCTACGAGTGGCTGGCGCAGCTGGTCAGCGCCGCGCTGCGCGGCTGCCGCGTCTACGTGGTCGCGCCGGCACCGGCCAACGCACCGAGTGCCGGCTTCCCCCAAATGGCCGCGATGCATGAGCTGCTGACGCGACTCACGATCGTCGAGGAACAGCTCCGGCCCATGGTCGCCGAGGCGGGAGGCGAACTGCGCATTGGACTCTATACGCGTCGCGCCGCGATGGATGATGTGCCCGCCCGGATCGCCGAGGTGGACGCCACGTTTCGTCGCTACGACTTCCTCGAGCGGCTCTTCCCGCTCTCCCCGGAAGCCGCCGTCGTGCTGCACGGCTTCCATGGCGCGGCCGCCCCTCCCGCGGCGGACCCGGCGCGGGCGCCCCTCATGCACCGCAAGACCCAGCTGCTGATCTCGGGAGCGCTGCTCGCGCAGGTCGCGGCCGCGCCCGCGCTCCCCACCGCGCTACGGCAGCTGCTCGCAGCCGAAGGCGAGGCGCTCGTGCTGCCCGCGGCCTCGGGACTGCTCGCGCAGCAGGCACGACTTGCTCCGTCGCTCGCCATGATCGGCCTCTGGGACGATCTCCCCCGCGACGTGCTGGCGTCCAGCGTCGCCTACTTCATGGTGGGCTCGCCCAACAAGGACGTGCGCAGCATGGCGCTCGACGGCGAGGCGCTCGCGGTCGTGGCCGGGGCGTGGACGCTGCAGGCATTCCTCGACTTCCTGCTCCTGTCCGGTGCCGTCACCTGGGTGGCCGATGTCGAGGAGCTGCATGCCCTGGCACCGCCCTACTCCCGCTTCCAGCTCTGGATCGGCCGCCTGCTGCACCGCATCCTCTGAGCGGATGCCGCGCTGCGGGAGCCGGGCGGTCGCGGCGGCCGGGCTGACGAGCCGCGCACGTCGCCGTCCGTCCCGCCATGCTTGACAGGACCCGGCAGCGCGCGGCACCGTACCCGTGCCCACAGAAGACACGGGGTGTGTTCTCACGTCTGGATCACGACCGCCCGGGACGGACATGGCCGACAACCTGCCGCTGCTCAAGGGAACGCTCGACCTGCTGGTGCTGAAGACGCTGAGCTGGGGGGCGATGCACGGCTATGCGATCGCGAGCTGGCTGGAGCAGCGCTCGAGCGGGGCGGTCTTCGTGGATGACAGCGCACTGTACCAGGCGCTGCACCGGCTGGAGGCGCGCGGTCTGGTGGAGGCGGAGTGGGGCGTAACCGAGACGAACCGGCGGGCGCGCTTCTACCGGCTGACGACGGAGGGGCGGCGGCACCTTCGAGCCCAGGCGGCGACGTGGCTGCGGTATACGCAGTCGGTGACGTCGATCCTGGCGCTGACGAGCCGGACCGGTTGAGCCGCCATGCGCTACCGACGCGAGTTCAGGCTGCGCGCGCGCAACGCGGGGATGCTCGAGCAGGAGTTGCGCGAGGAGCTGGAAGCGCACCTGGCGATGCGGGTGGAGGAGCTGGTGGCGCGCGGGGAGTCGCCGGAACGGGCGCGCGCGCTGGCGCTTGAGCGCTTCGGTGACCCGGGCGAGGTGCTGGCATCGGCGCGGCAGCGGGAGCGGGAGCTGCGGCGGCGGGAGTGGTTCGACGAGGTGCGTCGCGACCTGGTGCTGACGTGGCGGCGGGCGGCGCGGAGTCCGGCGGCGACG
>DATHVV010000203.1:0-10799 GCA_035461105.1 Longimicrobiales bacterium | reverse complement strand
ATGACCGAATTGTGGCAGGATGTCCGCTACGCGGTGCGCTCGCTGCGCCGGACGCCCGGCTTCGCGGCGGTCGCGGTGCTCACGCTCGCCCTCGGCATCGGCGCGAACAGCGCCGTTTTCAGCGTCGTCAACGGCGTGGTGCTGCGCCCGCTCGAGTACCGCGAGCCGGGGCAGCTGGTCGCGATCTCCTCGGCATTTCCGGGCCTCGGCTTCGACAAGTTCTGGATCTCGCCGCCCGAGTTCATGGAGCTGCGCGAGTGGAACCGCAGCTTCGTCTCGCTGGGCGGCTACCGCACGCAGCAGACGAGCGTGGGCGGCGGCGAGGCGCCGGAGCGGGTGACGAACGGGTTCGTGACGGCGGACTTCTTCACGACGCTGGGGGTGCAGCCGCTGCTGGGCCGCGCGTTCAGCGCCGAGGAGGACATGCCGGACGCGGAGCCGGTGGCGGTGCTCTCCTACGAGCTGTGGCAGCGCTCGTACGGGGGCCGGCGCGAAATCGTCGGCGAGAACATCCTGGTGAACGGCGTGAGCACGCGGGTCACGGGCGTGATGCCGCGCGGGTTCGACATCGACGACGAGGATGTGGAGCTGTGGCGGCCCGTGCAGCTGGACCCGGCGAACCGGCAGAATCGCGGCAGCCACTTCCTGAACGTGATCGGGCGGCTGAAGCCGGGCGTCACCGAGGCTCAGGCGGGCGCGGAGCTGGACGCGCTGGTGGCGAACTGGGCGAACCTCATGCCCGCGCAGCACGTGCCGAATCCCGAGCACCATCCCTTCTTCCTGACCGGGCTGCAGGATTCCCTGGTCGGCTCGGTCCGCCCGGCACTGCTGCTGCTCGGCGCCGTCGGGTTCGTGCTGCTGATCGCGTGCGCGAATGTGGGCAACCTGCTGCTGGTGCGCGCGGAGACGCGCCAGAAGGAGATCGCGGTGCGCGCCGCGATGGGCGCGGGCCGCGGTCGCCTGCTGCGCCAGTTCCTGACCGAGGGCGTGGTGCTGGCCCTGGTGGGCGGCGTGCTGGGCCTCGCGCTCGGCCACGCGGGTGTCAGAGTGCTGCTGGCGACGAGCCCCGAGAGCATTCCGCGCGCGGCGGACATCGCAGTCGACCCGCGCGTGCTGCTGTTCACGCTGGCCGTCGCGGTCGGTACCGGGCTGCTGTTCGGACTGGCGCCGCTCTTCCACCTGCGCCCCGCGCGGCTCAACGGCGCGCTGCGCGAGGGTGGCCAGCGGACCACGGCCGGGAGCGGACGTCACGCGGTACGGCGCGCCCTGGTCGCCGCCGAGCTGGCGCTGGCGGTGGTGCTGGTCGTGGGAGCCGGCCTGATGCTGCGCAGCTTCGCGGCGCTGCAGGAAGTGGATCCCGGGTTCCGCCCGGACGGCCTGGTGTCCTTCCAGCTGTTCCTGCCGGCTGCAGCGTACCCGGAGGCTTCCGACCAGGCCGCGTTCCACCAACGGCTGTTCGATCGGCTCGAGGCGCTGCCCGGCGTGACCAGCGTGGCGGCCATGCAGGGGCTGCCGCCGCGCCGCGAGGTGAACGCGAACGACACCGAGTTCGAGAACGTGCCGGGTCCGCCCGAGGGTCCACCGCACAACGTCGACTTCTATCAGACCGTGACGGCCGGCTACCTGGGCACGATGGGCGCCCAGGTCGTGCGCGGGCGCGGCCTCGAGCCGGCCGACGCGAACGCGCCGGTCGTGCTGGTCAACGAGCGGCTCGCGCAGGTTTTCTATCCGGGCCAGGACCCGATCGGCCGGCGGGTGCGCCCGGCGTTCGGCAACGACCCGCCCTGGCTCACCATCGTCGGCGTCGTGGCCGACGTGAAGCAGGCGGGGCTGGAGGCGGAGACCGGCACCGAGCTGTACTTCATGTACGAGCAGGGCGCGACGCTCTTCGGGTTCGCACCCCGCAGCATGCACGTGGTGGCACGCACCCGCGGCGACGTCACCGCGCTGCTGCGCGCGATCCCCGCGGAAGTACGCGCGCTCGACGCCACGCTGCCGGTGGCGCAGCTGCGACCGATGACCGACGTCCTCCACACGTCCATGGCGCAGCCCCGGTTCCTGACGCTGCTGCTCGGCATCTTCGCGGGGGTGGCGCTCGCGCTGGCGGCGATCGGCACGTACGGCGTGATCGCCTACTCGGTGCTCGAGCGACAGCAGGAGATCGGCATCCGCATGGCCCTGGGTGCGCGGGCGGCGGGCGTGGTGGGCATGGTGCTGGGCCAGGCGCTCACCGTGGCCGCGGTGGGGCTGGTGCTGGGCGTGGCCGGCGCGCTCGGGCTCACGCGACTGCTCCAGGCACTGCTCTTCAACGTGAGTGCCACGGATTTCGCGACGTTCCTCGTCGCGCCCCTGCTGCTCGCCGCGGTCGCCGCGGTCGCCTCGCTGGTACCGGCACTGCGGGCCGCGACCGTGGACCCGGCGCAGGTGCTGAAGGGCTGAGGCTCAGAGCGGCGCTGCGGGCACCATCTCCTTCACGAGATGCTGTCGCAGCGCCGCCAGGTCCTTGCGCACCGCCCTGCGGTAGGAACCGGCGAACAGCTTGCCGAACATCTGCCACATGCCGCCCATGCCGCGGATCTCGCCGTGCAGCGTGAGGCGCGTGCCGCCCGCCTGCGGCTCCAGCTCGAAATCGAACAGGAACTCGCCGCAGCCGCTGGCGCCCTTCGTGCCATCGCAGCGCAGCGCGAGGTGCGCGGGCGGCTCCAGGCGCGTGACCTCGAACTCCTCGCTCGCCTCACGGCCGAACATGCGCCGGGTCTCGCGCCAGCGCGATCCGACCACGAGCGGACCCGGGTCGAGCCGCTCGATGCGCACGAGTCCGGTCATCCAGGCGCCCGCATCGTCGAGGTCCGTCAGCGCACGATACACGCGGGCGGGGGGAGCGTCGTAATCCTCGAGCAGGGAGAAGGTGATCGGCACGGGACACCTCGCGGTTGACTGCGGCCGGGCGGCGGGGTCACTTCCCCTCAACCATGTCGCGGCATGTGCCCTCCACGCAAGGAAATTCGAGATGAGCCAGCCGGAGGTGTGGCTGCGCGGTCCAGTGCCCGGCTACGCGTCGGAGCTGCAGCCGATCGCGCACGCGCTGCTCCAGGCCCGGGAGGAGCTGGGCCGCGTCGAGACGCTGCCGGACGACCGGCTGGAGGTCCGCCCCGGGCAGTCCGCATCGATCGGCTACCACCTCCGCCACGTGGCGGGCAGCCTCGACCGCCTCTTCACCTACGCGCGCGGGGAGCCGCTCTCGCCCGCGCAGCTGGACGCGCTGCGCGCCGAAGCCGCGCCGGGATCGGGAACGCGTGTCCTGACGGGCGCAGCCCTGGCCGCGATCGATGGTGCGCTCGCCCAGCTGCAGACGACACCGGCGGCCGCCCTCGACGAGGTCCGTGCGGTCGGTCGTGCCGGGCTGCCGGCCACGGTGCGCGGGCTGCTGTTCCACGCGGCCGAGCATACCACGCGTCACGTCGGACAGATGCTCACGCTGCTGCGGGTGCTGGACGGCTGAGCGGCGCGGTCGTGCGGCGGCGCAGGGGGGAGCCGCCCGGCGCGTGCGGCTAGCCGTCCGGCCGCCACCGGCGCGCGAGCGCGCGGGAAACGAAGCGGACGCGGTCGTGCCAGGGCAGGCGCAGCAGGTTCGTCTTCACGACGCCCTGCGTGAAGAACGTTTTCCGGGAATAATCGATGGCGACGTCGACGATCACCGGGTCGCCGGCGCGCGTCACGTCCACGGCACGGGCGAGCACTTCGTCGATCTGGGCGTCAGCGTCGATGCGCAGGGCGGCCACGCCCACCGCCGCCGCGAGGCTGGCGACGTCGTAGTCCCCGACCGCGCTGTTCGCCTTGCGGTTGAATGCGACCTGCTGGAACTGCGCGATCTGAGCCAGCTCGCGATCGCGCAGCACGAAGAACGCGACGGGCGCCGCGCTGGACGCGGCGGTGATCAGTTCCAGGCCGGTCATCAGGAACGCGCCATCACCGCAGAGCGCGACCACCGGCGCATCGGGACACGCGAGCTGCGCGCCGATGGCCGCAGGCACGGCGTAACCCATGCACGAGAAGTCCACCGGACCGAGGAACCGGCCGGGCCGGTCGAGGCGCAGGCACTCGACGCCGAGGAACAGCCCGTTGCCGCTGTCCGCCGTGAAAATGGTCTCGGGGCCGAACACCTGCTGCAGGGCGCGCAGCAGGCGGGGCGGCGAGACCCGCCCGGAAGGCGCGGCGAGCCACTCCCGCCACACCTCCTCGTGACCGCGCGCGATCCGCTCGCGCAGCGCGCTGTCCGGCAGGCCGCCCGGCCCCAGCCGTTCCAGCAGCCTGGCCACGAACGCGCCCGCATCGCCCACCAGCCCGACCGCCGCGGGGTAGTTGCGCGAGATCGCGTCCGGATCGATGTCGATGTGGATCAGCGGCCCGGGCGGCTCGAGCCCGTAGCTGCCGGTGCCCACCTCCGAGAAGCGGCAGCCGATCGCGAGCGTGAGGTCGCACCGCTTCGCCACCTCGCGCACGAACGGCGGCGCCGCCCGGCCGAGACCCGGCCAGAGGGAGAGCGGGTGCGACTCCGGAAAGACCCCCTTGCCCTGGAACGTGCTCGCGACCGGTGCCTCGAGCCGCTCCGCGAGCCGGACCAGGTCGGCGCCGGCCGCCTGGGCGCCGAGCCCGACGTACAGCAGCGGCCGCCGCGCCTCGCGCAGCAGCGCAAGCGCGCGCTCCAGCTCCGCCTGGTGCGCACCGCGCGGGTGGGCCGCCACCACGGGATCGCGGAGCACGACGCGGTGCGTGAACAGGTAAAGGTCGGCGGGGACCTCGACGATGACCGGGCCGGGCACGCCGCTGCGGGCGACGCGGCACGCCTCGCGGATCGTCGCGTACAGCTCCTTGCCGTGCAGCGGCCGATATTGCGCCTTCGTGACCGGCGCCGCGATCGCGAGCTGATCGACATCGTGCAGCTGGTAGCCGTGGCCGGTGTCGCGCCGGATGCCGCACGCGAGCACGAGCATGGGCACGTTGTCGAGGAACGCCTCCGCGATGCCGGAGAGCGCGTGGGTCAGGCCCGCGCCCGGCACCAGGTTCGCGCATCCGAGCTGGCCGCTCGCGCGCCAGACCGCGTCCGCCATGAAGGAAGCGGACTGCTCGTCGGTGACCAGGACCGGCCGCACCTTCGCCGAGCCGGCCAGCGCGTCGTAGAGCTCGATGTTGTGGGTGCCCGGAATGCCGAAGGCGAGCGGGACGTCCTCGTCCTCGAGGGCTCGCACCACGATCTGGGCACCGGTGAGCGTCGCCATGGTCCGAGTGGGTGAGAGGGCGCTGCCGGCAATCTGGCGGCGGCCGCACCACGGCGCGAGGTTCGAGGTGTCTCGAGCGGGGAGGCCGCCTGGAGGTGCTGACCATCAACAACCCGGCGACCGGCGAGCGTGTCGGCGCCGCGCCCGTGCTGGATGCGGCGGCCGTCCACGGCCTGGTGGCGCGGGCGCGCGCCGCCCAGCCGGAGTGGGCGGCGCGGCCGCTCGCGGAGCGCGCGCGCCTGCTCATGCGGCTGCGGGCCCGGCTCGTGGAGCGGGCCGACGAGGTGGCGGACACCAGCTGCGCGGAGACCGGCAAGCTCCCGGTGGAGGCCCTGCTCGTGGATGTGCTCGCGACGGCAGGGGTCGCGGCATGGTGCGCGCAGCGCGCCGACGCCGTGCTCGGCAGGCGCCGTATCCCGACCGGCTGGCTGGTGACCAAGCGCGCGTACGAGCTGCGCGAGCCGTATGGCGTCGTGGGCGTCATCGCGCCCTGGAACTGGCCGGTGCTGAACGCCATGCGCGCCGTGCTGCCGGCGCTGGTCGCGGGCAACACCGTCGTGCTCAAGCCCTCGGAAGCGGCGCCGCTCAGCGCCCTGCTGATGCGCGAGCTCGCGGATGCGGCCGGGTTTCCTGCCGATGTCTTCCTGGTCGCCACCGGCGACGGTACCACGGGCGCCGCCCTGGTCGGCGCCGGCCTCGACCGTCTCTCCTTCACCGGCGGCGTCGAGACCGGGCGCAGCATCGCGCGCGCCGCGGCGGAGCGGCTGCTGCCGGTCAGCCTGGAGCTGGGCGGCAAGGACGCGATGATCGTGCTGCCGGGCGCCGACCTGGAGCGCGCCGCGAGCGCGGCCGTGGCCGGGTCGTTCTACAACGCCGGCCAGATCTGCACCTCGCTCGAGCGCATCTACGTCGAGCACTCCGTCTACGATGCCTTTCTCGAGCACGTGCTCGAACAGACGCGAGCGCTGCGGGTGGGCGACGGCCCCGGTGCCGACGTCGGCTCGATGACCGTGACAGCGCAGCTGGAGAAGGTGGACGCGCAGGTGCGCGACGCCGTGGCGCGCGGCGCGCGCGTCCTCGCCGGTGGCCGGCGGGTCCCCGGCCCGGGCAGGTTCTATGAACCCACCGTGCTGGTGGACGTGACCGACGACATGACCGTGATGCGGGAGGAGACGTTCGGCCCGGTACTGCCGATCGTGAAGGTGCGCGACGCGGAGGACGCGATCCGGCGCACGAACGCATCGCGGTTCGGCCTGGGCGCGAGCATCTGGGGGCCGCGCGACGTGGCCGAGTCGCTGGTGCGGCGCGTCCGCGCCGGCATGCTCTCCGTCAACGACGCCATGCTCGGCGCGCTCGTGCCCGGACTGCCGTTCGGCGGCGTCGGCGAGAGCGGCAGCGGCCGCGTGCACGGCGACGACGGACTGCGCGAGATGAGCTGGTCGCGCGCCGTGCTGGTCGACCGCGCCGGGCTGCACGAGGTAGCCTACTATCCGCTTTCGCGACTCGGCCGCGAGGGCGCCCTCGGGGCGGTGCGGCTGCTTGCCGGGCGCGGCGCTCTGCGCTGGCACGGGCTGCGCGCGCTGCTCGCGCGCGTGCCGCGCTTCCGCAGGAGGTGACACCATGACAGGGCCTGCCGTCTGCTCCTGGTCGCTCCAGCCGCGCGCTGCGCATGACCTGGCGGACCTCGTCCGCGCGTGCGGCCTGACTGCCGTGCAGCTCGCGCTCGACCCGGTGCGCACCGACGCCATGCCGCTCGAGCAGGTGCGCGCGGCGTTCGCGGAGCACGGGATCGGGATCGTCTCCGGGATGATGGCCATGGCCGGCGAGGATTATCACTCGCTGGACAGCATCCGCCGCACCGGCGGCATCGTGCCGGACGAGACCTGGCCGCAGAACCGGGCCGCCGCGCACCGCAATGCCGAACTCGCGGCGCAGCTCGGCATCGCCCTGGTCACCTTCCACGCCGGGTTCATTCCGCACGGCGAGCTGGATCCCGGCCGCGCGGTGATGCTCGAGCGGCTGAGCGTGCTGCGCGACCTGTTCGCGGCCGAAGGCGTGGGCGTCGCGCTCGAGACCGGCCAGGAGCACGCCGCCACCCTGGCCGCGCTGCTCGACGAGCTGCCCGGCGTGGGCATCAACTTCGATCCCGCGAACATGATCCTCTACGGCATGGACGACCCGGTCGCGGCGCTGCGCGCGCTGCTGCCACGCGTGGTCCAGGTGCACGTCAAGGACGCGGTGCGGGCGGGGCAGCCGGAGCGCTGGGGCCGGGAGGTTCCCGTCGGCGCCGGCGACGTCGACTGGGACGCGTTCTTCGCCGTGCTGCGGAGTGCCGGGCGGCCCATCGGTCTCGTGATCGAGCGCGAGGCCGGCGAAGCCCGGGTCGCGGATGTCAGGAGCGCGGTGGAACGGGTTCGCGGGCAGTACGCATGATCGGCGTGGGCATCGTCGGCTACGGCGTGATGGGCCGCACGCACGCCGCCTGTTACCGGCGGGCGGCGCGCACGGTGCCGTGCGAGATCCGGGGGGTGTTCGGCGGCTCGCGCACCCGCGCGGACACGCATGCGAACCTGCGCGAGCTGGCCGAGGGCGACGTCCTGCCGCCCGGCGCGCGCATCCACGACTCGCTCGACGCGCTGCTCGCGGACCCGCGGATCGAGCTGGTGAGCGTGTGCACGCCCACGGACACCCACGTGGCGATCGCGGAGCGCGCGCTCGCGGCGGGCAAGCACGTGCTGGTCGAGAAGCCGGTCGCGTTCACCGCGGCCGAGGTGCACCGGCTCGACGCGCGCGCGGCCGCCGCGGGGCGGCTGTGCATGCCGGCCATGTGCATGCGCTTCTGGCCGGGCTGGCCGTGGCTGCGCGAGCACGTGCGCCTGGGCACGTTCGGCGCCGTGCGGAGCGCGCGCTTCGAGCGCATCGGAGAACCCCCTGCCTGGTCTCCGCGATTCTACCTCGACGAGGCGCGCTCGGGAGGGCCGCTCTACGACCTGCACGTGCACGACGTCGATTTTGCGCTGTGGTGCTTCGGCGAGCCGGGCGCAGTGCGGCCGGCCGGCACGCGCGCGCACTTCGTCGCCCAGTGGGATTACCGGGGCGAAGGACCGATGTTGAGCCTGGAGGGCGGCTGGGTCCCGGTGCCCGGATTCGGGTTCCGGATGCGGTATCAGGTCGTATTCGACGAGGCGGTCGCAGAGTTCCGCTACGACGAGCGGCAGCCGCTCCGCGTCAGCACTGGCGGCGGCACGCGCCTCGTGCCGCTCGCCCGGGAAAGCGCGTACGAGGCGGAGGTGCGCCACCTGCTGCGGGCCGTGCGCGATGGGACCGAGCTGCGCGCGACGCTGGCGGACGCGGCACGGGCGACCCGCATCATCGAGCGGCAGCGGGCCGAGCTGCCGGCGGAATGAGGCGCGGCGTCGCCCGGCGCGAGCGGCTGCGCCGGCGTCAGGGTCGCAGCCGTCGCAGCCCGCGGCCCGGCTGCGCACCGGTGACGACACCGTTCCGCAAGACCGGTATTCCGTTCACCAGCACATGCGCGATGCCGACCGACGTCTGCACGGGCCGCTCGAACGTGGCGCGATCGCAGACCGTGCGTTCGTCGAAGATCGTGAGGTCCGCGTACATGCCCGCCTTGACCACCCCGCGATCCGCCAGGCCGACGCGCGCCGCGGGCAGCGCCGTGAATTTGCGGATCGCGTCCGGCAGCGTGAGTACGCCGCGCTCGCGGACGTAACGGCAGAGGATGCGCGGGAAGCTGCCGAAGGCGCGCGGGTGCGGGTGGCTGCGCAGGATGGTGTCGCGCGCGCCCGCATCGATGCCGACCGATACCCACGGCTGCTTCATGGCGTAGTCGATGTCGTCCTCGGACATCGAGAAGTAGATCGCCTGCGTCGCGGCCCGGTCGGCGGCGAGCAGGTCGAAGAGGGCGTCGATGGGATGCTCGCCGCGTTCGGTGGCGGCGTCGGCGAGCAGCATCCCGTTGTAGCGTCGCAGCGAGTCCGTGCCGAACCCCGCGAGCATGACCCCGGTCGGGCCGCCCGCGGACTCGCCGATCAGCTCGACGCTGTCGCGTGGTCCCATGATCTCGGCGCGCAGCTGCGCGCGCACATCCGGGTCGTGCAGGCGCGCTACCAGCGAGTCGGTGCCGCCCGCGTGCGCCCACACCGGGATGATGTTGTCGAGGCCGGTGCTCGAGGCGCGGTACGGGTACTGGTCGGCGCTCACGTCCACGCCGCGGTCGCGTGCCGCCTCGATCGCGGCGACCGCGAGCGGCATCTTCCCCCAGTTCGCCCGGCCGGATGCCTTCAGGTGGTGGATCTGCACCCAGGTGCCGGCCCGCTCCCCGATCGCGATCGCCTCCTCGATCGCCTCCACCAGGCGCGCGCCTTCGGAGCGGATGTGGGACGCGTAGCCGCCGCCGTGCTCGGCTGCGACGCGGGCCAGCGCCAGCACCTCCTCCGTGTCCGCGTACGACGCGGGCGCATAGATCAGCCCGCTCGAGAGCCCGAGCGCCCCCTGCCGCATCGCCGCCGCCACGTGCCGCTGCATCTCCGCCAGCTCGGCCGCGGACGGTGCCCGGTTCGCGTCGCCCATGACCGCGCGCCGGACGGACCCGACCGTCACGAACGTGCCCAGGTTGATGGCCGTGCCCGTCCGCTCCAGGTGCGCGAAGTAGCCATCCAGGTCCGTCCAGTCCACGCGCGCCCGTGTCGATTCGCCCAGCTCGCGCAGCGTCCGTTCGTTCATCGGTACGACGCTGGTCACTTCGCCGGTGATCTCGCTCGTGATCCCCTGCGTGATCTTGGAGAGCGCGCGGCCGTCGGCGAGGAGCGGGTACTCGGAGTGCCCGAGCATGTCGATCCAGCCGGGCGAGACGATCAGGCCGGTCGCGTCGATCGTGTCGCGCGCGCGCGCGCTGGGCAGCAGCCCCACCGCCGCGATGCGGTCCTCGCGGATCGCGATGTCGCCCCGGAACCAGGGCGAGCCGGTCCCGTCCAGGATGCGGCCGCCGCGGATCAGCAGGTCGTAGGCGGGAGGCGTCGCGGGCGGGGGCGCGACCGGTGCGGTGGCGCAACCGGCAGCGAGCAGGATGGCGAGCGGCACGAGGGTGCGGTTCATGAGGCGCCTGGCGCAGGAGTGTGCGGCAGCGGGGCACCGGTGCCGGTGCCCCGCGCATCGACGTCAGTCGTCGCGGCCGCCCAGGAGGAATCCGAGCTGGAAGACGAAGCGCGGATCGAACTCGTCGAGCGTCGTCGTGAACACGGAGCCGCCGCCGAAGAAGCTGCCGCGCGAGAGCGTCACCCCGGCCCGCGCTCCGAACGCGGTCTCGGTCGCGTCTTCGGAGGTCTCGGGCGTCGTGTAGCTGGTGCGCAGCCAGATGAACTGCGGCACGGCGTAGAGCGTGGTGTTGAGCGGGCCGGTCGGGAGCGTCATACCCGCGCCCAGGCCGACCGGGATCATCAGCTCGGTGAACTCGTCGTCGGTGCCGAGGAGCGGCGGGGGGACGACCGCCGTGGGCAG
>DATHVV010000202.1:0-9762 GCA_035461105.1 Longimicrobiales bacterium | reverse complement strand
CGCGACTGCGCGGGCGCACGGACGACTGTGGCTGGCTTCCGACACCTGTGGCGGGGCCTGGCACCGCCGCGGCCCGGGGCCTGGCCCGGCGAGCCACCGCGGCGGCTCCCCGCGCCGGGATTTCGCGCCGGCACGGCGATCCCGGTGCATGGAATTCTGGTGTGCTTCTTGTATTATAGTGTCCTGCCCGCGGAACCGTGTCCAGCCACCGCGGGAAAAACGATCCGGGAGGGACGGGCCATGTACATAGGACCTGAAACGATGATGCCGCTGGCATCGGCACTGGCCCTCATCACGGGCGTTCTGCTCATGGTCTGGCGGCGTGCCGTCGGTCTGGTGAGAATGACGATCCAGGCTGCCGCCCGCACGTTCTCCCGAATTTTCGCTTCCCGCTGACCCCGCAGGTCTGACCGAGCCGCGCGTTGCGGAAGGTAGTCGTCCTCGGACTGGACGGCCTCGAGCCGTCCATTGCCGAGCCGCTGCTGCTGGCCGGCGAGCTGCCGAATCTCGCGTCGGTTCGCGAGCGCGGCGGCATGTGCCGGATCCGGACCACGGTACCGGCGCAGACGCCGGTCGCCTGGTCCACGTTCGCGACGGGCGTCAACCCGGGCGGACATGGCATTTTCGACTTCATTCGCCGCGATCCTGCGACCTACCTCCCCGACCTGGGCCTGAGCCGGTACGAGCAGAAGAACGCGTTCGTGCCGCCGGCGGCCGTCAACCTCCGCCGCGGCCGCACGGTCTGGGACGTGCTCGCCCAGGCGGGCGTGCCCTCCGTGATCCTGCGCTGTCCGTGCACTTATCCGCCGGAGATCGGGAAAGGCCGCCTGCTGTCCGGAATGGGCGTGCCCGATGTGCGCGGCGGACTCGGCACATCGACGTTCTACACGGCCGCTGCCGACGTTGCCCCCGGTGAGAGCGAGACCGTGGTGCAGGTCGAGCCCGTACCTGTGGTAACGACCTATCTCGTCGGACCCCGTCATCCCCGCAGCGGCGATGATGCGCGCCTGGAGATCCGGGTGGAGCGGGGCGCCGACGGCGACCACGTGACGATCCGCTCGGAGGGCGACCCGCGCGCCCTGGTCGTGCCGCGCGGCGGCTGGAGCGGCTGGCTGAAGGTGAAGTTCCGCATGGGCCTGCTGCAGTCGGTCCACGCCATGGTCCGCTTCTACCTGCGCTCCGCCGACCCGCTCGAGCTGTACGCTTCGCCGCTCAACTTCGATCCGCGCTCGCCCATGTTTCCGATCAGCTCGCCCTGGGATTATGCCGGCGAGCTGGAGCGCGAGATGGGCACGTTCTACACGACCGGCATGGTCGAGGACCACACCGGCCTGAACAACGGACGCTTCGACGAGGCTGCTTTTCTCGACCAGTGCGAGCAGGTGCTGGCCGAGCGCGAGCGCATGATGCTCTACGAGCTGGACCGCTTCCGGGAAGGGCTGTTCTTCTGCCTCCACGACACGCCCGACCGCGTCCAGCACATGTTCTGGAGATTCCGCGACGCCGGCCACCCGGCCGCCGGAGGCCCGACCGGCAGCGAGTACGCGAACGTGATCGAGGACCACTACCGGCGCTGCGATGCGATCGTCGGGCGCGCCCTCGAGTACGTCGACGATGACACGCTCTTCATCGTGCTCAGCGATCATGGCTTCGGCAGCTTCCGGCGCGGCGTGCACGTCAACTCGTGGCTGCACGCGAACGGCCTGCTGAAGCTGGCGCCCGGGGTCGAGCCGGGCGCTGCGGCGGGCGACTTCCTGCGCCACGTGGACTGGCCGGGCACCCGGGCGTACGCCCTCGGGCTCGGCAGCATCTACCTGAACCTGAGCGGGCGCGAGCGGGATGGCAGCGTGGCTCCCGGCGACGCGACCGCGCTGGCCGAGCGCATCGCCGTCGGCCTGCGCGCGCTGCGCGACCCGGCCACCGGCCAGGCTGCCGTTCGCGACGTGTTCACCCGGGACCGTGTCTATGCCGGACCGTACGCGGCGGAGGCGCCCGACCTGGTGGTCGGCTTCGCCGAGGGCTATCGCGTGTCCTGGGACACGGCGCTGGGCGGCGTGCCGGCCGGTCTGGTCGAGGACAACGTTAAGCGCTGGAGCGGCGATCACATCGTGGACCCGGCGCTGGTGCCGGGCGTACTGTTCATGAACCGGCCGTTCCGCGGCGAGCGCGCCGGCCTGGAGGACATGGCACCCACCATCCTGGCCGCGCTTGGCGTGCCGAAGGCGGGGGCGATGGAGGGCGAATCGCTGTTGAGCTGAGGCGCGACGAATGAAGATCCTGGTGATCGGGCTGGACTGTGCGGCGCCGGAGCTGCTGTTCGGCGACGAGCGGCTGGTCAACCTGCGACGGCTCATGGAGCTCGGAGCCTGGGGTCGGCTCGAGAGCATCATCCCGCCCATCACGGTGCCCGCCTGGATGTGCATGGCCACCAGCCGGGATCCCGGGTCGCTCGGTGTCTACGGCTTCCGCAACCGCGCGGACCATTCCTACGATGCACTCGAGATCGTGAACTCGACGTCGATCCGCGCCCCCGCGATCTGGGATTACCTCGCCATGCAGGGCGGGCGCAGCGTGCTCATCGGCGTGCCCCCCTCCTTCCCGCCCCGCAAGGTCAACGGCATCTCGGTCGGCTGTTTCATGACGCCCGACACCGCCACCGGCGTGTTCACCCATCCGGCCGAGGCGAGCGATGAGATTCGGCAGCTGGTCGGCGAGTATCCGGTGGACGCGAAAGGGTTCCGCACGGATGACAAGCCCTGGCTGCGTGACGAGATCCAGAGTATGAGCCGCAAGCACTTCCAGGTCGTCCGGCACTACCTGCGCAACGCGGAATGGGACTACTTCCAGTTCGTCGAGATCGGGCTCGACCGGATCCACCACGGCTTCTGGAAGTTCCATGATCCCAACCACGTGCAGCACCAGCCGGGAAATCCCTACGAAGCGGTGATTCGCGACTACTACCGCTATCTCGACGAGGAGATCGGCAGCCTGCTCGCGCTGCTCAGCGACGACACCGTAGTGCTGGTCGTGTCGGACCACGGGGCGCAGCCGCTCGACGGCGGCTTCTGCGTCAACGAGTGGCTGATTCGCGAGGGGCTGCTCGTGCTGAACCACTATCCGGCAACGGTCACGCCGTTCAGCGAGCTGGACGTCGACTGGTCGAGAACCCGCGTCTGGAGCGAGGGCGGTTACTACGCGCGCATCTTCTTCAACGTCCAGGGCCGCGAGCCGAGCGGCGTCATCGCGCCGGGCGATTACAGTGCGTTCCGGGCCGACGTGAAGGCGCGACTGCAGGCGACGACCGATGCCGACGGCCGGCCGCTCGGCACGCTCGTCTTCGAGCCCGAGTCCATCTACCGTGAGGTGCGCAACGTCGCGCCCGACCTGATCGCCCATTTCGGCGCATTGTCCTGGCGCTCGGTCGGAGGCGTCGGCTACCAGCGCATCCACGTGCAGGAGAACGACACCGGCCCGGATGACTGCAATCATTCCCAGTACGGCGCCTTCATCCTGGCGGCGCCGAACGGCACGCTGCGCGGCGAGATCAGCGGTGCCCACCTCCTCGACATCGCCCCCACGCTGCTCACGCTCGCGGGCGTCGAGGTACCGGAATCGATGCAGGGTCGGCCGCTGTCGACCGACGACGCGACGCCGACCCGGCCGGCGATTTCCGCGGCCGGCGAGGAGATCATCCGTTCGCGGCTGAGCGGTCTCGGCTACATCTCCTGACGAGCCCGGCCGGGCGCCGTGCCCTACCGGTCGCGCAGCGTCCGCCAGTGTCCCCGCAGAATCAGCTCGTCAGCCAGGTCCTCGAGGCGTCTTTCGTCATGCTCGAGCTGCTCCAGCAGACCGTGCAGCTCCTTGCGGTACGCCTCGACCGCCATGCCGGTGACGGGAGCGGGCAGCGCTGCCCGGAACGCAGCCAGCAGTCCCAGGACTCGCCCGGCGGTCTGCACGGCGTCAGCCTGCAGGGCGGCTTCGGACGACGTGCTGAAGCGTCGCACCCACGGCATCTTCCGGTCTTCCGCTCGGGGATCCACGGGGCCGCCCGCGTCAGCGGACCTTCGATACGCGGGCCAGGTCCTCGTCGCGTCCTGCAACAAGGAGGGTATCCGACTCCTTGAGCTTCGCGTCCGGCGATGGCGCCGGGCTGATCTCGTCGAGCAGGACGTCGTGCACCGCGACGACCGAGATCCGGTAGCGCCGCGGCAGGGCGAGCTCCCGCAGGGACCGGCCGATCCAGCCTGCCGGCACGGCCATCTCCTGGAGGCCGAATTCCTCGCCGAGTCGAAAGAAGTTCAGAATCCCGTGGGCGGTGAAGCGCGCCGCAAGCCGCTGTCCGGATTCCCGCTCCGGGAATACGGTCTCGGTGACCCCCAGCTTCTCCATGACCCGGGCATGGTCCTTCGATATCACCTTCACGTAGATGCTCGGGATGCCGAGATCCCGCAGCGCGAGCGTGCTCAGGACGCTCGCCGTGATGTCGTCGCCGGTCCCGACTACCGCGATGTCTGCTCCCTCGGCGCCGGCCCGCTCCAGGACGCTCGCCAGTTTGCCGTCGCCCACTGCCGCGCGCGTGACGAAGGGCGCGATCCGGTCTACGGCGTCCTCGTTGATGTCGATGGCAACCACCTCGTGCCCCTGCGCGTGCAGGGTCTCCGCGAAGGACGCACCGAAGTTGCCAATGCCGACCACCACGACCCGCTTCATTGGTCCCCCCTTCATCAGCCCACTACGACGTCCTCGTACGCGAAGCGAAAGCGCCCATCTCTCCGGGTCCGGCCCAGGGCCATGGCCGCAGCGATCGTGAGCGGACCGACCCGCCCCACGAACATCAGGAGGATGGTGAGCCAGCGGCCCGGTACGCCCAGATCGCCAGTCACGCCCATGGACAGTCCGACCGTGTTGAAGGCGCTCGCCGCCTCGAACATGTAGGGCAGGAAGCCCGCGGTAGCCTGCGGCTGCGCGGCGGGCCCGAGCTCCACCGCCAGATACGCCATGATGGCGGCCGTCATGACGATGAAGCCCACCGCGAAGAGACCGACCGCGCGCTGGACCGTGTCGACCGGCACCGACCGCCCCCAGATGCTCGTGGTATCGCGGTTGCGGAATCTCGACCACGCGAACAGGGCGATGAGTGCGAGCGTCGTCGTCTTCATCCCGCCCGCAGTCGAGCCCGGGGACCCCCCGATCGACATCAGCAGGATCGTGAAGAAATTCGTGCCAGCGCTCGCGGAAGCGTGGTCCACCGTATTGAAGCCGGCGGTCCGCGCCGTCACGCTCATGAACAGGCTGTTGAACGGCCGCGCCCACACCGGCATCCCCGCCAGCGTGACACGCCATTCGAGCGCGGTGTAAACGAGCCAGCCGCCCAACAGGAGGATCACCGTGGTGAGCAGCACGAGCCGGGAATGCAGCGAGATGCGAAACTGCCTGAGCTCCCGCCTGGCTCGACGGTGGAGGTACAGCTCCTCGAGGGTGAGAAAGCCGATGCCCCCGATGACGATGAGGATCATGACCACGAAGAGTGTGAGCGGCTGCGTCTGAAACCCTGCCAGTGAGTCGGAAAACGTGGAGAATCCCGCGTTGCAGAACGCGCTGATGGCATTGAAGATGGCATGAAACGCCGCCCCGCTCCATCCGAATGCCGGCACCCAGGCGAAGTAGAGCACCGCCGCCCCGACCGCCTCCAGGATCAGCGTGAAGCGGACCACGTCTCCAGTCAGCTTTCGATAGTCTACGTGAGGCGACAGGTCCGCCGCGCCGCGGTGCAGCGCTTCATGCCGGAGCGAGAGGCGCCGTCCCAGCGCAATGATGATCACCGTGGCGAACGTGATCATGCCGAGGCCGCCGAGCTGGATCAGCAGGAGAATCCATGCCTGTCCTGCGGTCGTGAAGTACGTTGCCGTGTCGACCACGATCAGGCCGGTCACGCACACTGCGCTGGTCGCCGTGAACAGCGCATCCACCAGGCCGAGCGGCTCGCCCGTGTACAGACCCGGCAGCGCCTGCAGCCCGAGCGTGCCGACCAGGATGAGCAGTGCGAACGAGCCCACGAAGAGCTGGGGTGCGGTCAGGTGGCGCCAGGTTAGCATCCGGCGTGCCGCCGTTGGTCTCATGCCCTCGATCCTCACGCCAGCGTCAGCCATCGTCGATCGCGCGTGCACGCACCGTCACGCGCGAGGACGGCGGAGTCCAGCCCCAGGATATCCGTCCGGCCATTAACGATGTACGAAGGACCTGGGACCGGCCGTAAAGGACTTCTAAAGAAATGCGGCGGGAGCGGATGCGGCGGCGGGCGGAGGCGGCGGCGGGAGCGGAGGCGGCGGGGAACTACGTTGTCGGGGAGGGCTCCGCGTCGGTGAGCTCGGGAATGTCGGCCGCCGGCAGCACCAGCGTGAAGCTGCTGCCGCCCCCAGGCCGGGCCGCATAGCGCACGGCGCCGCCCTGCACTTCCGCGAGCCGCCGCGCGATCGCCAGCCCGAGGCCGACGCCACGAACATCCGGCGGTCCGCCCGGCAGCCGGTGGAAGGGCTCGAACATTCGGGCTGCCTCCTCCGCGGCGACACCGGGGCCGCGGTCCAGTACCGCAACCGCGAGAAAATCACCCTCGCGCTCGAACCGGACTTCGACGGGAGCCTCCTCGGGGGAGTACTTCAGGGCGTTCTCCAGCAGATTGACGAGCGCCCTGACGGACAGACCCGGGTCGAACCGGCCGACCGGGATGGTGTCGGCCATGCCCATCGCCGTGACGATCTCGCGCGCCCCCTGGGCACCGGCCACGCGCTGCAGGGCGGTGCCAATGAGATCCTCGACCGCAACGATCACCGGATTGCACGGCAGAGCTCCGGCATTCAGGCGTGACAGGTCCAGCAGGTCCGCCACCAGAGCGTTCAGCCGGTCGGCCTCTTCCTCGATGAGATACGTGCGCTCGTCGCCCGTGGCTCGCAGCTCATAGGCGAGCGCCTTGATCGTCGTCAGCGGCGTGCGCAGGTCATGCGAGACTCCGGCCAGCACGGCCTCCCGCAGTCGATCCGCCTCCCTGAGCGCGTGCATGCGTTCGGCATCCGCAACGAGCTGCACCCGCTCGACCGCGAGGGCAGCGTAGTACGAGAGTACCTGGGCGAACCGCTCCTGTCCGGCATCCAGACGCATGGGTGACTGGTCGACCAGCCCGAGAATGCCGACGCCGTCACCGCGCACGCGAAGCGGGATGAGCAGCCCGTGGGCGTCGCCATGTTCCCGCAACGCGGCGCCCAGGCCCTCCAGCCCATGGCGCGTGAGCACCGCCTCCGCGCCACCCGGCTGCACCGCGAGCAGGCCCTCGTCCATGACCTGCCCGAACAACCGCTCGTCGAAGGGCAACGGGGACATCGGGCGGGCATGCACGTCGGCGACGCGGATGAACCCGTTCGTCTCCGGGCCGTGCATCCAGATCTCGCAGCGCACCAGCCGCAGCGTCGCCTTGATCACCTCGGCGATGGCCACGACCGCATCCTCGGCGCGGCCCGCGTTCAGGGTCTCCGCCCCGAGGACCGACAGCCGGTCGATTTCGTCCGCCCGCTGCCTGGCGATCAGCGTCTGCCGCTGGGCAGCGTAGAGCAGCTGCGCCGCAACCCCGCCCGTGATCAGGAACGTGGCCAGGACGGCCCAGTCCAGCGGGTCCGCGACCCGGAAGGTGTGATAGGGTGGCAGCAGAAAGAAGTTGAAGCACAGAAAGCACGCGACGGCGAGGGCGAATCCGAGGCGGCGCCCGTGTCGCGCGCTTCCGGCCAGCACGACGAGCAGGAACGCCAGCGCCATGTGTGCCTTGTCGAGCGCATCCCGCGTGAGCCACAGGACGCCGGTCGTGAGCGCCACGACGAGCAGCCAGCGGGCCGCCGGCCACCACCGGGACTCAGCTGGAGGGTCGGTCGAAGCGATAGCCAACGCTCGGCTCCGTGAGGATCAGGCGTGGTCGCACCGGGTCCTGCTCGACCTTCCGGCGCAGGTTCGCGATGTGCACCCGGAGATAGGTCTGGGCGTCTCCGGCACCGCCCCCCCATACTTCGCGGAAGATCTGCTGGTGGGTGAGCGTGCGGCCCATGTGACGGACGAACGCGCGCAGCAGATCCCACTCGGTCGGTGTCAGGTGGATCGTCCGGCCGGAGCGCGACACGAGTCGCCTCGCCACGTCTATGACGAGCCCGTCGATTTCCAGCGGATCGGCGGCTCCGGGGTACTCCGCGATCCGGGCGCGCCGCAGCTGCGCCCGAACCCTGGCCAGGAACTCGGCCGTGCTGAACGGCTTCGTGACGTAGTCGTCGGCCCCCGCGTCGAGCAGCGTCACCTTCTCCGCGTCCGAGTGTCTCGCCGACAGCACGATGATCGGAGCTGACGACCAGGCACGAATCTCGGTGCACACACTGATCCCCGGCATGTCGGGGAGGCCGAGATCCAGCACGATCAGCAGCGGCCGCTCCGCCGCGGCCAGGTCGATGCCGTCGCGGCCGGTTGCCGCCTCGATGACGCGCACTCCGACGTCGCTCAGGGCGTTCCGAACGACCCGGCGGATCTGCACCTCATCGTCGATGATCAGGATCGTGTCCGCTGGCGTATTCGCCTCTGCGTCAGTAACGGTGAAACGTGCACCGTTGAGCAACATAACGCGTGGACTCGCCCGAGGCAGCCCGACAGCATTGAGCTGCCGCGCGGCCAGCCCGGTCGCTGGCGCGCGGCGGACCAGGCGGACGATTCACCGGGCGGGCGCGGTACGCGCCACGGCCGCCTCGGCGCGGTCCGGCACCGGACCGTAGACGGCCCCCACGACCATCCCGTACACCAGGTGGCCGATGAGGCTGCCCGCGGCGAGCGCTGCCGAACCGGAGAACAGCGGCATGCCCATCATCGGCATGACCATCGTCTGCGCGGCGAGGAACGGGGCCAGGGCGTAGATTGCTCCGCGCAACGCGGACGCGCCGGGCAGCCACGGCGCGACCACCGCATAGCCGATGGCGAGCACGACCCCGATCATGAGGTGCGCCATCCAGCCCAGCAGGGTGCTGCCCCCCATGGCGCCGGCGAGCATCTGCGCCGGATTCATGGCCGGAATGGCCATCAGAGGGGCGACCCAGAGCCCCACGGCGGTCATGACGAGTGTGCCCGCGATCCCTGCAGCCGCTGCCCTGCCCATGTTCGTCTTCATCATTCGCTCCCGGCTCGAGTGGTTGCCGGTACCAGAGCACCGGCCATGCGGCATGTGCCGCGCCTGTTGCAGGAAGGAACCGGGTCGCCCTGAGTACGGTTCCCGGCCATGCCGGAACCCACCGCGCCCCTTCCCGGTTCGCCCTGTGAGCACCGACCCCGGGAGGGTGATGGGAGAACGCGTGAAAGCAACCGGACGGCTGCGGTGAGCATGGACCGCATCCGGGCCACGATGTTGAAGGCATGGGCGAAGCTGAACGGCGCGGCGGCGCGGCAGCGACGCGATCCCCCGCGCGCCGGGCGACTGCGTGACCCGGGTACGCCTGTACCAGCCTCCGAAGCGGAAGCGCTCGGAAAGCCCGGGTTCGCGGAGGAGGCGCTCCCGTGGCTGGACGCCGTGCACCGTTTCGCCCTGCGCCTCACTCGGAATCCGACCGAGGCCGAGGACCTGGTGCAGGAGACGTATCTCAGGGCGTACCGCTCCTGGGAGCAGTTCGCGCCGGGCTCGAACTGCCGCTCCTGGCTGTTCACGATCTGTCGCAACACGCACCTGCACGAGCGGGATCGGGCGAGCTCGAG
>DATHVV010000201.1:0-47229 GCA_035461105.1 Longimicrobiales bacterium | reverse complement strand
CAGCGCCTGCGAGAGCGCCGAGATCTCGGGGCCGCCCCCGTGCACGATCAGCAACGGCGCCGACGAATGCGCCGCGCACGCCGCGAAGCGCTCCAGCCACGCCGCATCCGCGAGCGCCGCGCCGCCCACCTTCACGACCATTCCCGCCCTCACTGCGGCAGCCCCTGCGCTTCGGGCAGGCCCAGCACCAGGTTCGCGTTCTGCAGCGCCTGTCCCGCCGCACCCTTGAGCAGGTTGTCGAACGCCGCGACCACGAGCGCCAGCGGGCGGCTCACGCCCCGCACCTCGCTCGTGCCGAGCGCCACCACGTTGCGACCCACCACGTCCTTCACCGAGGGCAGCTCCTCCTGCACCTCGACGAAGGGCTCCCCCGCATACGCCTGGCCCAGCGCCGCTGCCACCGCACCGACGTCCACGCCCGCCACCAGCGGCACGTACATCGTCGCCAGGATGCCGCGCCGGATCGGCAGCAGGTGCGGCGTGAAGACGAACTCGGTCTCCGTGCCGGCACGGGCCAGCCCCGCCGCGATCTCCGGTACGTGACGGTGGCTGTTGCCCACACCATAGGCCCGATAGTCTTCGGCCACCTCGCCGAACAGCAGGTCGCGCTTCGCGGAGCGCCCCGCCCCTGTCACACCCGAGGCCGCATCCACGATCAGCGGCCGCGTGCCGTCCACCAGCCCGGCCGCGAGCAGCGGCACCAGCCCGAGCAGGATCCCCGTCGGATAGCAGCCCGGGTTCGCGACCAGGCGCGCGCCACGGATCCGCTCCCGCCAGAGCTCCGGCAGGCCGTACTCCGCTCCCGCAACCCCTTCCCGCAGGTCCGCCGACAGGTCGATCGACAGCGCGCCCGCGCCCGCGGCCCGCAGCGCCCACGGCCCCGACTCCCCCGTCGGCAGACACGAAAAGACGACGTCCGCCATCCCGAGCGGCGCGTCCATCGCGCTCGTGTAGCGCAGTCCATTGCCCTGCACCGGCGCGCCCGCTTCCGCTTCCGATGTGGCGAACACCAGCTCCAGGCCGGGATGCGCCCGGATCAGGCGGATGAGCTCGCGCCCGGTGTACCCGGTCCCGCCGAGCACGCCGGCCGTGAAGGTTTTATTCATCATTGTGCGGATAATTATCCATGCGCGTGGGGGCGACGTCAAGCCCCGGGAAAGGGTTTGCCACGGGGACAGGCGCTGGAACTGTGGTGGTGGCGGTTCAGGGAGTGGGAATATTCTCGCTGAGGCCCTGGTTATGGATGGGGCGGGTCAGTCGATCTCCCCGGCGAGGTCCTCGAGGCGGTGGCGGACGAGGGCGGTATGCTCAGCGTCGCGGAGGATGACGAGGATGGTGTCGTCGCCGGCCAGGGTACCGAGGACCTCGGGCCACTCCTCCCAGTCGAGCGCCTCGGCGACGGCCTGGGCGCCCCCGACGAGCGTCTTCACGACGAGCAGGTTGCCGGTGCCTTCGGCGCCGATGAAGAGTGCGGGGAGGAGGCGTGTGAGGGCGGGCCCGGCGTCGCGTCCCTCCGGGGGCAGCGTGTAGTGCATCCGACCCTCGGAGTCGGCCCCCTTCACGAGGCGCAGCTCGCGGATGTCGCGGGAAAGCGTGGCCTGAGCGACGTCGAAGCCGCGTTGAGCGAGGAGCTCGCGGAGATGCTCCTGGCTGGCGACGCGGTGCGAGTGCACGAGCTCGCGGATGGCGGCGAGGCGCTGCTGCTTGTTCATGGGTCGTGAGGATGGCCGGTACGGCGATGCGGCGTCAAGGCGTGACGTAGACGAAGCCGAGCAGGGCGCCGTAGAGGATCACGGAGAGCGCGCGTTGCAGTGCGATGTTCCAGTGGGGGCGATCACGGCGCCGGCCCGCGAGCGCGAGCACCAGGGCGTGGCCGGTTCCGAGCACGGCGCCGAGCAGGATGCTGGCGTTGTGCAGCAGCTGGAACGGCACGGCGTAGAGCAGCGGGTAAACGAAGATGCCGAGCCCGAGCGCCGGCAGCGCCGGGCCGCCGCGCGCGCCGGGGACGAGCGCTCGTGCGCCCGCGGAGGGCAGCAGCGCGCCGAGGATCCAAACGCAGGTGACGGTGGCGGCCAGGCCGCTCCAGAGGAGCAGCGGCCACGAGGGAAGCAGTGCGCGCACACGGGGAGATTCGTGCCGGTGCGGGCGCAGCGTCAAGAGCGGGCGGACGACGATGCCGCGCGCGCCGGGGGGAAATCCTAATGATCGTCGATTGGCGACTCGTGCTCAGCGCATCCGTGCTTGCGCGAGTTGCGGGGCGCTCGGCGAGCCGGTGCGGTGACGTCAGCGCCGCGGAATGACGAACGGCCGCGCCGGGTAGCGCAGATCCGTTCGGCGGAGGGCATGAAAAAGCCCGCCGGTGAGGGCGGGCTTTTCGTGACGTTCAGGAGGGCCCGGCCGGATTCGAACCGGCGTTCATGGCTTTGCAGGCCACTGCCTGACCACTTGGCTACGGGCCCGAGTGCGCCTCGGCATGAAGCGGGAAACCGGACTCGAACCGGCGACCTTCTGCATGGCAAGCAGACGCTCTACCAACTGAGCTATTCCCGCGAAAACGGCTGCAAAACGTAACCCGCCGACGCGCACAGGTCAAGCAGAACGAGGCGCCCGGGTCGCGCGTAACGGCGCCGCGACAGGTCGTTTGGAGGGGGTGTCGTCGGTCGCAGCACGCGTCGTCCAGGGTGTGACGGTCGTACCACCGTAACGACACTCAGGCGGGCAGCCGCCCCGCCGCGAGCCGGTACAGTTCCTGGTAGGAGCGGGCGGCGCGTCGCCAGGACCGGTCGAGCCGCATGCACTGCCGGCGCAGCGGCGTCCAGGCGCGCGTGCGCCAGACCTGTGCGGCCCGGGCGACGGTCTCGGCGAGCGCTTCGGGTCGGGCCGCGTCGAAGAGAAAGCCGGTGCGTCCATCGGTGATCGTGTCGTTGAGTCCGCCGGTGCGACGCGCGATGGGCACGGTACCGTAACGCTGGGCGATCATCTGACCGAGTCCGCAGGGCTCATAGAGCGACGGCATCAGGAAGAAATCACCGCCGGCATAGAGCCGACGCGCGAGTCCGTCATCGAAGCGGAAGCGACCGGCGACGCGGTCGGGTGCGCGCCGCGCCCAGTGCTCGATCCCGGCCACGTACTCGGCACCGCCGTCGCCGAGCACGGCGATGCGCGCGCCCTGGTCGAGCAACGCGGGCATGGCGCCGAGCACGAGGTCGATGCCCTTCTGATGGGCGAGCCGTGTCACCATCACGAGCAGCGGCCCACCCTCCTCGAGTCCGAGCTCCTGCAGCAGCGCGGCGCGGTTCGCGTCCTTGCGCGCGATGCTGCCCGCATCGAAGGCCACGGCGATCGCGGCATCATCGGCGGGATCCCACTGTTCGGGGTTGATCCCGTTCAGGATGCCGTGCAGCGATCGGCGTCGGAAACGCAGCAGCCCGTCGAGCCCTGCGCCGAACTCGGGTGTCTGTATCTCGCGGGCGTACGTCGGCGAGACGGTGACGAGCCGGTCGGCGAAGGCCAGGCCGGCCTTCATGAGCGAGACCTGTCCGAAGAACTCGACGCCGTTCTCGGTGCGAAAGAACGTGTCCGGCACGCCGATCGCCCGCAGCACCGGCGCCGGGAAGTTCCCCTGGTACGCCAGGTTGTGGATGGCGAACACGGTGCCGCCGTCCCAGCGATCGAGGTGCGCATAGAGCGGGGCGAGGCCGGTCTGCCAGTCGTTGAGATGGATGACATCCGCACCCCAGCGCGCGGCGTACGCGATCACCGCGCGTGAGAAGAAGGCGAAGCGGCGCACGAGCGCGAGCGCGTTGGGCAGCTCGGCATAGGGTTCCGCGACGTAGAAGAAGGCGGCCTGGTCGAGCAGCACCGCGGGAGCACGGTCCGCCCCGGGCCGGTGCACACGGCAGCGGGCCGTGAGCGGCGCATCGGGCCAGGGTACGACCAGATCCGCCTCGTGCTCGATGCTGCCGTGCGCGGGGGCCTGGGCGCGATAGGCAGGCAGGATGATACGCACATCGACCCCGCGCTCGTGCAACGCGTCCGGCAATGCGCGCGCGACATCCGCGAGGCCCCCGGTCTTGTGGTACGGTATCGCCTCCGACGCCGCCACCAGGATCTTCATGCGCGTCTCCGCCGGCCGCGCGCCCGCGGCGGAGCGCCGCGATCGAGCGCCCACGCCAGGAACCCGGCGAGGGCCGCTGCATGCGCGCCGCCGCTGGTCGATCCGTCCTCGAAGTCGTAGCGCTCGGCGGCCACGCCGTCGGTGAGCTGCAGCGCGCGGAGCGTGCGAAGGGCAGCGTCGCGGCCCGGTCCGAGCAGCTCGCAACACAGGGCGGCCACCGAGCCGGAGCCGGGGGTGGTGCGCGCCCCGAGGCCGGGGAAAGCGGCGGTGGCACGCCAGAGCGGATAGGCCGGCGAGCGGAGCAGCTCCATGGTGTTCCGCCAGATCGGGTCGTCCCGCTCGCAGAACTGGAGGGAGGGCAGCATCACCAGGCTGAACGCCGGGTCATCATAGACCGCGGCATCGCCCTGCAGATTGGTCGAGGAGACGAGCACGGGCAGGCCGTCCACCGGCACGGTGCAGCGCTGCCAGATCGCGGCGGCGACCTCCTCGGCGGCATCCGCGAACGCCGGCGGCGGCTCGCCCTCCAGACCGCGCCAGATGCGCGGCAGCGCGCCGCAGTACGCCCAGAGCAGCACGTTGCCGATCGTGGGATACGGGAAGTCGGCGATGTCGCCCGATGCGAGCAGCTCGGTGCGCGCGAGCAGCACGTCGCGATGCAGCGAGTCGTAGAGCGCGCCGTCGATCTCGCGCAGCACATCCTGGACGAGCGGCTCGTCCAGCAGCGAGGTGTCGTCGCTCTCGCGCACGAAGCGGTCGAGCGCGAGCGGATAGAGCAGCAGCTGGTCGAGCACGCGTCCCGGCGCCAGGATGCCGCCATCGATGTAGCGCTCCGGCTGGCCGGGCGCGCCGGAGAACGCCTCGAACGCGCGCAGCAGCAGTTCGCGGCCGAGCAGCGGATCGTTGAGCGTGAGCGCCGGCAGCGTCCAGGCGAGCGCGTCGCGCTCGCTGTAGATCGCGGTGGTGCCGTGCAGCGGCGAGCGCGAGGCGACGGCGTGCAGGCGGTCATCATCCAGGCCGCGTCCGACCGCGAAGAAGTGGTTGAAGAGCAGGTTACGGTTGAGCAGCTCGTTGACGCCGGGGTCATCGGCCTTGCGGGCCAGCTGGGAGAGCGCGAAGCGTCCCTCGCGCAGCAGCGTCTCGGTGCCGAGGCGGCGCAGGTGCGCGGCCGTGGCGAATGCGCTGTCGCGGTCGCGGCCGAGACCCAGGAAGAAGGCGGTCCGTGCGCTGCGGCGCGCTCCGATCGTCAGGGACTGCACGAGCTCGGCACGGATGGCCGCACCCGGGGCGCGAACGTGCTCCAGGGCGAGGCGCCCGATGTCTCGCCGCTCGCCGCCGACGTGGAGGAACGCCGCCGACGCGTCGCCCCCCGGCAGCAGGGCGAGCGCGGCGGCGAACGGAACGGCCCCGACCTCGAGCGCGAGGCCGGGCTCGGCACCGCTCGTCACCAGCCGGTCCGCCGCGGCCAGCGGCCGGCCGGTGCGCACGTGCAGCAGCGTTTCCCGCCAGCTCACGTCGAGACCGATCTCGAGCTGCCGGTCGCGGCTCCCGGCGTTGCGCACCTCGATCTCGATGCAGGCGCCGCGTACCAGCGGATCGTAGCCGGCGGGCGCGCACAGCGTCAGCGTGAGCTCGAGCTCCTCGCCGAGGCGGGCCCGCACGCGCGGGATCCAGCGATCGATGCGCTCCCACCGGGCTCCGCCCAGCGCAAGGTCGCTGCCCTCGCTCCGGAACCGCGGCCGCAGCAGCGGGTCACCCGACCACGCGAGCAGGCCGGCCAGGGCACTGTGCAGCGCCGTGAGCGTGGGGATGGCAGCGTCGTCGTGCTCGATGCGGGGGACCGACAGGTAGTGGTTCCCGGTCAGCTCGCTCCCGCCCGACGCCATGCCGATTCCTCCTCCGCCCGGGGTGGTAGCGCCCGCCGCCGTGGTCCGCGGTCGCCGGCGGTAGTATCGGGGGGGCGCAGAGGCCCGTCAATTCAGCGCTTGGGCGCGGCTGGCGCCGGTCACGGCTCGCTTGACCGCATGGCCGGGCGCCCGATATACTGGGGCACCTTCCTCGCAAATGCATCGCGGCAAAGATCCGGCAGGCGACTTCCAGGACGCACAGCGTGATCGACCCGATGACGGTAACAGCTCACGTGCCCGCCCGGACCGCGCCGCCTGGTGGCGGGCGATGGAACGGCGCGTTCCTGCCGCTCCGTCCGCGGTCACTCCAACCCTGAGCCAGAGGTGTCCATGCGTCAGGCCCTTCGTGCGCTGCTTCCCGCCCTGACCGCGCTGTGCACGCTGATCACGCCGGCCGCGGCCCAGCAGGGCAGCATCGTGGGACGCGTGACCGGCACGGCCAACGCCCAGGCGCTGGCGAGCGCGAACGTGCACGCGGTTGCCGTGGGAGGCCGGGTCGCGGCCCGCACATTGACGAACACGGATGGACGCTTCCGGCTGATGGTCGACCCGGGTACCTACGCGGTGCACGTGGAAATGGTCGGCTACGAGGCGATCATCCAGGAAGGCGTGCAGGTCAGCGCGAACAGCACCGTGACCATGGACGTGGCGCTCTCGCAAGCCGTCTTCCAGCTGAACCCGGTGGTCGTCTCGGCTTCGAAGAAAGCCGAAAAAGCGACCGACGCGCCCGCCCACGTCGAAGTGGTGAGCGAGCGGGATATCCAGGCTCGGCCCACGGTCACACCGGTCGATCACCTGCGAGGCACGCCCGGCGTGGACGTGGTCAGCTCGGGCGTGCAGTCCACCAACGTCGTCGTGCGCGGCTTCAACAACATATTCTCGGGCGCGCTGCACACGCTGACCGACCACCGGATTGCCGGGGTTCCCTCCCTGCGGGTCAACTTCATGCATTTCGTGCCCGCCGGCGATGATGACCTGCAGCGCATGGAGGTCGTGCTCGGGCCCGGAGCGGCGCTGTACGGACCGAACACGGCCCACGGTGTGCTTCACATGATCACCAAGTCGCCGCTGATCGATCAGGGCACGACCCTCTCCGTCAGTGGTGGCGAACAGTCGCTGTTCCACCTCAGTGGCCGCACCGCTCACAAGCTGAGCGAGCGTTTCGGGGTCAAGCTCTCCGGTCAGTACCTGCAGGCGGAGGAGTGGGGCTACGTGGATCCCGTGGAAGTGCAGGAGCAGCAGCTTTACACCACGCACCCTGCCGCGCCCCTGCTGCGCCAGCGCCTGCAGGCGGCGCTTCAGCTGGACGCCGCGGAGGTCGATCGACGCGTGAGCCTGATCGGCCGGCGAGACAACGATCTGCAGCGCTGGTCAGGCGAGGCACGGGCAGACTGGCGGGCGACCGACGACCTGGGAGTTACGTTCCAGGGCGGCCTGACCATGGTCGGGAATGGCGTCGAGCTCACCGGGCTCGGCGCCGGCCAGGCGCAGGACTGGCGCTACAGCTACCTGCAGACGCGGGCCACCTACGGACGCGCGTTCGGTCAGGTCTACCTGAACATGAGCGACGCCGGCGACACGTACCTCCTGCGGAACGGGGCGCCGATCGTGGACAAGTCGCGCATGCTGGTTGCTCAGCTGCAGCATGGCTTCCCGGCACGAGCCTGGCAGAACTTCACGTACGGTGTCGACTACATCCGAACGACCCCGCGCACCGAGGGGTCGATCAACGGTAGCTACGAGGATGATGACGAGACCACTGAAGTAGGGGCATACGTGCAGTCGGAAACGGCGTTGCACCGGATGTTCGACCTGGTTCTGGCCGGCCGGGTGGACGATCACTCGGCGCTCCCCGACCCGTTGTTCTCACCGCGCGCCGGCCTCGTCTTCAAGCCGGCCGAGAACCAGGCCTTCCGCGCCACCTACAACCAGGCTTTCTCGACGCCCAGCTCCCTCAACCAGTTCCTGGACCTGTCGAGCGCGATTCCCGATCCCGGCGCCGCGCTGCTGGGCTACAGCGTGCGCGTCCAGGGCACCGGTACGGTTGGCTTCACGTTCGCGCAGCCGGACGGCTCCTATCTGATGCGCTCGCCGTTCTTCCAGGGTGGCCAGGACCCGCTGCCCGCAGGCGCAGTCCCCAACTTCTATCCGGCAGCGGTCCAGGTGGTCGCAACATCGGCGAGTCTCCCCGCGCCCGTCGTGGATTACCTCAACAGCCATGCGGCCGCGATCGCGGCCCAGGTGGGCACGGTCTATCGGCACCCGGCTACCGGCGACATGGGCGTGCTCGCGGACCTCGATGTTCCGGCCGTGAGCCCGATCCGCGAATCGACGACGACCACGTTCGAGGTGGGATATCGCGGCGTCCTCTGGAACCGTCTCATGCTCGCCGGCGACGTCTGGTGGGAGAAGCTCGAAGATTTCGTGACGCCGCTCACGACCGTTTCACCGCTGCTGCTCCTGAACGGCCCTCAGCTCGGTGCGTACCTTGTGCCGCGCCTGATGACCGATCTGGGAATGACGCAGGAGCAGGCCACGGCGATCGTCACGGGTCTGGCCAGCGTGCCGCTCGGCGTGATCACGTCACCCCAGATGAGTGCCACAGGTGCCCAGCTGCTGACCACCTACTACAACGTCCAGGACCAGATCAACCTGAATGGATTCGACCTGGCCGCGACGTTCCTGCTGACGCCGATGGTGTCGCTGAGCGGCACGGCTTCGTTCGTGAGCGACGACGTCTTCACCTCCGATCGTGGCGAGAACATCACGCTCAACGCGCCGAAGCGTAAGTTCACCACCGGCATCAATTTCCGGCAGCCCGACTGGGGCCTCGATACCGAGCTGCGGGTGCGCTACAACGACGCATTCCCGGTCCGTTCGGGCGTCTACAACGGTACGCTGTGCATCGGCGGCACCGAACCCGGCGCCGAGGACTGCGTGGACAATTACACGCTGCTCGACATGAACGTGAGCTACCGGCTGCCGATGGCGACGGGCGCGACGGTGCAGCTGATGGTGCAGAACCTGCTCGACGAGGACTACCGCAGCTTCCCGGGCGTCCCGACGATCGGACGCATGGGGATGCTGCGCCTCAAGTACAACTTCTAGGACGCAGAGCCGGGGAGCGCCTGGGGCCGCGGATACGCAGGTGGCGCGGCCACGGAGGGTCGCAGAGGTGGATGCAGCAGAAGGCCCGCGGGGGATGCCCTGCGGGCCTTCTGCTGCGCCGGTTCGCTGCGGCACTGATCCGTGCCGGCACTGATTCGAGGCCGGGGCCGATTCGCTTCGACCCGGATACTGCTGCTGCGCCGATTCTCCCGCGCGCTTCTCAACGACCGCCGGTGCCGAGCAGCTCGCGGGCGTGCTGGAGGCTGGTGCGACTCTCCGGATCGCCGCCGAGCAGGCGGGCGAGCTCGCGGACGCGGGCCTCGGCGACGAGCTCGGTAACCGCGGTGAGGGTAGTGCCCTCGCGCTCGGACTTCTCGACCAGCAGGTGGTGATCCGCGCGCGAGGCGATCTGGGCGAGGTGGGTGATGACGAAGACCTGGTGATCGCGGCCGACGCGGCGCAGCTTTTCGCCCACCTGGTGCGCCACGCGGCCGCCGATCCCGACATCGATCTCGTCGAACACGAGCGTCGGTACGGCATCGGCCCGGGCGAGCACGGTACGGAGCGCGAGCATGACGCGTGACAGCTCGCCGCCGGAGGCGACGCGCGCAAGCGGCCGCGCCTCGAAGCCGGCATTCACGGCGATCAGAAACTCGATCTGCTCGGCGCCGTGCGGGCCGGGCTCGGGCAGCGCCGCGAAGGCGACGTCGAAGCGGCCGCTCATGCCGAGCTCGGGGAGCAGCGCCGCGAGCTCCCTGGCGAGCTGCTTCCCTGCCTTGCGGCGCCGGGCGCCCAGCTCGGCAGCGCGCTCGCGCAGGCGGTCCTCGGCGACCTCGCGTGCGGCGGTGAGCGCGGCCCGCTCACGTTCCACGTCGCCCAGACTCTCGAGCTCGGCGCGAGCGCGCTCCAGGGTGGCGATGACGTCATCGAGGCCGGGACCATACTTGCCACACAGCCGGAAGATGAGGTCGAGTCGGGCGCGCACCTGCTCGAGGCGGTGCGGGTCCTGGTCGATGCCGCTCGCGTAATCGCCCAGGTCGCGCCCGACCTCCTCGAGCGTGTAGTGGGCACCGTCGAGCGGCTCGCTGAACCGCGCCAGTCCCGGATCGATGCGGGCGAGCTGCTGCAGCGTGCGGCGCACCTCCGTGAGCCGCGAGGTGAGCGAAGTCTCCGCCAGGTAGAGCTGCTCGTGCAGTGCGGCCGCCGTGCGCGCCAGCTCGTCGGCATGCTCGAGCCGGCGCGACTCGGCCGCCAGCGCTTCGTCCTCGCCCGGGCGCAGCCCGGCGCGCTCCAGCTCCTCGACCTGGAAGCGCAGGTAGTCGGCGCGCTGCGCGATCTCGCGGGCTCGCTGATCGAGCTGCTCCAGGCGGGAGTGGGCGGCGCGCGCATCCGCGCAGGCGACGCGCACCTGTTCGGCCAGTTCGCCGGCGCCGGCGTATGCGTCCAGCACGCGGCGCTGCTCGTCGGCGTGCAGCAGGGCCTGGTGCTCGTGCTGGCCGTGCAGATCGACCAGCTGCCGGCCCAGCTCGCCGACCAGTGCGGCGGTGGCGGCGGCCCCGTTTACCCAGGCGCGGTTGCGCCCCTCGGCGGCGACCTCGCGCCGCAGGATCAGCAGTCCATCCTCGCTGTCGATGCCGTGCTCGCCGAGATGGGCGATGATGTCCGGGCGGCGCCCGACGTCGAATACCCCTTCCACCACAGCGCGTCCGGCGCCGGGACGTACGGCCTCGGCGGAGGCCCGTTCCCCTAGCAGCAGCGAGAGCGCCCCCACGATGATGGATTTGCCGGCGCCAGTCTCGCCGGTGAGCGCGTTCAGTCCGGGTTCCAGCTTGAGCGCGGCGTGCTCGATGACGGCGAGGTTCTGGACGCGAAGCTCGATCAGCATGCCGGAAGCTACCGGGAAGGGACGGGGCGGTTCAATAGCGGGAACCGACGAAACGGGGCGGGCGCAGGTGGACCTGGCGGTGGCCGGCAGCGGCGCGCGCCGGACGTCGCGTTCAGCTCGATGGCACCCGCTCGTTGTGCTCGATGGCCCAGTGCAGCTTGCGGCGCAGGGTGGCGAAGAAATTCTGTCCGGCGAAGCGGACCAGTCGTACGGCCGCCCGGCCGCGCCGGATCACGAGCCGGTCGCCGGGACGCAGCTCGGCGCCCTCCTGGCCGTCCACGGTCAGGATGAGGCCCTCGGTGGGCGTCATCGCGGAGACGGTGACTTCGGCGCTGGCCGGGAGCACGAGCGGCCTCACCACCAGCGTGTGCGGGCAGATCGGCGTGGCCAGGATGCACTCGACGCTCGGCACCACGATCGGTCCGCCGGCCGACAGCGAATAGGCAGTGGATCCGGTGGGCGTGGCCAGGATGATGCCGTCCGCGGTGTAGGTGGCGACCTCCTGGCGGTCGGGGCTCACGTGCACGGCCAGGCGGATGACGCGGGCGAAGCCGCCCTTGTGCAGCACCGCATCGTTCAGCGCCGTGAATGGCTGGCTGACGAAGCCGCTGGCCCCCTCGACCACGGCTTCCAGGGTGAAGCGCTCGTCGATCCAGTAATCGCCCGAGAAGAGGCGGTCGATGTGCTCTGCCAGCTCGACCTGGGGCACGGAGGTGAGGAAGCCGAGACGGCCCAGGTTGATGCCCAGGATGGGAACGCCGTGGGGTGCGACCAGGCGGGCGCCGCGCAGCAGCGTGCCGTCGCCGCCGAGGGTGATGAGCAGGTCAATCTCCTCGGCATGCAGCGCACCCGCCTCGGGGAGCAGCCGCTGCCGGTCGCGCTCGACCTGCAGCAGGACGCCGCGCGGCTCGAGCACGTCGCGCAGTGCGTGCAGGCTCTCGACGACAGCCGCGTGTCCCGGCGTCGTGACGATGCCGATCCGGCGGAACGCGGGCGCTCCGTTGCTCACGCGGTGACGCGCACGGGCTGGAGGTGCGCGTGCTCCGCGAGCGCGCGGACCCGGGCGACGATGCCGGGCACGTCCAGCCCGCACTCGGCCAGCTGCTCGGCCCTGGTGGCGTGCTCGATGATGCGGTCGGGCACGCCCAGTGTCTCGACCAGGGGCCCGGTCGTACCGCGCTCCTGGAGGCGGCGCGCGATCAGCGCGCCGAACCCGTTCACGACCGTGCCCTCCTCGAGCGTGAGCACCGCGGCATGGCGGCTCGCGATTTCGGCGAGCATGGTTTCATCGAGCGGCTTCAGGAAGCGGCAGTTGACGACGCTCGCGTCGAAGCCGTGCGCCTCCAGCTCCTTGGCGGCGGCCAGCGCCGGCAGCACCATGGTGCCGACCGCGAGCAGCGCGATGCCCTCGCCACGACGACACTGCTCCCAGCGCCCGAACGGGACCGGCGGGATCTCCTCCAGCGATGGCACCGGCGCCGGCACGTTGTCGCGCGGGTAGCGCAGCGAGAACGGGCCCTGCTGCTGCTGCACGCCCAGCCGCAGCAGCGCGAGCATCTCGGCGCCATCGGCGGGCGCGGTCACGATCATGTTGGGCACCGCGAGCAGGTACGCCATGTCGTAGAGGCCCATGTGGGTGGCGCCGTCGTTGCCGACCAGGCCGGCGCGGTCCAGGGCGAACACGACCGGCAGGTTCTGGATCGCGACGTCGTGGATGATGGAGTCGTAGGCTCGCTGCAGGAACGTGGAGTAGATCGCGGCCACCGGCCGGATGCCCTGCGTGGCGAGCCCGGCCGCGAAGGTGACGGCGTGACCCTCGGCAATGCCGACGTCGAAGTAGCGCTCGGGGTAGGCGTCGCCGAACATGCCGGTGCCGGTGCCGCTCGGCATTGCGGCGGTGATCACGGTCATCTCGGGGTGCTGCGCGCCGAGCTCCACCAGGCCCTTGCCGAACACGTTCGTGTACGCGGGCGGGCCGCCCTTCTTCTTGGCCATCTCGCCGCTGATCTTGTCGAACGGCGTGGCGCCGTGCCACACGACGGGGTTCTCCTCCGCGAGCGCGTAACCCTTCCCCTTCTTCGTGATCACGTGCACCAGGCGCGGGCCTTCCCAGCGCGCCACGCTCCGGAACGTGTCGACCAGCGTCGGCAGGTCGTGACCATCGACGGGGCCGACGTAGCGGAAGCCGAGCTCCTCGAACAGCGTGCCCGGAGTGAGAAACCCTTTGGCGCTCTCCTCCATGCGCATCACCAGGCTCTCCACCTTGTCGCCGAGCACGCCGGGCGTGCGCTGGATCAGGTGCTTGATCTCATCGCGGACGCGGTTGTAGAGCGGGTTCGTGACGATCCGGTTCAGGTACTTCGAGATGGCGCCGACATTCTTCGAGATCGACATCTCGTTGTCGTTCAGCACCACGATGATGTCACGATCGGTGTGGCCCGCGTTGTTGAGTGCCTCGTAGGCCATGCCGCTGGTGAGCGAGCCGTCGCCGATGATGGCGACCACCGAGAAGTCCTCGCCGCGCAGGTCGCGCGCCGTGGCCATGCCCAGCGCCGCCGAGATCGAGGTCGCGGCGTGACCGGCGCCGAACGTGTCGTAGGGCGATTCGCGGCGGGAGAGGAACGGCCCGATCCCGCCCTTCTGCCGGATCTCCGGGAAGCCGGCGTTGCGGCCGGTGAGGATCTTGTGCGGGTAGCACTGGTGGCCGACGTCCCAGACCAGCTGGTCGCGCGGCGTCTCGAAGACGTAATGCAGCGCGATGGTGAGGTCCACGACGCCCAGCCCGGGCGCGAAGTGGCCGCCCACGCGGCTCACCACGTCGACCATGCGGTCGCGCACTTCCTGGGCGAGCACGGGCAGCTCCTCGGGCGCGAGCCGGCGCAGGTCCGAGGGGTCGTTGATCCGGTCCAGCAGCGACAATTTGCGTTCTCCTCAATGGTCGCGTGCGAGCACCAGCTCGCCGACCGCTTCGAGTTCGCCACTCGCGATCCCGGCAGCGCGCAAGGCGTCGCGTCCCGCCTCGATCCGGGTACGGGCATACGCCCGGGCCACCTCGCGGCCCAGCAGCGCCGGGTAGGTGGCCTTGGCCTGGCGGCGGTCCTTGCCCGCCGTCTTTCCGAGCACCGCACTGTCCGCGGTCTCGTCCAGAACGTCGTCGATCACCTGGAACGCATGGCCGAGCGCTGCACCCCACGCGCCCGCGGCGCCGATCTGATCGGGTGTCGCGCGCGCCGCCCGGGCGCCCATGCGCAACGCCGCCGCGAAGAGTGCGCCCGTCTTCGCGGCATGGATGCGCTCGAGCGCGGCCAGATCGAGCGGCCGTCCCTCCGCCTCGAGGTCGAGCCACTGGCCGCCGACCATCCCACCGCCGCCCATGCCGCGAGCCAGCTCGCCGACCAGCTCGCATCCCGCTGCATCGTCGAGGCGGAGGCGCGCGATGCCGCGGACCAGGACCCGGAACGAGAACGGGATCAGCGCGGCGCCAGCCGCCGCGGCCAGGCCGGTGCCGCCGATACGGTGCAGGGTAGGACGCCCGCGCCGCAAGTCATCATCGTCCATGGCAGGAAGGTCGTCGTGCACCAGCGAGTAGGTATGCACCAGCTCGATGGCGCAGGCGACATCGTAAATCCCGTCCTCGTCCGTGCCGCCGAGCGCGCGGTAGGCGAGGACACAGAGCACCGGACGGAGCCGCTTGCCGCCGCCCCCCAGCGCGTACCTGAACGCGGGCCGCAACGCCGCGGGGACCTCGGCCAGCCCGTCCGCCAGCTCGGTGAGCCGCGCCTCCACGCGGGCGCGCTCGCGGCCGAGCGCGGCCCGGGCGTCCGGTGTCGCCACGCCGGTCACGGGGCCTCGGCGGCCGGCTCGTCGTCACCGCTCCCGGCCGCCGAGTCGAGCAGCCGCTCGATCCTCAGCTCGGCGACCCGGACCAGCTGCTCCGCCTGCCTCAGGTGGCTGACGCCCTCCTCGAAGAGGGCCAGGGCATCGTCCAGGTCCAGGTCCTCGCGCTCGAGCCGGGCGAGGATCTGCTCCAGCCGGGTGATCCGCTCGCTGAGGCGTGGCTCGCTCACGGCTCCTCCCGGGCGGGGAGCGGGCCCGCGGACTCAGCCGCGACCGTCCCGTCGCCGAGGCGCAGGCGGAAGCTCCGGCCGGCGGGCAGATCGCCCGTCCGGCGCAGCACCCTGCCCTGCTCGTCCTGGGCGACCGCGTACCCGCGCTGCAGCACGGCCAGGGGCGAGAGCGCGTCGAGCGTGCCGGCGATCCGGCGCAGCCGGTCGCGGGTGTGCCGCACGCGCGCTGCCACGGCGTCCTCGAGCGCCGCGCCCAGCTCGCGGGTGTGACCGCTCGCGTCCGCAGCGCGCGCACGCATGCACCGCTCCAGGTCGGCATGCAGCCGGGCCACCTGCTGCCGCTGGCGGACCGCGCCCCGCCCGAGCGCCTGGCGCAGCCGCACGTAACAGGCGAGCAGCTGCGCCGAGAGCGCCTCGCCGTCCGGCACCGCGCACTCCGCCGCCGCGGAAGGCGTGGGTGCCCGAAAATCGGCAACCAGGTCGGCGATGGTGACGTCGGTCTCGTGGCCGACGGCGCTGATCACCGGGACCGGGCACGCCACGATGGCGCGGGCCACCGGCTCCTCGTTGAACGCCCAGAGGTCCTCGATGCCGCCGCCGCCGCGGCCCACGATGACCACGTCCACGGCCGGACCGCGGGTGACGCGCGCGATCGCGCGGGCGACGTCCAAGGCGGCCCCCCGGCCCTGCACGCGCGCCGGCGAGAGTACGACGCGCACCCAGGGCGCGCGTCGCCCGATCACGTGCAGCATGTCCTGGAGCGCGGCCCCGACCGGTGAGGTCACGATCCCGACGGCCGCGGGATACAGGGGCAGCGGCCGCTTGCGCTCGCGCGCGAGCAGCCCTTCCGCCTCCAGCTTCGCGCGCAGCTTCTCGAACGCGACCTTCCAGAGGCCGCCCGCGTCGCGGGCCTCCAACTCGCGCACCACGAACTGGAAATCGCCCTTTTTCTCGTAGATCGTGAGCGCGCCGAGCACGCGCACCCGCATGCCTTCGCCGGGATCGGCCGGCAGCCGCTGCGCCTCCATGCGGAACATGACGCAACGCATCTGCGCATGCGCGTCGCGCAGCGTGAAGTAGCAGTGCCCCGAGGGGTAGCGCTTCCAGCCGGTCACCTCGCCCGCGACCCACACCGTGCCGACGCCGCGCTCGAGCACGTTGCGGGCGAGCGCGTTGAGCGCGCTCACGGTGAGTGCGTCCGGATCGCCGGAACGCGACGCGCCCGCCCGGGCGGGCGGGCGCGTCGTCTCGAAGAGATCGCCGTGGAACGCCCCCGGACGGCTCACGCGCTGCCGACCGTCACGCCTTCGGCCGCGAGCTGGCGGGCCGCCTGGAGCGTGTTCTTGAGCAGCATGGTGATGGTCATGGGGCCGACGCCGCCGGGCACGGGCGAGATCGCGTCGGCGACGGTTTCGACGCCGGCGAAGTCGACGTCGCCGACCAGCTTGTAGCCCTTGGCCGCCGACTCGTCATCGACGCGGTTCACACCCACGTCGATCACGACCACGCCGGGCTTCACCATGTCCTTCGTGATCATCTCGGCCTTGCCGACGGCGGCGATCAGGATGTCCGCCTGGCGGGTGATCTCGCCGAGGTCGCGCGTGCGGCTGTGGGCCACCGTGACGGTCGCGTTGCCGCCCTTGCCGGTGCGCAGCAGCAGCAGCGCGACCGGCTTGCCCACGATGTTGGAGCGGCCGACCACGACCACGTGCTTGCCGCTCGGATCGTAGCCGGAGCGGATCAGCATCTCGATGCAGCCGGCGGGCGTGCACGGCGCGAGCACGGTCGAGTCCCCGATCGAGAGCCGGCCCACGTTGATCGGATGGAAGCCGTCCACGTCCTTGGCGGGATCGATCGCGATCAGGATCTTCTGCGAGTCGATGTGCTTGGGCAGCGGCAGCTGCACCAGGATGCCGTGCACGTTCGGGTCGGCGTTCAGACCCTCGACGATGCCGAGCAGCTCGTCCTCGGGCGTGTCCTCGGGCAACTCGATCGTGTTCGAGGTGAAGCCGGCCTTGTCGGCCGCCTTCCCCTTCATGCGCACGTAGACCTGGCTGGCCGGGTCGCTGCCCACGATCACGACCGTGAGCCCCGGCCGGATCCCGGTACGGGTAGTGAACTCGGCGGCCTCGCGCGCGAGCTCCGCGCGCATCTCGTCGGCGATCTGCTGGCCGCTGATGATTTTCGCCATGCGCTCCTCTATGACGTTAGCGTGCGAAGTCCACGGCACGCGTTTCCCTGATGACCATCACCTTGATCTGTCCCGGGTACTGCAACTCCTCCTCGAGCCGGCGCGCGATCCGGTCGCTCAGCTCGGTCATGCCCGCATCGTCCACGTTCTCCGGATTCACCATCACCCGGACCTCGCGGCCCGCCTGGATCGCGAAGCAGCGCTCCACGCCCTCGAACCCGTTCGCGATCTGCTCCAGCTTCTCCAGCCGCTTCACGTACGTCTCGAACATCTCGCGGCGCGCTCCCGGACGGGCGCCGCTCACCGCGTCGGCCGCGGTCACCAGGAACGTCTCCGCGTACCGGTGCGGCTCCTCGTCGTGGTGCGCCTTGATCGCGTTCAGCACCTGGTCCGGCTCGCCGTATTTCTTGCAGAGGTTCCAGCCCAGCTCCACGTGCGTGCCCTCGTGCTCGTGGGTGAGCCCCTTGCCGACGTCGTGCAGCAGCGCCATGCGCCGCGTCACGGTCGCGTCCAGGCCCATCTCCGCGGCCATGTTGCCGGCGACGATCGCGACCTCGCGGGAGTGGAGCAGCTGGTTCTGGCCGTAGGAAGTGCGGTACTTGAGCCGCCCCAGCACCTTCACGACCTCGGGGTGCACGCCGTGGATGCCGAGCTGGTAGAGCGTCTCCTCGGCGGCCTGCACCATGCCTTCCTCGACCTCGCGGCGGCTCTTCTCCACCACCTCCTCGATCCGGCCGGGGTGGATGCGCCCGTCGCTCACCAGCTTCTCGAGCGCGAGCCGCGCCGTCTCCCGGCGGATCGGGTCGAACGCCGAGAGGATCACCGCCTCGGGCGTGTCGTCGATGATCACGTCCACGCCGGTGGTCTGCTCGAACGCCCGGATGTTGCGGCCTTCGCGGCCGATGATCCGGCCCTTCATCTCGTCGGAAGGCAGGCTGACCACGGAGACCGTGCTCTCCGCCGTGTGGTCCGCGGCGATGCGCAGGATTGCGAGCGCGATGATGTTCTTCGCCTCGCGCTCCGCCTCCCGGCGTGCGTTCTCCTTGATCTCGCGGATGCTGTTGGCGGCGCGGGCGCGGGCCTCGTCCTCGAGCCCCTGCATCAGTTTCCGGAGCGCCTCCTCGGCGGTCAGGCCGGCGAGCGACTCGAGCCGGCGACGGGCCTCGTGCTCGATCCGCTGCGCCTCCTGCTGCAGCCGGTCCAGCTCGCCGCCGCGCGTCTCCAGCTCCTTCTCGCGCTCGTCGAGCTGGCGGTTCTTCTCCAGCAGCACGTCGTACTTGCGGTCCAGCGCCGAGCGCCGCTCCTCGACCCGGCTTTCCGAGCGCTCGACTTCCTCCCGGCGCCGGGTCTCCTCGCGCTCCCATTCCTGGCGGGCGCGGTAGGCCTCTTCCTTTCCGCTCAGCTCAGCGACGCGCTGGATCTGCTCGACGTCCTGCCGGGCGGCGGCGATGAGTCGGGCCGCCTCCGATTCGGCGTCAGCCTTTCGTCGTCTCAGCCGCTGATGCTCGAGGCCGTAGCCGAGGAGCAGGCCGAGCAGCAGGGCGCCGACGGCGACCGCGCCGATCAGCAAGGGACTCATGGGTTCTCCGGAAGGGCGCACGAGGCGCCCATGGTAGGCGACGGGTCATGGTACGCTACGGAAATGAATCCGGGCCCCGCCCCGAAGGGGCGCCCGTTGGCGCAAAGTATTTCGCATCAACTGCCTGTCGCAAGATCGTCGGCGCCGAGCCGACGCTCCACATCGGCGCTCAGGCGCAGTGCGCGCATGCCGGTTTCGCGCTCGAGGCGGGCCAGCTCCTCGCGGGCCTCGAAGAGCTCGTTGGCGATGGTCAGGCCGGCCAGGATGGCGGCCTTATGAGGCTGGACCAGTGAGCTCTGGGCGAGCACTTCACGGATGGATCGATCCAGCTTTGCGGCGCAGGCGCGGGTACGATCCGGGTCGGTCGGGGAGCGGATCGCATAGGCTTCCCCGGCGATCTCGACCGTGACGACGTTCCTCTCGTTCACCGTTCCTCCTCGACGAACTGCAGCCGGGCCTGGATGCGCTGCGCGACGTCATCGACGGCCCGCAGGCGCTCCCGAAGCGCCCCGTTCTCCTGCTCCAGCCGCTCGGCTCGCTCGCGCAGCTCGATCGGGTCGAACTGCCCGGAGCCCATGCCGGAGAGCGCCTGCTCGAGCTCGCGGGCGCGGTCTTCGGCCTGTTCGGCGCGCTGCCGGAGGGCATCGTAGCGGTCGAGCAGGCGACGGAGCGCCAGCTCGAGCCGGTCGAGCTCCGGCATGCCGTTGCGGGTGCGCGGCTCAGCCGCGCCGGTCGATGTCATGCGATTCCTTCAGCCGCTTCAGCACCCGCGCCACGGCGGCATCGGCGTCGGCGTCGGTCAGGGTGCGGTCGGTTGCCCGGAAGCGCAGCCGCAGAGCGAGGCTGCGCGTCCCGGCGGGCACGCCGGTACCGCGATAAAGATCGAACGGCTCGGTGGCCTCCAGCAATGGTCCGGCCGCGCTGCGTATCGTCTGCTCGACATCCGCGGCGGGGATGGCCTCCGGGACCAGGAGGGCCAGGTCGCGCTCGATCGGGGGGTAGGCGGGCAACGCGCGGAAGCGGGGACGTTCCGGGGCGGTCGCCTCGAGCACCACCTCCGCGGCCCAGACCGGATCCGCCCAGGCGGGCGCGTCCACCGCGGCGGACCGGACCCGGCCGCCCCAGCCGCGGACGATGCCGGTGCCGTCGAGCAGGCGGAACCCCGAATCCGGTTCCAGCCAGTCGACCGCGGGCGTCGCGGGCTTCACCTGCAGCTGCAGGCGGCCGGCCAGCTGGCCGAGCAGCGCCTTCAGGTCCCAGACGTCGAACGGCGCCACCGCGCCGCTCCAGTGCGGCGGCCGCCGCGCGCCGGTCAGGACCAGCGCCAGGCGACGGCTTTCCACGGGCGGGGCGCTGCCGGCCGGAAGCTCGAACGCCGTGCCGATCTCGAACAGGCGCACGTGGCGCTGGGCGCGGCTGAAGTTGAGCTCGAGGCGGCGGAGCAGGCCGGGCACGAGCGCGCGGCGAAGGCGGCCCTCCGCGGCGGAAAGCGGCAGCAGCAGTGCGACGTCGCCTTCCGATTCCGCGGCGAAAGCCGGCGTACGTGCCTCCAGCAGGCCGGCTCCGACCAGTTGGGTGCGCAGAGCGTCCTCGAGCTGGAGGTGGGCATCGTCGGGGACCGCGCTCGGTCGGAACGCCCGCAGCTCCTGAGGGAAGCTGTCGTAGCCGTGCCGCCGCGCGATGTCCTCGATCAGGTCCTCCTCGCGCGCGACGTCATGGCGTCGATGCGCCGGCACGCTCACGACGACGTGCGACTCCGCGCGGCCGCTCACGGTGTAGCCGAGCGGCTCCAGCAGGGTCGCGATGCGTTCCACGTCGAAATCGATCCCGAGCACCTGCGCGACGCGTGCGAGCCGCAGCGTTACCGCGGGCACCGCCGGCAGCCCGGGTCCCGCGTCCGCGGCCACCGGGGCGATGGCGCCGCCCGCAGTCGCGACGATGAGCTCGGCCGTCCGCCAGAGCGCGCGCTCGAGCTGGTCGGAATCGATGCCCCGCTCGAAGCGGTAGCTCGCGTCCGTGGCGAGGTCCAGCGCGCGCCGCGTGCGGCGGACCCGCCGCCCATCGAAGATCGCGCACTCGAGCAGCACGTCGCGCGTGCCGTCGTGCACCTCGGTGTCGGCTCCGCCCATGACGCCCGCGAGCGCCACCGGCCGGGTCCGGTCCGCGATCACCAGCATGCCCGCATCGAGCTCGCGCTCCACCCCGTCGAGCGTCGTGATCCGCTCCCCCGCGCGAGCCTCCCGGACGACCACCGTGTCGCCCAGCCGGGCCAGGTCGAACGCGTGCAGCGGCTGACCCAGCTCGTGCAGCACGTAGTTGGTCGCATCCACGACGTTGCTGATCGGGCGCAGCCCGATCGCGCGCACCCGGCCCGCGAGCCAGGGCGGCGCGGGCGCGACGCTCACGCCGCGCACGACCAGGCCCAGGTAGCGCGGGCAGAGCCCGGTGTCCTCGAGCTGGACGGTGACCCCGTCGCCGCGCGCCGGGTTGCCGCGGGCGAGCTCGGCCGAGGCGACCGGTGTGTTCGGCAAGCGCGGCAGCCCGGCCGCGATGCCGAGCGCCGCGCCGACCTCGCGCGCGACCCCGAGATGCGAGAGCAGGTCGGGCCGGTTCGGCGTGACATCGACGACCAGGCGGACGTCGTCGAGCGCCATCACGTCGATGAACGATGCGCCCACCGGCAGGTCGTCCGGCAGCTCGAGGATGCCCTCGTGGTCGCGGCCGAGCCCGAGCTCGCGCGCGCTGCACAGCATGCCCTCGCTCTCCTCGCCGCGGATCTTCGCGCGCCGGATCACCAGGTCGCCCGGCAGCGTCGCGCCGACCGGCGCGAACGGATAGATGCCGCCGCTCTTCACGTTCGGAGCACCGCACACCACCTGCAGCTCCGTGCCATCCCCGGCATCGACGCGGCAGAGCGAGAGGCGGTCGGCGTTCGGATGGCGGCGAGCCTCGATCACACGCGCGACCCGCACGTCGCGGAGCGGGCCGCCCAGGTCGACGATCTCGTCGACGGGCGCCCCCTGCATGGCGAGCACGTCCGCGATCCGATCGGGCGCGGCATCCAGCCCGGGCAGCAGCGCCTGCAGCCAACGATAGCTGATGTTCATGCGTCGATGAACTGCTCGAGGAATCGGATGTCGCTCTCGTACAGCAGCCGGATGTCGGGCACGCCGTACAGCAGCATGGCGATCCGGCCGGGACCCATGCCGAACGCGTAGCCGGTATAGCGCTGGGCGTCGTAGCCGGCGTGCTCCAGCACCGCGGGATGGACCATGCCGGCACCCATGATCTCGACCCAGCCGGTCTGCTTGCAGGCGCTGCAGCCGCGGCCGCCGCAGATCATGCAGCTCACGTCCACCTCGGCGCTCGGCTCGGTGAACGGGAAGTACGACGGCCGGAACCGCACCCGCGCGCTGCTGCCGAACATGCGACGGGCGAACTCCGCGAGCGTCGCCTTCAGGTCGGTGAAGCTGACTCCGTCATCGACGGCGAGGCCCTCGAGCTGCTCGAACGCTGGGGCGTGCGAGGCATCGTAGGGATCGCGCCGGTAAACGGTGCCCGGGGCGACGATGCGTACCGGCGGCTGGTGCTGCTGCATGACCCGCATCTGCACCGGCGAGGTGTGGCTGCGCAGCAGCACCCCGGGCGCCAGGTAGAACGTGTCGTGCATGTCGGCCGCGGGGTGATCCAGCGGCGTGTTGAGCGACGTGAAGTTGTACCAGTCGGTCTCGGCTTCCGGGCCGCGCGCGCGCGTGAACCCGAGCCCGGCGAGCACGCCGCAGATCTCGTCGACGACCAGAGTGACGGGGTGGCGCGCGCCCCGCCAGCGGGCGCGCCCGGGCAGCGTCAGGTCCTCGCGCGGGCCGGCGGGCGCGGCCGTCGCGAGCGCCGCCGCACGCCTCTCCAGCTGCTCGGTGATGACTGCCTTCACCCGGTTCGCGGCCGCGCCGATGGCGGGTCGCTGCGCGGCCGCGACGCTGGCCAGGTCGCGCATGATGGCGGTCAGCTGACCGTCCTTGCGGCCGAGCACGCGGATGCGCACGGCCTCCAGGTCGTCGGGGGTACGGGCGGCCGCGATCGCGTGCGTCGCTGCCGCCTCGAGGGCGTCGAGCCGTCCGTTCAGATCTGACATCGCATGCCGCAGCGGGGGCGAAGGAATCCCGGGATCCGGCGCGTCGCCTCGGGGGAGGCGGCGCGGAGGCCGGGCGCCGACTGCAAAGTACGGTACATGGAAAAACGTGGCGAGGCCGAATGCGACGGCCCCGCCACGTTCAGCCGGGAGGCTGTGAGCCCCCCGCTCAGCTCAGGCTGGCCTTCGCCTGCTGCACCAGTGCCCCGAACGCGGCGCTGTCGCGCACCGCCAGGTCCGCGAGCACCTTGCGGTTCACCTCGATGCCGGCCCGCTTCAGCCCGTTCATGAAGCGCGAGTAGTTCAGCTCCGAATCCTGCTCCCGGACCGCCGCGTTGATGCGCACGATCCAGAGACGGCGAAACTCGCGCTTGCGCTGCTTGCGGTCCCGGTAGCTGTAGGCCCAGCCCCGCTCCACCGCGTTCTTGGCGATGCGCCACAGCTTCGAGCGACCTCCCCAGTAGCCGCGGGCGGCGCGGAAATAGCGCTTCTTCTTGGCGTGCCGTGCGACGGCGTTGGTTGCGCGTGCCATGATCAGGCCCCCTGCTGCAGCATCTTCTTGACCCGGCGCGCATCGCCGGGGGCAGCCAGATCCGACTTGCGCAGGTGACGCTTCCGCTTCGGCGTCTTCTTCGTCAGGATGTGGCTCTTGAAGGCATGGTTGCGCTTGACCTTGCCCTTGCCCGTCAGCTTGAAGCGCTTCGCAGCGCTCCGATTCGTCTTCATCTTCGGCATGTTGCCTCCCCGGCTAACGGGCTCTCAGCCCGATTTTCTCGGCGCTACGATCATTACCATGAGCTTGCCCTCCATGGAGGGCATCGACTCGACCTTGCCGATCTCGTCCAGTTCCTTCGCGACCCGGTCGAGCACCTCGCGACCGTGCTCCGGGTGCGCCATCTGCCGGCCACGGAACATCAGCGTGACCTTCACCTTGTTGCCCTCTTCGAGGAACCGGCGCGCGTGCCGGAGCTTGAACTCGAAGTCGTGTGGCTCGGTCCCGGGCCGGAACTTCACTTCCTTGATCAGGATCTGGTGCTGCTTCTTGCGCGCTGCCCGCGCCTTGCGCGCTTCCTCGTACTTGAACTTCCCGTAATCCATGATCCGGACCACGGGCGGCCGCGCACTCGGCGCTACCTCGACCAGGTCCAGCCCCTCGTTCTCCGCGGTCGCGAGGGCCTCCTCGATCGCCATGATCCCCATCTGCTCGCCGTCCGAGGAGATGACCCGGACCGGACTGATCCGGATCTGGCGATTGATACGTACGCGCTTGTCGGTCGATATGGCGCAGCCTCCTGGAAAACGAAAAGGACCCGGTACCCGGGTCCTCGAATGCGCGCCGGCCTGCCGGCACAGGCCGGCGGCGGCGTTCTCTGGGACCCGACGGTGCCGCCGCGGCGGACCGTTACGAGGTGGGGAGCAGGCGCTCCCGCTTCGCGAATTTTTCCGACCCGAACAGTAGCCCAACGGGCGCGCCAAGTCAACGCGCCGCGGGCACCCCGGCGCCCGGCCCGCCCCCGGGCGCACCGCTCCGGGCCTCCTCAGAGCTGCTTCGACTCGACCTCGTGCCGGAGCCGCTGCACGAATTCCACCCGTTCCACGACTTCCTGCTTCTTCCCCGCCCCGCGCGCGCGCACCGCCACGGTGCCCGCCTCGGCCTCCCGGGCCCCGACCACGGCCATGTACGGCACCTTCATGGTCTCGGCTTCGCGGATGCGGTAGTTGAGCGTGTCGGCGCGGTCGTCGAGGTGGACGCGCAGGCCGCCGGCGCGCAGCTGCCGGGCGAGCTCGGCCGCGCTCGGCTTCACGTCGTCGCTGATCGGCAGCACGCGCACCTGCTCGGGCGCGAGCCAGAGCGGGAACGCACCCGCGAAATGCTCGATCAGGATCGCGATGAAGCGCTCGAAGGACCCGAATATGGCGCGGTGGATGACCACCGGCCGGTGCTCGCGGTTGTCCTCGCCCGTGAAGTTGAGGTCGAAGCGGTCGGGCGCGTTGTAGTCGAGCTGGATGGTGCCGAGCTGCCAGGTGCGGCCGATCGCGTCCGCGACGTGGAAATCGATCTTCGGCCCGTAGAACGCGGCGTCGCCCGGATTCTCCTCGTAGTCCATGCCGAGCGCCTCGAGCGCCCCCCGCAGCGTGGCCTCGGCCGTGTCCCACAGGGCGTCGTCGCCGATCCGCTGTTCAGGACGGGTGCCGAACTTCACCGCGTAGCTGAGCCCGAGCGTGCGGTAGAAGTAATCCACCAGCTCGGTCAGGCGACGCACCTCGTCGATGATCTGGTCTTCCGCCAGGTAGATGTGCGCGTCGTCCTGCTGGAACTGCCGCACCCGGGTGAGCCCGCTGAGTGCGCCGGACAGCTCGTTGCGGTGCAGCACGTCCTGGGTCGCGTAGCGGACCGGCAGCTCGCGGTAGGAGTGCTTGCGCATCCCGAAATAGAGATGGTGCGAGGGACAGTTCATCGGCTTCAGCGAGATGTCATGCTCCTCGGATTCTCTGTCGAGCACCAGGAACATGTTCTCCCGGTACTTGCCCCAGTGCCCCGAGATCTCCCAGAGCCCCTTGTTGAAGAGCAGCGGCGTCTTGAGCTGCTGATAGTCGTTCTGGTCGAGTACCTCGCGCATCCAGTCCACCAGCAGCTGGTAGATGCGCGTACCGCGATCGGTCCAGAACGCGGCCCCGGGCGAGTAGGGGTGCATCACGAAGAGATCGAGCTCGCGACCCAGCTTGCGGTGGTCGCGACGCTTCGCCTCCTCGATGCGGTGCAGGTAGTCGGCCAGGTCCTGCTCGCTGAACCACGCCGTGCCGTAGATGCGCTGCAGCATCTGCCGCTTCTCGTCGCCGCGCCAGTACGCGCCCGCGGTGTTGAGCAGCTTGAAGTGCTGAACGCGCGCGGTCGTCGGCACGTGCGGACCGCGGCACAGGTCGAGGAACGGGCCGTTGCGGTAGACGGTGATGACGTCGCCATCACCCAGCTCCTCGAGGCGTTCCAGCTTGAGCGGGTCGTCCGCGAACAGGCGACGCGCGTCCTCCTTGTCCACGACGCGACGCTCGAACTCCTGGTCCTCGGCCGCGACCTGACGCATCACGGTCTCGATCTGCTCGAGCTCCTCGGGCGTGAACGGGCGCGCCACCTCGAAGTCGTAATAGAACCCGTTCTCGATCGGCGGGCCGAAGCCGATCTTCGCATCCGGTCGCACCTGCCGCACCGCGGTCGCCAGCACGTGCGCCGCGGAGTGGCGCAGCACCTCGAGCGCATCCGCGCTCTTCTCGGTCAGGATCTCGATGCGCGCGTCGCGCTCGAGCGGACGGCGCAGGTCGACGACCTGGCCATCGACCCTGGCGGCGAGCGCCGCCTTCGCGAGACGCGGCCCGATCTGCGCCGCCGCGTCGTAGGCGCTCGCGCCGGCCGGCAGCTCGAGCGGCCTGCCATCCGGCAGGGTCAGGCGAATCGATTCACTCATGCGCTCCCCAGGTCCTGGTACGGGCGTCGGCCGCTCGGGGGCGGCGCGCGCTCATCGGTGCCAACAAAAAAGCCCCCCGTCTCCGAGAGGCCATCGTGCGTCGTGTCGCGCGCCGTCAGCGCGCAATCCGTCGCCCGCCGCCTCTCACCGAGGGCGTCGTGCCGGTGCGCGTGGGGGTCGTGCGGGCGCGGTTCATGACCGTAGAGTAGGTACCGGGATGCGAGTGGTCAAGGCCCGCCCGGCAGATGCCGCCGCGTGCATGCCACGCGCCGACGCGGTGCGCCCGACCCGACCCGGTGCGGCCGACGACGCGCGCCGCGCCCTGGCGGCGCACGTCACGGGACCGCGCTCAAGGCGCCATGGACGTGAAATAGGCGAGCAGCACGCCCGCTGCCGCCGCCGAGCCGATCACGCCCGCCACGTTCGGACCCATCGCGTGCATCAGCAGATAGTTGTCCGGATCGGACTCGCGGCCCACCACCTGGACGACGCGGGCGCTGTCCGGCACGGCGCTCACGCCGGCCGCTCCGATCAGGGGGTTGATCCGGTTGTCGCCGGTCAGGAACACGTTCATGAGCTTCGCGAACAGGATGCCGCCCGCGGTCGCGACCGCGAAGCTGGCCGCGCCCAGCGCAAAAATGTAGATCGACTGCGGCCGCAGGAAGTACCCCGCCTGGGTCGAGGCGCCGACCGTGAAGCCGATCAGGATGGTGACGATGTCGATGAGCGCGGTCGAGGCGGTGCGCGCCAGGCGATCGGTGACGCCGCTCTCCTTCAGCAGGTTGCCGAAGAACATCATCCCGAGCAGGGGCAGCGCTCCCGGCGAGATCGTGGTCGTGACCAGCAGCGCCAGCACCGGAAAGAGGATGCGCTCGCGGCGGGTCACCTGGCGCGTCGGCTTCATGCGGATGCGGCGCTCGGCGTCACTGGTCAGGAGGCGCATGATCGGCGGCTGGATCACCGGCACCAGCGCCATGTAGGAATACGCGGCGATCGCGATCGCGCCGATCATGTCGGGTGCGAGCTTCGAGGAGATGAAGATCGCGGTCGGCCCGTCGGCGCCGCCGATGATGCCGATCGCGGCGGCCTGCTGGGGCGAGAACCCGAGGTGCAGCGCGCCGAACAGGGTCGCGAAAATGCCCACCTGGGCCGCCGCGCCGAGCAGCACCAGCTTCGGGTTGGAGAGCAGCGCGGAGAAATCGGTCATCGCGCCGATCCCGAGGAAGATGAGCGGCGGATAGATGCCCTTCAGCACTCCGAAGTACAGGTAGTTGAGCACCGAGCCGGACTCGTAGATGCCGATCTGCAGCCGCGCATCCAGCGGGAACGGGATGTTGCCGACCAGGATGCCGAACCCGATCGGCACCAGCAGCAGCGGCTCGTACTCCTTGCGGATCGCGAGCGTGATGAAGACCAGCCCCACCACGATCATGATCAGGTTCTTCCAGGCACCCGGCTGGGAGAACGCCGTGAAGTGCCAGAGCTGCGCGATCGTGTCCATGGTGTCGGCTCCGCGCTACTCGGCGCGGATCCGGACGAGCTCCTGGCCCTCGATGATGGTGTCCCCAGCCTGGACGCTCACGTGCTCGACGACGCCGTTGAGCGGCGAGGCGATGGCATTCTCCATCTTCATGGCCTCGGTGACGCAGACGGGCTGTCCGCTCCTCACCCGCTCGCCGGGTTGCACGAGCACGCGCAGCACCATACCGGGGAGGGGGGCGCGGATCACACCCGCACCCTTGGGCGCATCGGGTGGCGCGGTGCGGGCCGGGCCCTCGCCGTGCACGGCCGGGGCGCGCACCAGGCGCGGGGTCGGGTGCGCGAGCTCGCGTTCCCGGGTGGGCTCGACGTAAACCTTGTACTCCTGGCCGTTCACCGAGATCACGACCTCGGCCTTGTCACGCCGGAGCACGCGGGTCTCGTACTCATTGCCGAATATCTTGAAGCGGAAAACGGTCATGGCTCGTTCCTGCCGGGATCGGGGGCGCGCCAGACCTCGGCGCGCGGTGGCACGGCGTTCTGGGGCGACCAGTAGGCGCGGGCGAGGCGGCTCTGCCACCAGACGCTGTAGGGCTTCTGCAGAGCGCGCAGCGTGAGCACCAGGCGCTCCTCCTCGTCGGCCTGCTCGGCATCGAGCAGCAGCGTGGTCGCAATCGCGGCCATGAGCACGCCGGAAACCTCCGGCGTCACCTGGAGCGTGGCTGCCGGCGTGACCGGGCGCGGCCCGCCGAATCGCCGGATCAGCTTGATCGCGATCATGAGCAGGACGAGCGAGAGGAAGACCACGCTCATGCCCATGGCGAGCAGGAAGAACCCGAGCCGGAGCAGACCGTCGTCGCCGCTCACAGCGGCACCAGCCCGATCTTCCGGAGCGGATTCAGGTCGCGCTTGCCGACCAGCGACTCGAGCGCGCGCACGATGCGGAAGCGGGTGCTGGACGGCTCGATGACGTCGTCGATGAAGCCGAGCCGGGCGGCTTCGTAGGGATTCGCGTACTTGGTGCGGTACTCCTGCTCCTTCTCCTGCAGGAACCCCTCGCGCGCGCTCGACTCGAGGCCGGCCAGCTCCCGGCCGTACAGGACTTCGACCGCGCCGCGCGGCCCCATGACGGCGATCTCGGCGGTCGGCCAGGCGTAGTTGATGTCGCCGCGCAGGTGCTTCGAGCTCATCACGTCGTAGGCGCCGCCGTAGGCCTTGCGCGTGATCACCGTCACTTTCGGTACCGTGCACTCGGCGTAGGCGAAGAGCAGCTTCGCGCCGTTCAGGATGATGCCCTCGTATTCCTGCACGGTACCGGGCATGAAGCCGGGCACGTCCACGAACGTGACGACCGGAATGTTGAACGCATTGCAGTAGCGCACGAAGGCCGCGCCCTTGCGGCTGGCCCGGTTGTCGAGCACGCCGGCGAGCACCTGCGGCTGGTTCGCGACGATCCCCGCGGCCCGGCCGTTGAAGCGCCCGAACCCGACGATCAGGTTGGGTGCCCACCAGCGGCGTACCTCCAGGAAGTCTCCGTCATCGACCACGCGGCCGATCACCTCGGTCATGTCGTACGGCTGGTTGGGGCTATCCGGAATCACCGTGTTCAGCTCCGGGTCCGCCCGATCGATCGGATCCTGGCAGGCCACGACCGGCGGCTCCTCCATGTTGTTCTGCGGGAAGAACGTGAGCAGCTTGCGGATCAGCTCGAGCGCTTCCTCCTCCGTCTCCGCCAGGAAGTGGGTCACGCCGCTGCGCGTGGCATGCACCTCCGGACCGCCCAGCTCCTCGGGAGTGACATCCTCGTGCGTGACCGTCTTCACCACCTTCGGTCCGGTGACGAACATGTAACTGATGTCGCGCACCATGATCGTGAAGTCGGTCAGGGCCGGGCTGTAGACGGCGCCTCCGGCGCAGGGCCCCAGAATCGCCGAGATCTGGGGCACCACGCCCGAGGCCATGACGTTGCGCAGGAAGATCTCGGCGTACCCGGCGAGCGACATGACGCCTTCCTGAATGCGCGCGCCGCCCGAGTCGTTCAGCCCGATCACCGGGACGCCCACCTTGATCGCGAAGTCCATCACCTTGCAGATCTTCTTCGCGAACATCTCGCCGAGCGAGCCGCCGAGCACCGTGAAGTCCTGCGAGAAGACCACGACCTGGCGGCCGTTCACCGTGCCGTGCCCCGTTACCACGCCGTCGCCCAGGTACTCGTCCTCGCCCTCGCGGGGCGCGACGAACATGTCGAACTCCTCGAACGAGCCCGGATCCAGCAGCCGGTTGATCCGTTCCCGCGCCGTGTACTTGCCCTTCTCGTGCTGCGCCTCGATGCGACGCGCGCCGCCCCCGGCGCGCGCCCGCTCCCGCAGCTCGTGCAGCTCCTGCAGCCTGGCTTCTATCGTCGCCATTTCGCTCGTTGCCTAGGATCAGGCCGTGCGATGGCACGGCGCTGCAGCGTTCAGCAAGACAGCGGCCCCCGGCCGGTGCGACCTTACCGCTGCAGCGGCAACGGGTTACGGTACCGGATGCGGGGGCGCGACGGGACGAATTGTCACCTCGGCAGGACGCGCGCGCGACATTTTCGCCCCGCGATGAGACGCTTGGAGAGGAGGCGTGAAACCGTATGACGTGGCGACTCGGGTATGACCGAAAGCGGATCGCGGTCGAGGACGCGGTCCGGCTGATCGATTCGGGGGAGCGGATGTACGTGAGCGGCAACGCCGCCACCCCCACTGCCCTGCTGCAGGAACTGGCGGAGCGGCCGGATGTCGAGGACGTCGAGGTCGTGCACGTGCTCATGCTGGGGCGCGATCCGCTCAGCGAGCCGGCCGTGGTGCACCGTTTCCGGCATAACTCCCTGTTCGTCGGCCCCGCCGACCGGGAAGCCGTCAACTCCGGGCGGGCGGATTACGTGCCCATCTTCCTGCATCGCATCGGGCAGCTCTTCGACAGCGGCCGGCTGCCGCTGGACTGGGCCGTGCTCCAGGTCTCCCCGCCCGACCAGCACGGTTACATGAGCCTCGGCGTCGAGGTGCTCGCCTCGAAGGAGGCGGCGCGCAACGCCCGGCGCGTGATCGTGCAGGTGAACGAGTCGATGCCGCGCGTGCTCGGGGACGGCTTCCTGCACGTGAGCGAGGTGGACCACATCGTCGAGCTCAACCATACGCTGCCGGAGCTGCTGCCGCCGCCGCCCACGGAGCTGGAGAACGCCATCGCCCGCAACGTCGCCGGCCTGATCGAGGACGGGGCGACGCTGCAGCTGGGCATCGGCGGGATCCCGGATGCCGTGCTGCGCCTGCTCGAGGGCAAGAAGAACCTGGGCGTGCACACCGAGATGATCTCCGACGGCGTCATGCGCGCCATCCAGTCGGGGCTCGTCACCGGCGCGCTCAAGAGCGTGCACCCGGGCAAGGTCATCGCCACCTTCGTCATGGGCAGCAGCGCGCTTTACGAGTTCGTGCACGACAACCCGACCTTCGAGCTGCACCCCGCGGCCTACACGAACGACCCGTTCATGGTGGCCCAGAACCGGAACATGGTCGCGATCAACTCCGCCCTCGAGGTGGACATCACCGGCCAGGTCTGCGCCGACTCGATCGGCACCTACATCTACTCGGGATTCGGCGGCCAGGTCGACTTCGTGCGCGGCGCGCAGCGCTCGCAGGGCGGCAAGGCGATCATCGCCCTGCCCTCGACCGCGCGCCGCGACTCGCAGTCCCGGATCTGCGGCATGCTCAAGGCCGGCGCCGGCGTGGTCACGACCCGCGCCGACGTGCACTACATCGTCACCGAGTACGGCGTCGCCGACCTGTTCGGCAAGAACCTGCGCCAGCGCGCCGAGGAGCTGATCGCGATCGCGCACCCCGACTTCCGCGCGCAGCTCGAGCAGGAAGCCCGGGAGAGGAAGCTGATTCCGGCGGTCTTTGCGGGGGTGTGACGGCGGGCGGGGGGGGGGGTGGGCGTGGGCGTGGGGGTGGGGGAAAACCGGGGCCAGACGGGTGGGGGACGGGGCAGCAGCCACCCCCGCCCGCCGTCAACGATGCAATACGGCCCCGGCCGCCAGGGGGCAGCCGGGGCCGTACCGCGTCGAACGTCCGACTAGTACATCCCGCCCATACCGCCGCCCGGCATGGCCGGGGCGGACTTCTCATCTTCCTTCTTCTCCACCACGACACACTCGGTCGTGAGCAGCAGCGAGGCGATGGAAGCGGCGTTCTGGAGCGCGGTCCGCGTCACCTTGGTCGGGTCGATGACACCGGCCTCGACCAGATCCTCGTACTGGTCGGTGCGCGCGTTGTAACCGAACGTCGGGCTCTGCTGGTTGCGGACCTTGTCCACCACGATCGAGCCCTCGACGCCCGCGTTCTCCGCGATCTGCCGGATCGGCTCCTCCAGCGAACGGAGCACGATCTTGATGCCGATCTGGGCGTCGACGTCGTCGGACGCGAGGTCGCGGATCTTGTCCTGGATCCGGAGCAGCGCGACGCCGCCGCCGGCCACGACTCCCTCCTCGACGGCCGCACGCGTCGCGTGCAGCGCGTCCTCGACCCGCGCCTTCTTCTCCTTCATCTCGGTCTCGGTCGCGGCGCCGACATGGATCACGGCCACGCCGCCCGCCAGCTTCGCGAGCCGCTCCTGCAGCTTCTCCTTGTCGTAGTCCGACGTCGACTTCTCGACCGCGACCCGGATCTCCTCGATCCGGCCCTTGATCTTGTCGCTCTCGCCGGCGCCGTCCACGATCGTGGTGTTGTCCTTGTCGATCACGATCCGCTTGGCCCGGCCGAGATCCGAGAGCACCGCGTTCTCGAGCTTGAAGCCGACCTCTTCCGAGATCACCTGGCCGCCCGTCAGGATCGAGACGTCCTGCAGCATCGCCTTGCGGCGGTCACCGAAGCCGGGGGCCTTCACGGCGCAGACGCGCAGCGTGCCGCGCAGCTTGTTGACGACCAGCGTTGCCAGCGCCTCACCCTCGACGTCCTCCGAGATGATCAGCAGCGGCTTGCCGACCTGCGCCACCTTCTCCAGCACCGGCAGCAGGTCCTTCATCGAGCTGATCTTCTTGTCGTGGATCAGGATCAGCGCATCCTCCAGGACCGCCTCCATCCGCTCCGGATCGGTCACGAAGTACGGCGACAGGTAGCCGCGGTCGAACTGCATGCCCTCGACCGTCTCCAGCGTCGTCTCCAGGCCGCGCGCCTCCTCGACCGTGATCACGCCGTCCTTGCCGACCTTCTCCATCGCGTCCGCGATCAGGTTGCCGATCTCCTCGTCGTTGTTCGCGGAGATGGTCCCGACCTGCGCGATCTCCTTCTTGCCCTTGGTCGGCGTCGAGAGGCTTTTCAGCTCCTCCACGACCCGTGTCACGGCCAGGTCGATGCCGCGCTTGATCGCCATCGGGTTCGCACCCGCGGTGACGTTCTTCAGACCCTCGCGGAAGATCGCCTGCGCCAGCACCGTCGCCGTCGTGGTGCCGTCACCGGCCAGGTCGCTCGTCTTGGTCGCGACCTCCTTCACCATCTGCGCACCCATGTTCTCGATCGGGTCCGTCAGCTCGATCTCCTTCGCGACCGTGACCCCGTCCTTGGTCACCGTCGGCGAGCCGAACTTGCGGTCGATCACGACGTTGCGGCCCTTCGGGCCGAGCGTCACCTTCACCGCCTGCGCCAGCTGGTCCACACCGCGCTTGAGCGCCGCGCGCGCATCCGTGTTGAACTGCAGTTCCTTCGCAGCCATGGCTGCTCCTCCCTCTCGTGCGTTCGCGTTAGCTCTTGATTACCGCGAGCACATCCGACTCGCGCAGAATCAGATACTGCTCATCCGCCACCGTTACCTCCGTGCCGCTGTACTTGCCGTACAGCACCCGGTCCCCCGCCTTCACCTCCGCCGGAATCCGCTTCCCATCGTCGCTCATCTTGCCCGGTCCCACCGCCACGACCTCGCCCTGCTGGGGCTTCTCCTTGGCCGTGTCCGGGATGTAGAGGCCGCCGCGCATCTGCTCGGTGTCCTCCAGCGGCTTGATGACGATGCGGTCCGCGAGCGGCTGAATCTGGGTCGACGCAGCAGTCGCCATGTGTGGTCCCTCCGTGATTCGTGGTGCTGGGTCTCGTCCGTCAGCACTCACCGCCAGTGAGTGCTAACCAGCACGCCTAAGGTACGTCCGCCGGCGCGCCTGTCAACGGGCGGGCGTCCGGGGAGGGGCCAGGCAGGGCGGGTGCCAGGGAAGTCGGCCGATGTGGCGGACTCCAGGGGGCCGGGCGCTGTCGATTCGGCAACCCTGCCGCCCGGGGAGGGAGACGCGCCGGGGTGCCCTGCGGTGGTTGGCCGGGTCGGGGCTGCCCTGTGACGCGGCGGCGGGCCAGGGCAACCCGGGGACCGGAAAAGACCCCGGCAGCGAGGCCGCACCGGGCGGGCGGACTCAACTCCGCCGACGACGGCCCGGCCGGGGATTCCTGGGCTCGGGGGCGGGGCGGTTTCCCGCCTGCACGTGGCGGAGTGCGATATCGAGTCCGTAGAGCGTCATGAAGGGCTCGACGCGGTCGACCGTGGTGCAGTGGGGAGCGATCACGGCGGCGAGGCCGCCGGTCGCGACGACCAGGGCCCCGGGGCTCCACTCGCGCTTGATGCGGCGGACGATGCCATCGATCGCATCGATGGCGCCGAAGACGACGCCGCTGCGGATGGCGAGGTCGGTGCGGCGGCCGATCGTGAGCGGGGGCGGCTGCAGCTCGACGCGGGGCAGCACCGCCGTGCGCCGTACGAGCGATTCGGCGCCGGTGTAGAGCCCGGGGGCGATGACGCCGCCCAGGAAGGTCCCGTCCGCGGTGATGCAGTCGAACGTGGTGGCGGTCCCCAGGTCGACGGCGATGGTATCGCGGCGATAGAGGTGCATCGCGGCGAGCGTATTCACGATGCGATCGGCGCCGACGCTGTGCGGTTCCTCCACGTCGAGCCGGATCGGGAGCGGCGTGGAGGCGTCGATGGTGACGACGTCGGCGCCGACATGCTGTTGCGCGGCTGCGGCGAAGGAAGCGGTTAGGGGCGGCACGACGGAGGCGATCGCGACGGAGCGCACCACGTCGGCCTGGTACCCCGACTCGCGGAGCAGCGAGCGGACGAGCAGGCCGAGCTCATCGACGGTGCGATCGTGGCGGGTCGATATGCGCCAGTGGTCGACGAGGCCGTGATCCTCGAACAGCCCGAGCACGGTTTCGGTGTTGCCGATGTCGAAGACCAGGTTCATGGATCGCTCCGGACGGTGCCGGCGTGCAGGGGGCGGATCGCTCCGCCGTCCTCGAGGAGAAGCGCGCCCCGGCCGTCCACCCCCCGGGCGAGGCCGGCGGGGATGCCATCGACGGTGACGGCGCAGCCATACAGCGCATCGCGCTCCCGGTAGCGCGCAAGGTCGGCCGGCGCCAGGTCGTGGTGGGCCGCGGAAAGGAGTGGTTGCAGGGCATCGAAAGTCGCGCCCGCGAGCGCGGCCCGGTCGACGTGCCGTCCGGCGGCCAGCGCGAGCGAAGTGGCGGGGGGGTCGGTGTCGGGCAGCTGATCGCGGCGTTGCGCGACGTTGATGCCGATGCCGGCGATCACGTACCCGGGCGCCGACTCGCAGAGGATGCCGGCGACCTTGTGGCTGCCCACGAGCACGTCGTTCGGCCATTTCAGTCGGCACTGGACCCCGGCGCACGCGTCGATTGCCTCGGCGATGAGGAGTCCGATGCGGAGGGGCAACGCGCCGCCGGCCTCGCCACCCCCGCCCTCCGGACGGAGCAGCACCGAGCACAGCAGCGCGCAACCCGGGGGCGCCTCCCAGGCACGTCCGAGACGGCCGCGGCCCGCGCTCTGGAAGTCGGCGATGATCACGGTGCCCGCGGCAGCGCCCGCTAGGGCGCGCTCCCGCAGCAGGTCGTTGGTGGAGCCGGCCTTGGGGTAGATGCTCAGCTCGGGCAGACGCCATGCGCGGCGCCACTCGGCCGCGGTGCGGCCCTCCCAGACAGCCTGCGTGGCGGCCGTGCTCACGCGTGCAGGAAGCGCATGGAGAGGTCGAGCGCCGGGGCGCTGTGCGTGAGCGCGCCCACGCTGATGAAGTCCACGCCGGTCGCGGCCACCTGCCGGATGCGCTCGAGCGTCATGTTGCCGGAGGCCTCGAGCGCGGGTCGCGGGCGCACGCGCTGCGCCTTCCGGACTGCGGCGGCGAGCGTCTCCAGGTCCATGTTGTCGAGCAGCAGCCGATCCACGCCCGCCGCGAGTGCGCTGTCGAGCTCGTCGAGCGAGTGCACCTCGACGCAGACCGGGAGCGCGCGGGCATTCTGGTCGCGCACCCGGGCCACGGCTGCCTCGATGCCGCCGGCGATCGACTTGTGGTTGTCCTTGATCATGATCATGTCGTACAGGCCGGCACGGTGATTGGCGCCGCCGCCGGCGCGCACGGCCCCCTTCTCGAGCGTGCGCCAGCCGGGCGTGGTCTTGCGCGTGTCGAGCAGCTGCGTCCCGGTACCGGCGAGCGCGTCGGCGTAACGTCGCGTGAGGGTGGCGATACCGGAGAGCCGCTGCAGGAAGTTGAGCGCGACCCGCTCACCGGTGAGCAGCGCCCGGGCCGGCCCGTGCACGGTGCACACGACGTCGCCCGGCTGCACGGCCCCGCCGTCGGTCACGGCGACGTCGAACTCCACGCGCGGATCGAGGCGCAGGAAGACGGCGGCGGCGAGGCCGACTCCAGCAATCACCCCGGCCGCCTTGGCCACGATCTGCGCCTCGCCGTGGGTGCGCGCCGGCACGGTCCAGCGCGTGGTCCAGTCGCCCGCGCCCCGGTCTTCCGCGAGCGCCAGCGCGATCAGGTGCAGCGCGTCATCATCCACGGCGACGACCGTGGCAGCGCGCTGCGGCAGCACCAGCGGCAGGGTCGGCTTCACGCGTCGATCACCTCGGTATAGTAGTCCTCGTAGAGGGTCACCACCCGGTCCGCCGCGAAGCGTTCGGCGTCCCGCCGCGCGGCCTGGCTGGCCCGCTGCCACTCGACCGGGTCCTGGAGCAGCCGCAGCCCGTAATCGGCCATGGCCTCGATGTCGCCGACCGCCGCCAGGTAGCCGGACTCCCCGTGCACCACCACCTCGGGCACGCCGCCCGTGTGCGTGGCCACGACCGGGACACCGCAGGCCATGGCCTCGAGCGCGACGAGCCCGAATGCCTCCTGCTCGCTCGGCAGCAGGAACAGGTCGGAGCAGGCCAGCAGCTCGGCGACCGAGATCTGCTTGCCGAGGAAGAGCACGCGGTCGAGCACCTGCTCCTCTTCGGCGACCTGCTGGGCGCGGCTGCGGTCCGGGCCGTCCCCCACGAGGAGCAGCCGGGAGGGCACCCGGCGCGTGATCCGCGCGAACACTCGCACCACGTCCTCGATGCGCTTCACCGGCCGGAAGTTCGAGATGTGCGTGACGATCATCTCACCCTCGAGCGAGAAAGCGGAACGGTGACAGGGATAGGCGTCGCGCCGGTACTTCTGCAAGTCGACGAAGTTGGGGATCACCCGGATGCGTTCCGGCGGGATGCCGAAGTGCTGCACGGTCTGGTCGCGCAGGAACTCGGAGACCGCCGTGATGCCGTCGCTCTTCCGGATCGAGAACTCGGTCAGGCTGCGGAACGACGGATCCTGTCCGACCAGCGTGATGTCGGTGCCGTGCAGCGTCGTGACGATGCGGAAGCCGTCGCGCGCGAGCATCTCGCGCGCGATCCACGCCGAGGTCGCGTGCGGCACGGCGTAATGGGCATGCACCAGGTCCAGGTCGTGCTGCTCGACGACGTTCTGGATGGCGACGCTGAGCGCCAGGTTGTAGGGGGGATGCTCGAAGAGCGGATACGAGGGTACCTCCACCTCGTGGTAGTAGATGCGCTCGACGAAGTAGGGCAGCCGGAAAGGCTGCGCGTAGGTGATGAAGTGGACCTCGTGACCGCGGCCGGCGAGCTCGATGCCGAGCTCGGTGGCGACGACGCCGCTGCCGCCGTATACCGGGTAACAGCTGATGCCGATCTTCACGCCCCGTGCCCCTTCCACTCCTCCAGTACGCGATCCGCGATCGCCGCCACCCCGTCGCGGGCGTCCACGCGGATGGCGCCGGCGGGCAGCTGGTTGCGCAGCCAGGTGAGCTGGCGGCGCGCGTAGGCGCGGGTCGCATTCCGGATCATGGTCTTCGCCTGGTCCAGGTCACGCTCGCCGCGCAGGTACGGAACCAGCTCAATATAACCGGTGGCGTTCATGCCCGGAGCATCGGTGCCGTACCCGCGCTCGAGCAGGCCGCGTACCTCCGGCACGAGCCCCTGCGCGAACATTTCCTCCACCCGGCTGTTGATGCGCGCGTACAGCTCAGCGCGCGGCCGCTCGAGGACGATGACCAGGGCGTCCAGTGCAGGCGCGGCCGGGGCGGCGTGTTGGTGCCACCAGGAAAGCGGGTGGCCGGTAAGCAGCGCGACCTCGACGATCCGCGCGAGCCGCTGCCGGTCGTGCACGGTCGCGCTCCGCTCGGGATCCAGTACCCGCGCCCATGCGGCCAGCCGGTCGCTCGGCAGGTCGGCGAGCCAGCGCTCCAGCCGGCGCCGCTGCGGCTGCGGCAGCGGCGGTTCTGCGAAGAGCGGCTGTAGCAGGGAGCGCAGGAAGAACCCGGTGCCGCCGACCAGGATGGGCACGTGCCCGCGCTCTCGTATCTCCTCGATCCAGCGGCGCGCGTCGCGTGCGAAGCGACCGGCGCTGTAGCGCTCGTCCGGATCCACCAGGTCGAGGCCGTGGTGCGGCACGCGTTGCCGCTCCGCCCGGCTCGGCTTCGCGGTTCCGACGTCCATGCCGCGATAGACCTGGCGCGAGTCCATGGAGATGATCTCACCGCCGAGCCGGGCGGCGACCTCGACCCCGACCGCGGTCTTGCCGGTCGCGGTCGGGCCGGTGATGACGAGCGCGTCAGACGCCATGGCGGCCGAAGCGCCGTTCCAGCTCCTGGAGCGAAAGCCGGATCACGGTCGGCCGGCCGTGCACGTCGTGGTACGGCAGCTCGGTGGCGAACAGCCGGTCGAAGAGCTGCTCCAGCTCCGCCGTGCCGAGCTTCTGCCCCGCCTTGATCGCGCCCTTGCACGCGAGCGTCATCGCGATCCGCTCGAACTGGTTGCGGGCCGAGCGGGTGAGCTCGCTGCCGGCCGCCAGCTCGGCCACCATGTCGCGGAGACAGCGCTCCGCATCGAAGTAACGATGCAGCGCGGGCGCGGCATGCACGATCACGGTGCGTCCGCCGAACGGCTCGATCTCGTAGCCGGTGCGCTCGAAGATCTCGCGGCTCGACTCCATCACCGCATACTCGGCCGGCGCGAGCCGCAGCGTCAGCGGGAAGAGCAGCCGCTGGCTGGGCTGTCCGCCCCGGTCGAACGCCGCCATGATCTGCTCGAACAGCACCCGCTCGTGCGCCGAGTGCTGATCGATGATGATCAGACCGCTGCGCGTCTCCGCCAGGATGTACGTGTCGTGGATCTGCCAGAGCGTGGGCGCGCCCGCGCTCACGGCGGCGGTCCCCGGGACCTCGGTCGCGGCGCTGGCAGCGGCAGGCGCCGCGCCGGGCTCCGGTGGCAGGCCGGTCGTGAGCGGACCGGGGGCGGGCACGAAGAACGCCAGCTGGTTCATGGGCGGCGGCCCCCCGGGACGGGGCACGGCACCCGCGCGCAGCAGCTGCGGCGCCGCCGGCCGCTGATCGAGCGTGGCCGCGCTCTCGAGCCGTCCCAGCGCGGCGTGCACGGCCTGCTCGAGCGCGCGCTCTACCGCGAAGCGGTCACGGAATCGCACCTCCGCCTTCGCCGGATGCACGTTCACGTCCACCTCTCCTTCGGCCAGCTGCAGGTAGAGCAGCAGCGAGGGCCGGGCCCCGTGCGGCACCGTGGTGCGATAGGCGCGATCCGCCGCGAACACCAGGTCGCGATCGCGGAACGGCCGGCCATCGACGAACAGGTGCACGCGACGGGGTCCGGACAGGCTCGCATCCGGGCGCTCGATCAGGCCGGCGAGCGACACCCTCTCCGTCACGCCCTCGATCGGGAGGAAGCGTGCCGCCGCTTCGTCGCCCCACAGCGCGGCCACGCGGCTGGTCAGGTCGCGTGCGGCCGGCAGATCGAGCAGCGTACGCCCGTTCGACTCCAGGCGGAACGCGGTCGTCAGGTTCGCGAGCGCGAGCGTCACCACGACGTCCGCCACGGCCCGGGTCTCCACCGCCGCGCTCCGCAGGAACTTCGCGCGCGCCGGCACGTTGCCGAACAGGTTGCGCACCAGCACCGTCGTACCGCGCTGGCGCGCGCAGTCTTCCACACCCAGGATGCGCCCGCCGCTCACCCGCACGCGCGATCCCACGCCGCCGGCCTCCGCGCTCTCCAGGCTGAGCCGCGCCACCGAAGCGATGGACGGCAGCGCCTCGCCGCGGAATCCGAGCGAGCGGATGCCCTGCAGGTCCTCGACGACCGAGATCTTGCTGGTGGCGTGGCGGTCGAGGCTGAGCAGGACGTCGTCGCGACCCATGCCGGACCCATCGTCCGCCACCCGGATCTCCGTCTTGCCGCCGTTCGTGATCGCGATGTCGATGCGCGTGGCCGCCGCATCGAGCGCGTTCTCGACCAGCTCCTTTACCACCGACGCGGGGCGTTCCACCACTTCGCCGGCTGCGATCTGGTTCGCGAGACTGTCGGGCAGGACGTGTATACGACGTGTCATCGTTCTGGTGCGCTCCCCTGCCCCAAGCTATGGCTGAGCCGGAGCCGCCGAAACGGCGCGCGCGCGGTCGTGCTGGAAGCGGTCAGAGGCCATAGCAGGCGCGCGCATTTCGCTCCGTCAGCTCGGCCACGACCGCCGTATCGACCTCCCGCAGGCGCGCGACCGCGGCACAGGTGAAGGGCAGGAAGGCGGGCTCGTTGCGGCGGCCGCGGCGCGGGACCGGGGCCAGGTAGGGGCTGTCGGTCTCGATCAGCAGCCGATCGTCGGGCACCTGCCGGACCAGGTCGGGCGCATCGAACCGCTTGAAGGTCACCGGGCCGGCAAAGGAGATGTACCAGCCCGCCCCGAGACCGGCCTCCAGCAGGGCGGGCCCGCCCGAGAAGCAGTGCAGCACGCCGCGCGCGCGCGGCACCGAGCGCATGAGCGCGATCACGTCGTCGTCGGCGTTACGGGAGTGCACGACGACGGGCCGGCCGCTCGCTTCGGCCTGCTCCAGGTGCCAGGCGAAGAGGCGCTGCTGCACGGCACGCGGCGAGTTGTCGTAGAAGTAGTCCAGACCGGTCTCGCCGAGCGCGACGACCTCGGGTTCCGCGATCAGGGCGCGCACCCGGTCGAGCTCGTCGGCGGTGGCGGCCGCGGCCACGTGCGGATGGATGCCGGCGGTGGCCCAGACCTGCGGATGACGGCGCGCGAGCGCGAGGGCGGCCGCCGCGTCGGCGGCGTCCGCAGCGATCGTCACCATGCCGCGCACGCCGGCGGCATGGGCGCGCGCCACGATCGCAGCGGCCTCGGGTGCGAGTTGCGCGTCGGTCAGGTGACAGTGGGAGTCGAACAAGCTACCTCGGCAATACGAACGGGCCGCTGCCCTTCCGGCAGCGGCCCGGCTGGATGGCGCCGCCGGTGCTCAGGCGCGGACCGGCGCGCGCGTCCGCTTCGGCTTGACGGCCTCGCCCGGCCAGCGCTTCTCGATCTCCAGCAGCGCCGGCGCCGCCACGAAGATCGAGGAGTAGGTCCCGAGTACGATCCCGATGATCAGGACGAGGGCGAACTCGCGCGTGATCGCGCCGCCGAACACGAAGAGGGCGGTGAGCACGGCGAGGGTCGTGCCCGAGGTCAGGATGGTGCGCGGCAGCGTATCGTTGATGGAGCGGTTCAACGTGTCGATGAAGTCCGCGCGGCGCGAAGCCTTCAGGTTCTCGCGGATGCGATCGAAGATGACGATGGTATCGTTGAGCGAGTAGCCGACGATCGTGAGTACGGCCGCCACCATGGTGAGCGAGACCTCCAGGCGGAGCACCGCGATCAGGCCGAGCGTGAGCAGGATGTCGTGCGCGGTGGCGATCACCGCCGCCAGTCCGAACCGCCACTCGAACCGGAACGCCAGATAGATCAGCGTCGCAACGAACGAGATCAGGATGGCGAGCAGCGCCCGCGTCTGCAGCTCGCTGCCCACCTTGGCGCCGACGGCCTCGGTGCGGACCACCTCCAGCTGGTCGCCGAAGCGGGCGCGCAGGGCCTGGATCACGGCGTCCGAGCCGGTCGTGGCGGCGTCCTGGGCGGTGCCGGGAGTGCGGATCAGGTACTCCCCTTCCCGGTCTCCGAACTTCGTGATCTCGGAGCCGCTCACGACCTGGTTGACGACGCCGCGCAGGTCGCCGGCATCGCGCGCCTGAGGCACGATCACCTGCACGATGGAGCCGCCCGTGAAGTCGACGCCGTACCTGGCCCAGGAGCCGCGGGTAGCCTGGCTGAAGAGGGCGAACACCAGCCCGAGCGTGAGCGCAACGGCGCTCACGACGTATGCCTTGCGTCGCAAGCCGATGAAGTCGTAATGGGCTGCGCTGAATAGCCTGTACATCAGGTTCCGCGGTTCGGGTTCAGATGCTGAGCGCCTCGCTCGTGCGCCGCCGCTCCAGGTAGATCAGGAAGAGCGTGCGGGTGACGAAGACGGCGGAGAAGAAGGACGCGACGATGCCGATCGAGAGCGTGACCGCGAAACCCTGGACGGGGCCGGTGCCGACCCTGAACAGGATGAGCGCAGTGATCAGGGTGGTCAGGTTCGAGTCGACGATCGCGGACATGGCGTGCTGGAAGCCGGCTTCGACGGCCAGCCGTACCGTGCGCCCGGCGAGCAGCTCCTCGCGGATGCGCTCGAAGATCAGCACGTTGGCATCCACCGCCATGCCCAGCGACAGGATGAAGCCGGCAATGCCGGGCGCCGTGAGCGTCGCGTTCGGGATCAGCGACAGGCCGCCCAGCACGAGCAGGGCATAGATGATCAGCGCTCCGACCGCGAGCACGCCGGCCAGGCGGTAGTACAGCATCATGACGACGATCACCAGCACGATGCCGATGATGCCCGCGATCATGCCCTGGCGGATCGAGTCGGCACCGAGCGAGGGGCCGACCGATCGCTGCTCGACGATCTCGAGCGGCGCCGTGAACGCGCCGGCGCGCAGCACCAGCGCCAGGTCGCGCGCTTCCTCCATGGGCGCCTGGCCCATCGTGATCTGGCCACTGGCACCAATCCGTGACTGCACGACCGGCGCGCTGTGCACCTGTTCGTCGAGCACGATCGCGATCCGGTTGCCCAGGTTCTTGCTGGTCACGTCCTCGAACGTTCGCCCACCCCGCCGGTTCAGCGTGAACGTTACGATCGTCTCGTTGTACTGCGGGTCACGGCCGGCCTGGGCATTCTCCAGCTGGTCACCGGTCAGGAAGGCGGCGCGATCGAGGAGATAGAGTTGCCGGTAGAGCTGCGCGCCCTGGGACACCGGCTTGGAACCCCACTTCAGGACCGCGCCCCGCGGCAACGCTTCACGCACGCCGGGCAGCGCCAGGTACTGGCTGACCCGGGCCACGTCCTGGTCGAGCACGAGGAACTCACCGGGTTGGCCGCTGTCCAGCAGCAGGCTGCTGAAGGGACGAGCCGCGCTCGCCGCCGCGGCCGCCGAATCTTCCTGCGTCACGCTCGTATCACCGGCGGCCGCGCGGGCGCTGTCCGCCGCGCTCGTGTCGGCGGCCGTGGTATCGCGGCCGCGCCGGAACATCAGGTCCTGCACCGACTCGCCCGACTGCTGCGTCGGGGTCACGGCCGCGCGCTCGCTCTCGGGCAGCGTCGTCGCGACCACGCGGTCGATCCGCTCGAGCGCGTTGCGCAGCTGCTCCGTCGGACGCACCAGCGACCACTCCAGGAAGGCCTGGCGCTCGATGATCGATCTGGCACGCTCCTCGTCGCGCACGCCGGGCAGCGCCACCACGATTCGCTCATCACCCACCGCCTGGATGGTGCGCTCGCTCACGCCGAACTCGTCGATGCGGTTGCGCAGGATCTGCAGGTTCTGCTCGATGTTCTGGCGCTTGACCTCCGAGGTCATGGTGCCCTCGGGATCGGCCACCTCGAGGGCCAGGTACATGCCGCCCCGCAGATCGAGGCCGAGCGTGATGCCCTGCGTGAACAGCGAGCCCAGCGCAATGCCCGCGATGACGAGAATGATGGCGATCCGACCTTTTATGGTGCCGAACATCGAATGATGCTCACTCGGAGTTATGAGGGACGCGGGGGGCTGCCCCGCTTCGGGCACAAGCCGGTAAGCTGGGGGAAGGGTGGGGGGTTGTCAATCGAACCACGGTGTCAAGCGGGGCGGTGGCGACGAGTCCGCCAGGTCGCGTTCAGGAGCCGCCCGCGTAGTCGATGCGCCAGATCCGCTCGCCGCGGTCCGCGCTCACGAACAGCGCGCCATCGGGGCCGACCGTGACCGCGGTCGGGCGCGCCTCGACGCTCTGGAAGCCCTCGGCGAAGACCTCCCATTCGCCGGCTGGTACATCGCCGCGGAATGGCTGGAATACGATGTTGAACCCCGCCTGGGGCAGCGGCGCGCGATTCCAGGAGCCGTGGAATGCGATGAAGGCACCGCCCCGATATCGCGCCGGGAATTGGGTGCCGGTGTAGAATGCGATCCCGTTCGGCGCCCAGTGCGCCGGGAACGCGACGAGCGGGTCGCGCTTCTGGGCGCAGCGACCGATCTCGCGGCCGTCGCCGCCGTACTCGGGGGCGAGCACCTTCCGGCGCTGTTCGGGATCGAAATAGCAGTAGGGCCAGCCGAAGTCATCACCGGCGGCTATCGCCACCAGCTCCTCGGCCGGCAGCTCGGCGTTGGCCTCCGGCGAGAAGCCCCAGTTGCCGCCCAGCAGATCGCGCCCGTGCACGACGCCAATGAGCGTTCCCGTCGCCGGGTTGAGCGTGAGTGCGACCGTATTGCGCAGGCCGGTGGCGTGTCGCACGCCGTCTTCCGGACGCTGATCGAGGCGCTCCGGATCGAAGCGCCAGATGCCCGCGCGGGTCGCGAGCTCGTCGCACGGGTCGTGTCCCGGTGAGCGTTCCTGCCGCTCGCGCTCCTGGCAGGAATTCGTGCGCGAGCCGATGTTGACGTATAGCGCGCCGTCCGTGCCCACCACCACGGTTTTCGAGGAATGCCCGCCGACGGGCAGCTCGCGCACGATCGTGTCCGGCGCGCCCACGACGTCCGCTCGATCGGGCCCCAGTCGGAAGCGCAGCACCGCGTCGGGGGGCGCGAAGAAGAGATCCGCTCCACGCAGCGCGATGCCATTGCCGCCGCGCGGCCACAGCTGGCGACGCGTCTCGTAGCGCCCGTCCCCGTCCACATCGTCCAGCCGCAGCAGACCGCCGCCCTGTCCGTCGCGCGCAGGCTGCACCGCCGCGAAGATCACCCCCTCCGGCGTGACCACGAAGTGGCGTACCGCCCCGAGCGAATCCGCGACCACCCGCGCGCAGAAGCCCTGCGTCAGCCGGAGCCCCCCGTTGTCCGCCGCGCACCCCGGCGTCGCGGTCACCGGTCGGGACACTGCCACGGCCGCCGGCCCGGACTCCGTGGCACGGGGTCCGGAGCCGCAGGCGAGCGCGGCGAGCAGAGCTGTAAGCGGCCAGGCCCGTACCATCGATCCACCTCTTTGCAGGAAAGGTGAATATCTGCACCTCCCGAGAGGCCGACAACGCCGGGCAAGTGCCGTACCGGGTACGCTTAATGCCTCTGGCCCCTTCGTCATACTCACTTATTCCGGGAGCAACCATGGGACTGTTCGACAAAAAGCCGGACGAAAAAACCGGCAAGACGGCCGGCAATCCGCGCGCCGACTTCTCGAACGTGGAGGGCTCCAGCTCGAGCACCGCCGAGTCCACGCCCCGGCCGGGTGCGGAGCCGGAGCGTACGTATACCGTCGCGTCCGGCGACAGCCTGTCGCGGATCGCCGAGCGCGAGCTGGGCGATGCCTCTCGCTGGCGCAGTATCTACGAGGCGAACCGTGACGAAATCAAGGACCCGGACCGCATCTTCCCGGGCCAGGTGCTCAAACTGCCAAAGCGCGACTGAGGAGGCTCCATGAATCGATCCCACCGCTGGGCGCTGGCCGCGTCCCTGGCGCTCGCCGTCTCCATGCCCGGGTGCGCCCGGGATGCCGATGACGAGGTCGACCTGAGCGCGGACGCGGATACGCTCGCCGAAGCCGTGCGCGATGAGTTCCGTGTCACCGATGTCGAGCTGGGGCGCGCCATGCAGGGCGACAGCGCCATCTCGGACGCGACGGACGACTTCCGGGCGAACGATACGATCCACGCCCTCGTTCGCCACGAGGGACGGGCGACCGGCACGCGTATCACCGCGCGCTGGACGTTCGAGGATGGACAGATCGTGGATGAGCGTACCGAGACCGTCACGGCGCGGGGAACGGGCCGTGAGTACACGCACTTCATGATCACGAAGCCGGACGGCTGGCCGGCGGGAAAGTACACCCTGCACGTGCTGGTCAACGACCGGGAGGTCGAGACCGAGGAATTCGAGGTCGGCACCTGACCTTCGGGGCTGGCGACTGACCGGCAAAAGAACGTGGGCAGCCACTCGCGAGTGACTGCCCACTTCCTTGCTGCGACGGCTCTCCCCGGATTATTTCCCGCCCGCCGCAGCCCGTGTTGTGCCCGACTGAAGGGCAATCCGCAGGCCGCGTCGGGCCGCTGCGTGATTTCCGCGCCGTTGCTGGGTTTTTCCGTTCCGTTCCCGCCACGGACGGCCGTCGAATCGGGAAAAGTTTTTGCAGTTTGGCGACTTCCTGCGCGGCCCTGGGCCGGTCCTCAGCCCCCCGGGGCGCCCTGTAACCCCGCCATCTGCAGCTTCACGCGGCCCTCAGCCACGAGCGAGTCGATCCGGGGATGCGCTATCAGATACCTCGCTTCGAGCGCGCAAGGCCCCCGCTGCAGTGGGATCAGCACCAGCGGAAGGCCGGCATGCGGGTCCGGCTCCTGCCGGCGGCGACAGTCGAAGCCGGGTCGGTGGATGACGAGGTTGACGCCCCGCTCGCGGAGATAGTCCAGGGTCGCGATGCGGCGGTGGCCGGGCGCCGGCGAATGCGGCGCGCCATGCAGGGCGACGAATCGATCGTTCAGCCCCAGCTCATCGATCGTGGGCAGGTCCGAAAAGTACGGGATGGCCCCGGCCGCCGTGGTAGCGATCACCACGTCATCGGCGCCGCCGGTGTAGAACAGGCCGTGCAGTGCCCTCCCGGCCT
>DATHVV010000200.1:0-8632 GCA_035461105.1 Longimicrobiales bacterium | reverse complement strand
CGTCAGCCGCGGCAGGCCGGTCCAGTCGATGCCGATGACACCCTGGTGAGCGGGTCGTCGCAGCAGGGTCGCGCCGGCCTGGAACTGCGGATCCGTGCCGAAGCCATGATCGAGCACCTCGGTGTCGAGCAGGGTGTAGCTCGCCGCGAGCTGGATGTGCTCGCCGCGCACGGATGCATCGGCCTCGAGCCCGCGCGCGCGGGCCGCGCCCACGTTGAAGTAGTTGGGCGCGTCGGCCGAGGGGGGTGCGGCGGTATACTGGATCAGGTTGCGGAAGCGCTGGTCGAACGCGGTCGCGCCGAGACGCAGCGGGCCGGCCGTGAGGCGCAGGCCCAGCTCCCCGCTGCGCGATCGCTCCGGCGTGAGCGCCGGGTTGCCGCGCGCGAAGCCGGTGGCGTACGTCTCGAAGAACGTCGGCTCCTTGAAGCCGGTGCCCCACGCCGCGTGCCCGGCCAGGCCGCTGCCGAGGTCGGCGGTCACGCCGATGCGTCCCGTGGCGAAGTCACCGAACTGGTCGCTGTGGTCGATGCGCGTGCCGCCGGTCAGGGTAAGGCGCGCCACACGCCCCACCAGCTGCGCGTACGCCGCCCGGTTGCCGCGCTCGGCACTGCTGCGGTCGCGGTAGGGACCGAACGGTCCGTCGCTCTCGAACCAGGTGCGGCCGTGCTGCTCCTCCAGCTCGCCGCCGACGCTCAGCACGAACTGGCGCGCCAGTGCCGCATCCAGCCGCAGCTCGACGGCATCGCGACGCACCCGCGCGCTGCTGCGCGAGAAGCCCTGCTCCGGCTCATCGGCCGGATCATCGCCGCCCGTCTGGTTGCGGTAGCTGGCCAGCGTGAGCAGCGCGTGCAGCGCTGGCGTGAGCCGCTGCTCGAGCGCGACACTCAACGTGTGCGCCGTGCCGTCCGTGAAGCGGTTGCGATCCACCAGGCGACCCGCGCCGTCGGTCGGGTAGTGGAACCGCTGGTCGATGTAGCGCCCGTTCAGGGCGATCACGGTGCCCGGACCGAGCCCATAACGGCCGCGCGCGGACAGGGTGCTGTTGCCGTACTCGTTGTTGTACGCGTAGGCGCCGCCCGACCACTGCCGCGCGGCGAGCAGCGTCCAACCGAGCGGCCGGCCGGCGACACGGCTCGCGCCGCCGAGCGACAGGGCTCCGTCCCAGCTCGCGAAGGAACCGGACGCCTCGGGGCCGACCCGCCCACCGGTCGCCGCCCCCAGCTCGGCGTCGAGCCGGACCGGGCCGGCGCCGGTCCGCGTGAAGATCTGCACGACGCCCGCGACCGCGTCACTGCCGTACAGCACGCTCACCGGTCCGCGCACGATCTCGATGCGCTCCACGTCCGCGGTGCTCAGGTGCGCCCAGTCGTAGGAACCGCCGGGCTCGTTCACCTGCACGCCGTCGATCAGCACCTGCACGTAATCGCTTTCGCCGCCGCGCAGGAAGAGCGAGGCGGCGGCACCGGGTGCGCCGCCCTGTGCCATGCTGCCGGCGCCGGCGTCGCGCAGCGCATCGGCCACGCGCGCAATGCCGCGCGCGCGCAGGGCCGCGCCGTCCAGCACGGTGACGTGGGCGGGCACCGCCGCGCGCGGCTGGGGCGTGCGCGTGGCCGTGACCACGATTTCGCCGAGCCGGAACGTGTCGGGAGGAGTCTGCGCCGCCGCCGGCGCGGCGGCGCAGAGGGCGAGGGCGAGGGCGAGGTTGCGGTTCATGCGTGGGGATCCGGTTCGGGTTTCGGGTCTAGTTCAGGGATGCGGGCGAGGGGAGTGACCTGCGGTGCGCCCGCATCGCGGCCAGGGCCGGCGTGCGGGAAGACATTGACCGGCCAGTGGTAGCTGCGCTCGATGCGTTCGCGCGTGACCACGTCGGCCGCGACGCCGGCGGCGACCGCACGACCGGCGTCGAGCAGCAGCAGTTGGTCGGCGTAGCGCGCGGCCAGGTTCAGGTTGTGGGTGACGAGCAGGACCGTGACGCCGCGCTCGCGCCGGAGGCGGACGAGCAGCTCGAAGATCGCCATCTCGTGCGCGATGTCGAGCGCGGCGGTGGGCTCGTCGAGCACGAGGGTGGCCGCGTCCTGGGCGAGCGCACGCGCGATGCGCGCGCGCTGGCGCTCGCCGCCCGAGAGCTGTGCCATGCCGCGCTCGGCGAGATGGGCGACATGGCAGGCGTCGAGCGCGGCCGCGATCGCGTTCCGGTCGGCGGCGGACTCGGCGCTGAAGGGGGCGAGGTGCGGATAGCGTCCCATGGCGACGAGCGCGCGCACCGTGAGCGGGAACACCGTTTCCTCGGACTGAGTGACGACACCGATGCGGCGGGCGAGCTCACGGCGCGGCCAGGCGGCGGGCGGGCGGCCCTCGAACAGCGCGCGCCCCCGAACCGGGCGCAGTCGTCCGACCAGGATGCGGGCGAGCGTCGACTTGCCGGAGCCGTTCGGACCGATCACGGCGCAGAGCGAGCCGCGCGGCACCTGCAGGGTGACGCCGTCCAGCGCGAGCGCGGCCGAGCCCGGGTAGCGGAACGCGACGTCCTCCGCGGCGAGCTGCGCCGCGCCCGCGCCGGCCTCGGGCAGCGGGGCACCCGGGCGTGCGCGCGACTCGTTCATGCCGGCCTCCGGCGCAGCAGCGCCACGAAGAGCGGCACGCCAATGAGCGCGGTGATGACCCCGACGGGCAGCTCGGCGGGTGCAGCCACGGTGCGCGCGGCGGTGTCGGCGAGCAGCAGGAAGCCACCGCCGGCGAGCACGCTGGCGGGCAGCAGCAGCCGGTGGTCGGCGCCCCAGAGCAGGCGCAGCGCGTGGGGCACGATCAGCCCGATGAAGCCGATCACGCCGCAGGCCGCGACACTGGCCGCGACGGCCAGCGAGGCGAGGAAATAGCCGAGAAGCTTGACCCGCTCGACCGGCACGCCCAGGTGGTGCGCGGTCTCCTCGCCGACCGCGATCGCGTTGAGCGGCCGGGCGAGCGCGACCAGCACGGCGGTGACCGGCACCAGGTAGAGCGCGAGCAGCGCGACGGCGCGCCACGACGCGCTCGCCACGCTGCCCATCATCCAGAACACCGCGGAGCGGAAGCTCTCGACGTCGGCGAGTGTGAGCAGCAGCAGGATCACCGCGTTGAAGAACGCGCCGACCACGACGCCGGCCAGGAGCAGCACGCGCGTGTCGAGCGCGTCACCCGTGCGCAGCGCGATGCCGAGCACGAGCACGATCGCGGCGGCGGCGCCGGCGAGTGCGGCGATGGGGACCGCCGCGGGCGCGAGCGCGGCGAGTCCCAGCACGACCGCGCCAACGGCCCCGACGGCCGCGCCGCCGGCCACGCCCAGCACGTAGGGCTCCGCGAGCGGATTGCGCAGCAGCGCCTGGAACACGCAGCCGGCGAGCGCGAGCGCGCCGCCCGCGAGCACCGCGAGCACCGCGCGTGGCAGGCGCAGCTCGAGCACGATGGTGCGCGTGGTCGCGTCCGTGTCGCCGAGCAGCGCGCGCACCACTTCCGCCGCGGGCACCGCGGCGGCGCCGACGGTGAGACTGAGGAGCACGGCCAGGGCGATGATCAGGGCGAGCAGCAGCAATCGCGCGATCACGGCGCGGCTCCAGGCGGCGCGATGGGTGGGACCACGGGCACGCGCGGGTTCATCGGGGCGGACCCGTGCGGAAGGCGTCCGGGTGCAGCGCGCGGGCGAGCACGCGCGCCGCCTCGCCGAGGCTCGCGCCCGGCCGGTTCAGCAGGTCCGCGTCGACCTCGTGCACGCGCGCGTCGCGCACCGCCGGCAGATCCCGCCACCCCGGTATGGCACGCAGGCGTGCGAGCGTGGCGCCGCGCGGCTCCTCGAGCGGCCGGATGATGACCTGGGGACCGCGGCGCAGCACTTCCTCGAGGCTCACCTGGGCCCACGCCGTGGGCAGGTCGGGGAATACGTTCGTGCCGCCGGCGATCTCCAGCAGCTCACCGATGTAGGTGCGGCGGGTCGCGGCCATCGGCGGATCGACCGAGAGCGCGTAGAACGTGAGCGGCCGGGCACGTCCCGCGACGAGCGCGCGCACGGCATCGAGCTCAGCATGGAGCGTGGCCCGCAGCGTGTCGGCGGCGTCGCGCCGCCCGAGCAGTGCTCCCAGGCGCACGATCATCGAGTCCACGTCCGCGAGCGTTTCCACGGCTGACGCGTAGACCGCGATGTCCATGGCGGCGAGCTGCGCGATCACGCTGCGCGCCTGCTGGTCGGGCCACGCGATCACCAGATCGGGCCGCTGCGCGGCGAGCCACTCGACGCTGGGGGTGAGCGCGTTGCCGGTCGAGGGGAGGTGGGCGAGCTCCGGATCCTGGTCCCAGGCGGTGCGTGCGACCAGCGCCCCGGCGCCGGCCAGCAGCTTCACGACCTCGGTCTGCGCCGGGATCAGCGAGACGACGCGCCGCGCCGGGCGCGGCAGGCGCACGGTGCGGCCGACGTCGTCGATGACGACGATGGCGCCGGCCGCCGCGGCATCGTCGACGCGCGCGTCGGGTCGCCGGTCGGTGGGTGCCGGGTCGGGGTCGCCGGGCGCGCAGCCGAGCGCGAGTGCGCACGCGGCGAAGAGGCAGCGTGAGACGAGAAGAGTCCGCGCCGGGCCCCCGCGGGTCCGGCGTCGCCTTGAGTGAAGCAACGAAAACGCCCTTTCCTGTGACCAGGAAAGGGCGGACGCGCACGGCAGCGGTGCCGGACGTACCCGGACCCCTCCCTGGAAGGGTCTTTCACTCGGGCACGAACGGAACCGGTCTCCTGGCTCGAGGCGGAGCCGCCCGCCTTCCCAGATCTCCTGATCCAGTGGCGTTTCGGACGGTCCACACCGGACGCACGGCGTCCGGGCCTCTCACAGTGGCGGGGCCGCGCCGGTATTGCACCGGACTTCCGGAAGGCCCCGTTCGTGTAGCTCGAATTTTCGAGATGGAAGGTTACCGCCGCGCGGGTCGCGGGGCAACGCGGCGGCTGCGGACGCGGCCGCGGGGCGGGCGCGTCTCGAGGGCGACGGGCGCGTCCCGGGCCGCGCCGGCTGCCGTTCAGCGCGTGAGCCGCGCGATCAGGGCCGGGTCGTCGGGGAGCTGTCCGGCGGCGGGCAGGCGGCGCACGAGCTCGCGCCAGTTCGGGTCCTGGGCGTAGGCCCGGGCGAAGAGGGGGAGCGACTCGTCGACGCGGCCGGCGTTGACGAGCATGACCGCGTGCCAGAACACCATCTCGCCGTTGGTCTGATCGTCGGGCACCATGGCCTCGGCCGCGGCGTACTCGCGCAGCGCGGTGTCGACGTCGCCCAGGGTGACCGCCTCGTCGCCCGCGTTCATGTGCTGGTACGCGCGCGCCAGGTGGACCAGGCGGCGCAGCTCGGCGACGGGAGCGGCGTGGTCCTCGACGCGCAGGTCCATGATGCGGTCCAGCCAGGGCCGGCCGGTGGGCGTACCGCGCACGACCAGGATCGCGGCGGACTGGCTGCCGCGGATGTCGCCGCCCTCCGCCTGCGCCGCCTCGAGCGCGGCCAGCATGCGCTCCGCCAGGTCGCCGGAGCTGGCCTGGAACGCGCGCGCCATGGCGGCCGGCACCGTCTCCTTCAGCATCATGTTCGACTGCACGGAGAAGTTCGGCCCGGTGAGGTGGCCGGCCGCCTCGATCGCGTTCTCGCCCGTGTGTGCGGCCACGTTGCCGTGCGCATCGATGATCGCGACCTGGCGTACCTCCGGGTGCGGGTCCGCGGCGACCAGGCCGCGCATCGCCTCGGGGGCGGTCCGGCCCGAGCGCAGCAGCTCGAGCGCGAGCGGGCCGTAGCTGGCCTCGACGAAGGATTGCGTGGCGACCGCTCCGACGCCGGCCTCGGCCCAGGGCACGAGCGGGCCGACGCTGAACCAGTGCGACTGCACGGCCACCCCCAGCTGGCCGGTGGCGGAGTCGCGCGCGACGATGGAGTAGGTGTGCACGGGCCGCTGCGCGGCGAGCGTGCCGGGGAGCAGCAGGAGCAGCAGCACCGGGGCGCAGTTCTTCATGGTCGACTCCCGATCGAAAGGACCAGCGGAAGCACGGGCGCGCGGCGGCCCGCTCCTCGACACGACCCGCTCACGGCCGCGAGCCGGGGAGTGCCGTGTCGGGCGGCAGCGCCGCGGGCAGGGGCATGGCGGGGACCAGGCTCGGGCGGCCGCCCTCGTCGCAGCGATCGGAGAACAGGCTCCGCCAGCGGCCCTGGGGGTCGCGGCCGATCGCCTCGAACCAGGTGGCGCGGGTGCCGAACACCTGCACGAGCAGCTCGACCTGGTCGTCGCGCGTCCAGTCCAGGTAGTCGATGACGCGCGGGGCCGCCTTCTTCGTGCGCGGATACTCGCGGTAATCGACGTAGACCGTGTCCCAGCCGGTCTGCGAGGCCGTCGGCATCGCCAGGAAGAAGAGCGCGTAGCCCTCGTCGTCGAGGCCGGGGCCGAGCGTGTCGCCGACCAGGAAGGTGGCGGCGAAGCCCGCGTCGGCGCGGCCGGACGCCGGGAACGCGGCGACCTGCTCCATGGCGGCCTGCCAGTTGGCGGGCAGTTGCGCGCCGCGCGCGCGCAGCATGCGCTCGGCCAGGATCGGCGCCACGAAGCGCATGCGACCGAGCGTCTGGGGCGCGTTCGGGGCCCGCGGCGAGGCCTGCGGCGCGTGCGGCTTCTCGAGGGCGAGGAACTCCATGATGCTGTCGGCGGCGACCGAGAGCTCGAGCGCGCCGGAGGCGACGGGCAGGAGCGGACAGTGGTCCTGGTCGGGCACGCGCGCGCTGCGCACGACGTAGGTGCCGACGCGGACGCCACGGCTGAACAGGTCGAACTCGGCGCCCTGGCGCATGTGCTCGGCGACCAGGCGTCCGGCATAGACCCGCGCGTCGCCCTCCGAACCGATGCGCCTGAGCGAGTCGCCCCGGATCTCGGCAACCGGGGTGAGCAGCGCCTGGCCGCCGCTGCGCACGACGTAATAGAGCACGGGCCCGCGCGGCAGCGGCTCGGTCGCGCCGGTCTCGACGTCGCCGCCCGCCACGCCGCGCGGCTTCGGCGGGGGCGGGACCACGGCGACGTCGGCACCGCCCCAGCTCACGTTGTCGCAGCCGCTGAGCGCGGCTATCATGAGCGCCGCACCGAGGGCGCTGCGGCGTGCGGCGTTGCGCGTGCGCTTCACTCGATCTCCCACGTCGTGTTGAGCCCGAACGCTCAAGCTACCCGGACCCCCGAGAGCAGGCAAACTGTTCGACTCCTCTGAGTTCCGACGGATCCTCGGCCACTGGGCGACGGGCGTCGCGGTGGTCACCACGCGCGACCCCCGTGGACGGGCGTGCGGGCTCACCGCGAACTCGTTCTGCTCGCTCTCCCTGGAGCCGCTGCTCGTGCTCGCCTGCATCGAGCGCGCCGCCGCGACGCACGGCTGCATCGTGGCCGCCCGGGTCTTCGCGATCAACGTGCTGCGGTCCGACCAGGAGCGAATCGGGCGCCGCTTCGCGGCACCCGACATCAGCGACAAGTTCGATGGCGTGGCCTATCGCGAAGAACGTACCGGCGCCCCTGTGCTGGAGGACTGCCTGGCCTGGGTGGACTGTCGCCTCTGGCGCCACGACGACGGCGGTGACCACGCCGTCTTCATTGGCGAGGTGCTGGCCGGCGATGCCCGGGAGGGGGAGCCGCTCATCTACTATCGCGGCGGCTACGGCGGTCTCGCCCCATGAGCGCGCCGCTGGCCGGAGCTGCTCTCGGCATCGCGGTGAGCGCCGGCAGCGCGCTCCTGCTCTATACCGGTCAGGGCTTCCTGCGGGCGCTCGGACTGCTGCTGGGCGTAGCGCTCGGGGCGCTGGCCGCCGGCCTGTGGGCGGGTGCCGCCGGCGGTGCCAGGCCGCGCGTCCGCTGGATCGGCGCGCTGCTCTCCTGCCTGGTCGCGGCCGCGGCCGCGGCCGCCTGGGCGCGGCTGCCGTCGCTGCACGGCCAACCGCTCGGCGGCGCGCTCGGCATGCTGCTCATCCTGGCGGCGCCCGCCTATGCGATGGGCGTGCTGCTGGCCAGCCCGCCGCTCGCGCGCGGGGGGCCGGTGCCGCCGCTGGCCGGCGCAGCGCTCGGCGTGCTGCTCGCGACCGGCACGCTGATTCCGCGCCTGGACGCACCCACGGTGTTCGCGCTCGCCGCGGGCGTGCTGCTCGCGGGCATGGTGCTGGAAGTCCGTCGCACGAAGTCGGGAGGGATCATGGCTGGGGATGTCGTCATCGTCAGCGGCGTCGGGGCCCGCGGCCAGCTCGGGTACGCGCTGGCCGAGCGCTTCGCGCGGGCGGGCGCGCGCGTGCTGATCACCGGCCGGGGGCCCGCGGTCGCGGAGCTCGCCGAGCAGCTCTCGGCCGAAGCGGCCGAAGGGGAGGTGCTGGGGATCCCCGCGGACCTGACCAGCGAGACGGACGCGGCCAGGGTCGTGGGCACGGCGCTCGAGCGCTGGGGCCGCATCGACGCGCTGCTGAACGTGGCCGGCGGGCTGGGGCTGGTGCGGCCGGCCGGCGAGACCACGCTCGCGGAGCTCGAGCGCGAGGTGCAGCGCAACGCCGGCACCATGCTGGTGCTGACGCGCGCCGCGCTGCCCGCGCTGCGCCGGAGCCGCGGTGCGATCGTGAACTTCGCCTCGCCG
>DATHVV010000199.1:0-2496 GCA_035461105.1 Longimicrobiales bacterium | reverse complement strand
CGCATCCATCACGTGCAGGTGCCCGTCATCGTTGTCGCCCAGCAGTGGGGCCAGCCCGGACTCCGGCAGGTACGTCTCGATGAAGTCGTACATGGCAGCCAGCCGCTCGTCGTGCGCCCGCGTCCAGCGTCCGGGCGCATTCGCCCGGACGAGCGCGGCGCCCCACGAGAACAGCTGCGTCGCGAAGCGATGATATCCGAGCGACGCCTCGAAGCTCACGCCGTCGGGATGCACCTGCCGCAGCAGCTCGTCCGCAATGATGCGGGTGCCACGCCGCAGCCAGCGCTCGCCGAGCCGCTCGCCCCGGAAGAGCGCGCCCAGGTAGGCGAGGCCGACGCCGTTCGCCACGTAATGATTGCCGCGGTAAACCGGGTGCCACTCGCGGTGGCGCTCGACGTGGAGCCCCGTGGCATAGAGGTTCGAGAGCAGCCGCTGGACGAATGCCGCGTCGAGCTCGCCGACGGGTGCGAACAGCAGCAGGCCCAGCGTCCAGTTCGCGGCGCGGACCGCCGCATCCATCGGCGATGCCCAGTGGGGGCCTCGTCCGAACGGGTTCTGCTCGATCCAGGAATCGACATGCGTGATGAAGGCGTGGACGAAGCGGACGTCGCCCGTGGACCAGTAGGCGCGGGCGAGCGCGATGAAATGATAGCCGCGCGACAGCTCCCAGACCGTGCGGATGTCGGAGCCATCGCCGCGCACGAAACGCAGCCCGTGCGATTGCTCCAGCGGCCACTCGAGTCCCGAGTACAGATCCGTCCGCCAGCTCGGTGGAACGCCGAGGGAGCGCGGTCCGGAGCCGATCAGGTCGAACACTCCGGCCGCGCTCGATTCCGCCAGCTCCAGGTCGGCCTGCGTGCAGGTCGTGCGGCCCCACTCCGCGGCATCGCTGCAGTCCAGGAACAGGCGGCCGCCGCCAGCTCGGTGCAGCCACCCGACTACGCCCTCGGCGCCCCAGCGCTTCGCCCAGCGCTCTCCGTATGCCGCCGCCACGGCGTGATAGCCGCCGTGCCCGGTTCGCAGCTCCAGGCCGCGCATGCCGCTCTGCCACGCTTTCCACCCGGCGAGACGGGCTGCGTCGACGGGGCCGAGCCGGAGCGCGCCGGCGATCCGGTCGAGCTCAGCCACGGCCCGGTCGACGCGCTGTGGCGTCCGCGCAACAGCCGGACGGCTCGAGGGCAGCATCGGCGAACGACGCGAGTTCAAGGCCCGCAAGAGGATCCGCGACCCGCCATGGCCGGTGTCCGCCCGGGCCATGGTGGCATGGCGCCTGCCCGGCTAGCGTGGGGCGCGGAATCACATCACTGAAACGCATTGATGCTCGAGATCCTGTTCTGGGCGTGCTGCGCTCTGGTGTTCTGGACGTACATCGGCTATCCGGTCGTCATGCTCGTGCGCGGGCGCCACGCGCCCTTGGAGCGTCACTCCCCGCACGGCGAGATGCCCAAGGTAACGGCGGTACTGGCGGTGCGAAACGCCGCAACGCTGCTGCCGGACCGGCTGGAGAATCTGCTCACGCAGGATCACCCGGCGGAGCTGCTGGACGTGGTGGTGGTGCTGAACGGCTGCACCGACGAGAGCCGGGCCGTCGCGGAGGCGTTCGCGCGTCCGAGCGCCGGGCGCGTGCGCGTCCTGGAGAGTCCCGCCGGGGAAGGGAAGGCGGGCGCGCTGAACCTGGGCGTACGCTCGGCGGATGGCGACGTTGTGGTATTCGCGGACGCGCGTCAGCAATTCGCGGGCGACGTCGTGCGCCGGCTCAGCGCGGTCGCCGTGCAGCACGGTGTGGGCGCGGTTTCCGGTCGGCTCGAGATCGCGGCGGGTGAAGCTGCGGCGGCGGAGGGCATGCGCCGCTACTGGTCGCTCGAGACGCGGCTGCGGCTCGCCGAGTCGCGCACGGGCTCCGTGATGGGGGTGACCGGCGCGGTCTACGCGGTGCGCCGCGACGCGTTCGTGCCGATTCCGCCGGGCACGATCCTGGACGATGTGTACCTGCCGCTGCAGATCGCGCTGGCCGGCCGGCGCGTGCTGCTCGAGCCCCGCGCCATCGCGTACGACCGCGCCACTCCGTCGCAGGGATCGGAGTACCGCCGGCGCGTGCGCACCCTGCTCGGCAACCTTCAGCTGGTGCGGCTGGACCCGCGCCTGGTGCGTCCCTGGCGCAACCCGGTGTTCGTACGGTTCGTGTCGCACAAGCTGCTGCGGGTGTTCACGCCGCTGTTCCTGATCGGCATCCTGGTGAGCGGCTTGCTTCTCGACGGGGCGCTCTACCGTACCGTCGCGTTCGCGGAGGTCGCGGTGCTGCTGCTCGGCGCCATCGGGCTCGCGTTCGGGATCCGTCCGCTGGCCGTTCCCGCAGCCCTGCTCATGATCCAGATCGCGGCGCTCGACGCGCTGTTCCGGCCGCGGCGCACCGCCGGGCAGGTGTGGCACGACGGGACGCCGCCGGTGGCATCGTCAGCGAAGGAGCCATGGAGGCACTGAGCGAACAGGAGAGCG
>DATHVV010000198.1:0-5364 GCA_035461105.1 Longimicrobiales bacterium | reverse complement strand
CCCCCCCCCCCCCCCCCCCCCCCCCCCCCCCCCCCCCCCCCCCCCCCCCCCCCCCCCCCCCCCCCCCCCCCCCCCCCCCCACGCCCGCAGTTCATCTGCAAGGTCCGGATGTCGTCCGGGTTTGCGTAGCAAGAGGACGACAGGAGCGAGCGTGACAGGAACGTGGTCGTCGCCAACAGCCCTGTCTAACTTGTGGGATCCCGACCTCACCATTCGAACGCGGCGCCGCCCGGCGCGCAACGCGAGGAGCGATCATGGCGGAGTGGCATGTGAGCGGAACGGTGCTGATCGGGTGCAGCTGCGACTGGGGCTGCCCGTGCAACTTCAACGCGCCGCCCACGCACGGCTACTGTGAGGGCGGCTGGAGCTGGCTGATCGACGAGGGGTCTGACGGCGACATCGATCTGGGCGGGCTCGCGGTGACGGTGATGGCGAAGTGGCCGGGGGCGATCCACGAGGGTAACGGCGAGGCGGTCGCGTTCATCGACGAGGCGGCGGACGCAGCGCAGCGGGCGGCGCTCTCCCGGCTGGTGCGGGGCGAGCTCGGGGGTCCCTGGGCGGTGTTCATCAACACCTACCAGCTGCACGGACCGCACCTGGCCGCCTACCACGTCGTGCTGGACGGACATCGCAGCCAGATCAGCGTTGGCGACGCCGTGCGCCTCGAGCTCCAGCCGATCCGCAATGCCGTGACCGGGGCGGAGGCGCACCCGGAGATGGTCCTGCCGGAAGGCCTCATCCTGAAACGCGGTTCCCTTGCCGCCTCGCGCGTGTTCCAGGTCAGCTCCGACATCAGCTACGACCATTCGGGGAGATATACCGCGTTCGGACGCTTCGATTACGCCGGCACGGCGCCCGAAGCGAACGGCGCCAGCGCCCACTGAGCGCGCTTCCCGCCATGGACCGGGTCGAGAAGCTGTCGCGCGACCGCGCGATCATCATCTCCGGCCTGATCCTCATCTCCGGGCTGGCCTGGCTGTACATCGTGCGTCTCGCTTCGCTGATGGCTTCCGGCATGGACATGCCGGCGATGAGTAGGGACGGTGGCCATGCCATGAGCATGGTGCTCCCGCAGGTGCGGCCGTGGGGCGCGGCCGATTTCGGGCTCACGTTCGTCATGTGGACGGTCATGATGGTCGCGATGATGACGCCCTCCACCGCGCCCATGACGATCACGTTCGCCAGTCTCGTTCGGAACCGCGCCGCGCGGAGCGGGCCGATCACCGCGACGACCGCGTTCCTGCTCGGCTACGCGGTGGTCTGGACCGGCTTCAGCGCGGGCGCGACCGTCCTGCAGTGGCTGCTGCACACCGCCGGGTCGCTTTCCCCCGCCACGATGCGGGCTGCGCCGGTCGCGGGCGGGACGCTGCTCGTCCTGGCCGGCATCTACCAGGTGACGCCGTGGAAGGATGCCTGCCTCACGAGCTGTCGTTCCCCGCTCGGCTTCCTCATGGCCGGATGGCGCGACGGCACGGGCGGCGCGTTCGTCATGGGCGCGCGCCACGGCCTCTACTGCCTGGGCTGCTGCTGGTCGCTGATGCTGGTGCTGTTCGCCGTCGGCGTGATGAACCTGCTCTGGGTCGCGCTGATCGCCGGGTACGTGCTCGTCGAGAAGCTGATTCCGGCGGGGCCGTGGCTCGGCCGCTCGCTCGGAGTGGTGCTGATCGCGTCCGGAATCTGGATGATCGTGAGCGGCGCCTAGGCGGAGGCTTCCCACCCACGCACGGACACCCGGCGCGCAGCTGGCGCGTCCGGGTCCTCAAAGCAGCGTGATGTGCACGCCGATGCCGACGTAGCGCACACCGTCGCGGAAGAACTGTCCGTAGGGAGTGGGACCGTCGTAGTACTCGACGAGCAGCAGGGCGCGCCGCGCCGGGCTCAGCCCGTCACGCGGGCGTCCGAACTCCACCCCGGCCCGTGCGCTCCACGCCGGCTTCCACGCCTGCTGATCGGTGGCCTTCACATCGACGCCCGCGATCAGGCCCAGCCGGGAAACGGTTCCGATCTCGAGCTGCTCCATCGGCCGGATCTCGATGCCGCCCTGTACCACGACCGGCTCCAGGTCGGACGGATCGCGATTGAAGAGCCTCTCTCCTCCCCCGTAGACGCGCAGCGGCCCGAGCTCCTGGGAGAGCAGCAGCTGGAGCGACTCGAACGCCAGGTTCTCTCTCTCGATGCCGGTACCGAGCAGGAACTCGTCGCCGAGGTGGGAGCTCTGGTGGTAGGGACGGAGGCTCAGGGAGAAGCTGCCGTGGCGCATCGTCACCGGTACGCCGATGATGAAGTCGGTGTTGACCAGATCGTAGGACGCCGTGCCCAGGTCGAACTGCGCGAACACGGCCGCAACGACGCTGATCTGGATGCCATTGCCGGGCTCACGGCCACCCCAGCGCGCGAGGCCCAAAGCGTCGCCGACGCCGAGCGATGCTATCTCGGTATCGAACACCTCCGATTCACGAATGACGCTGACGAACGAGCGCGGCTGCTTCGGGTCGGCGAGCAGCGGGCAGAACACGTTGCCGCGCGGCAGCGCGACGTACCCGGTCGCTTCCGCCGCGGCGATCCCGGTGCAGTACGGCGCGAGCGTCTCCTGGGCGCTCAGCGTGCCGGCACTCGCCAGCAGCGCAGGGTACGCGCCCGCGAGGATCATCAGGTAACGGAGCGGTCGACGAAGGGCTGGCATGAGCTGCGCCTCCGGGAGGTCTCGGTCGCGCTCGACGCTGCGCGATCCGTGCCACTCGAGATTCCGGGGGCTCGCGTCGGGCGGGGTCGGCCCCGGAGAGCTGCTCCGGGGCCGGATCAGCCGCGGCGGCTAGAGTCCGAACGCCTTGCCGACGTTGATGCGGCCGTAGCCGTAGATCGGGTCGAACCCGGGCGCGCCCAGGTCATCGAGCGACTCCAGCAGCGCTTCCTTCACTGCGACCGGATTCCCCTTGCCGTGGACCTCGACGAGCTTGGCCACGAGTCCGGCGACGTGCGGCGCCGCCTGGGAGGTCCCGGCCATCCCCACCACGCTGCCGCCGCCGAGACACGGGAACGTGTCGGGCGCCCCGTCCACCCCGGGCTGCACCGTCAGCCGCGCGCACACCGAGAGGATCAGCCCGAAGTTCGAGCCGCCCGGCGCCGACACCATCACCTGCTCGCCATAGTTGCTGTACGGCGCGAGCGCGTCCTGGTTCAGCCACGGACCGAACAGCAGGTTCGCGGACGCGGTCGGTCCGGTCGCGGAAACGCATACGACGTGGGGTGCGTTGCAGTACGAGCGCACCAGTCCGCCCCCGTCCTCGTCCAGGTTCGCGCCGTCGTTGCCCGCCGCGACCACGATCACCATGCCACGCTGGTTCGCATAGTTGATGACCCGGTTCGTGAGTCCGTTCACGCGCGGCCCGAGCTGCGACTTCCTCACCCCGCCGGGGATGCCGATGCTCACGTTCGCCACGTCGGCACCCTGGTCCGCGGCCCAGACGAGGCCGGCCAGGATACCGCCCAGGGAGCCGGAGCCGGTGCGGCCGAGAACCTTCACCGAGAGCAACGTGGTCTTCGAGTTGACACCCGCGAAGGCGGTGCCGTTCGTGGCAACCTGCGCGGCGACGTTCGTACCGTGGCCGTTCAGGTCATCGAAGAGCAGGCGGAAAGCGAACGGAGTCGAGGCGAGATACGCCGAATCGCTGGGAACGAACGAGCGTGAGCGCGTCAGGTCCACCACACCGTTCATGTCCAGACCATTGTAGTCGATCCCGGTGTCCAGGATCGCGACGGTCACGTCCGGAGAGCCGAGCTGATTCGCCGCCCAGGCGACGTCCGCACGCACCACCCGCATGTTCCACTGCGTGGCGAAGAGCAGCGCCGCGGCGGGATTGGCGACACTCTGCACCCCACCGGTGACATCCGGCACCGACACCACGCTCCGCGGCGTGTTCAGCTGCACCTGCACATCCGGGAACACCGCGCTCACGCCGCGACCAGCACCGAGCTTCGCGGCACTCCGGCCGTCCAGCCCGCTCACGCTCGCGAACCCGGCACTCTCGACCACGAAGTTCACCTCTCCGCCGAGAGCCGTGACGCGCGCCTCGAAATCGGCCGGCACACCGCCATCGAACTGCACCAGGTGCCCCGGATGCGCGCGCTCCGCCGCACGCGCAAGCGCGGGAGTGGCGACCTCGGGTTGAACCACTTCGTCGGCGCACGCGCTGAGAAAGCCGGCAAGCACGACTACGGAAGCAAGGACTGACCGTTTCATCGGAGCGAGCTCCTGCGCTGGGAGGGATGCGGGTCGGGAAACCCCGACCGACGTGGTACCGTGAGGAGTGCAGGCGGCCGCATGCCGGCCACACTCGAACGCTGCGCGGAAGATATCCTGACGTCCGGAAAATTCACCCGCAGAACCGATTGCCGCCAGACCCTTCCGGGAAATGCCCTGCTGCTGCCGCCATTACGGCGCGGACGCGAGCGAGCGGCGCCGGCCGCATCCGCCGCCCGTCCGAGCTAGATTCTCACATCCGGGTCCTCTGAGTGAGCGCGCGCGCGGACCTGAAACTCATCCGCAGGGTCAGCCACGAGGCCGTCTTTCCCGGACGCGTCACGGCGCGCGACCCGTGCTCGACGTGAGCTCCGCGGTGAACCACGCGGCGAGCTCGGCTGGGGTGTGGATCCCCTCGGGCGGAGCGAACGGATAGCTGGCGACGACCTCGCGACCGTCCGCGTCGCGCGCCGCGATGCTCCAGGTGCGGGCAGCGATGTCGGCCGTGACCGTCAGCGCGGTGGGCGTGATGCCGGTACTCGCGAGGTGGCGGAGTACGGCCTCGGCGACCTCATCACTCTCGTAGGGTGGCAGCATCGATCAGAGTCCAACACTCAGCGCCACGCGACGCGGCCGTCCGTTCCGATCGCCAGCGCGGGCTCAAGGCTCACGCGATCCCAGCGGTGCCATTGCCCGGGAACCGGGACGCGGTAATGATGGTCGGGCGCGGAAGGAGGAATGGGCCGTGTCCTTTTCGAACGTTTATGATGACGCACAGCGGGCGGCGGCGTATGCGACGCTCGGGTTCCCCGGCACCTACTACCTCGCGTTCCGGGACCTGCCCGCCCTCATCCACGAGCACGTCGCGGGCCGCAGGGCGCTCGATTTCGGCTGCGGCGCCGGCCGGTCCACCCGGTTCCTGCAGCAGCTCGGCTTCGACGCGACCGGGATCGACATCTCGGCCAGCATGATCGCGGCCGCCCGTCGTGCCGACCCGGGCGGCAGCTACCGTCTCGTCGCCGACGGGGACTTCGGCGAGCTCGAGCCGGGCCGCTTCGACCTGATCCTGTCCGCGTTCGCGTTCGACAACATTCCGGGCACCGCCTGGCGAGCCGAGCTGCTGC
>DATHVV010000197.1:0-4546 GCA_035461105.1 Longimicrobiales bacterium | reverse complement strand
GTGACGCTCCTGCGTGGCATACAGCAGCCCGAGCCATTGCCGGCACGATGAGCAGCGCGGATTGAGCTGCAGCGCTCGCCGGAATTCACGCTCCGCGGCGGCGACATCCCAGTCGTAATTCGCGTGGATGTTGCCCGACATGGCGTGCGCGGCGTCCAGCTCTGGCTCCAGCACGGACGCCCGCGCCACCGCGGCGCGCGCCTGCTCGTACGCGTAACGCGGTTCCAGCACGCCGTAATCGTAGCTCCCGAGCATGCCGTAGGTCTCGGCCAGCCGCGCGTACGCCAGCGCGTACATCGAGTCACGCCCGACCGCCCTCAGGAAATGCTCGCGCGCGCTGAGCAGAGACTCGCGCGTGCGCTGCGCCAGCGCGGTCGTGCCCCGCAGATAATGATCGTACGCGTCCAGGTCCTCGGTGCTGCGCAAAGCCGGCCTGCCCCCCGCGTCGACTTCCAGGGCGCTCGCGACCGCGTGGGCGATCTCGTCCTGCACCCGAAAAACGTCGACCAGCGGAAAGCGGTATGCGGCGCTCCACGCGATGTCGTTCGCCTCGACATCGACCAGCTCGACCCGCACCCGCAGCGAGTCTGCACCCCGCAACAGCGCGGTCGCGACCGATACCACGTAGCGCGTGCTCAGGCGACGGCCGATCGCGCGCGCCTCCATCCCCTGCCCGAGCAGCGGCAGCGTCGAGCTGCTCGGTACCACGTGCACCCGATCAGCGAGGGCCAGCCGGTCCAGGATGTGCTCCGCGATGTCCGCCCAGTGCTCGTTGATCGTGTCGCTCGCGATCGGCAGCACCGCCACCGTGACCGGCTGGCTGCGCGCCCGCAGGAAGGCCAACGTGAGCAGCAGGGCGGCCGCTGCGATACCGGCAGCCAGCACCCAGGGGAAGCGCCGGGGCGTGTCCGTTTCGTCTCGCGCACGCACGGGCGGCCCGGCTTCCGCCTGGTCGGCGCTTTCCGGGGCGACCGATGGCTCCGGCGCGGGCGTTGCCGCGAGTTCCGGGCTGGTGCTCACCTCCGGCGCAGGAGCCGCCGCCAGTGCCCGGCCCGCCCTCACGGCCGGCACGCTCACCGCCTCCGGCTGCGTGCGGAGACTCTCCGCCAGCGCCGTCACCTCCGGGTCAGCCCCGGTCTCGAACTCCTCCGCGAGCAGTTGCGCGTGGATGCGCGCGTGCTGGATCGCGGCCGGCCGGTTGCCGGCTTGCACCAGCGCCTGCATCAGGCCGATCGCGGTCCGGGCACTGTAGGGGTCGAGCGCGGCCAGGCGCCGCCAGGCTGCCACCGCCCCATCGGCATCGCCCGCACCGGCGCGTAGTTCCGCCACGCTCTCCAGCGCGCGCCGGTAGAGCGCCGCATACTCGCTCCTCTCGCCGTCCACCCACTGCTCGAATTCCGGCGTGTCGCTGATGTAGAAGCCCTCCAGGAAAGCGCCCCGGTAGAGCTCCACGGCACGCTCGTGCTCCGCCGCCGCGACCGCCTCGCGGAACTCCCCCGCATCCACCTGAACCGCGCTCGGACGCAAGCTGACCTCGTCGCCGGCCGTGACCAGCACCTCGTCGCCCAGAGCCTTGCCCAGCACGCTCATCGATGCGGAGAGCAGGTGACGCGCCGATTTCGAGCCCTGTTCCGGCCAGAGCAGCCCGATCAGGCGATCCCGGGTGTGGGGATGGATCGGGGGCGCCGCCAGGATCGTGAGCAGCGCCAGGCGGCGGCGCTGCGCGGCCTCTCCGGTCACGGGAACGCCCGCCACCTGCACCGAGACGTTCCCCAGCAAGGTGATCCTGATCATGGAAGCCCTTCGCGGATGCGCTGCCTGGAGGGTAGCGTGCAGCGAGTCCACGCTATACCGGCATCAGTTTCCACGCAACGACGCCGGTTCCCCTTTCCGCGCATTCTCACGGCCCGCCGGATGCATGCCGGCCCGGCCGCCCCGGCCGCCGCAATCCCCGCCCGCGTGCCGCCGCATCGACCCGGGGCGCGCCCCTTGCGGACAGACCACGCGCCGCCTATATAGGGGGAGGGGGTATCTTGAGCGGTGCGACGAGGAGGCCGTCATGCAGTCGAAGCCGGGTCACGAAGGGAACGTCCCGCAGGTCGAGCAGCCGTCGCCGGAGGCCTTCACGTCGCCTGCGGAGCACGCGTCCCACGGACAGCACGCGTCGCACGCGTCACACGGAGGCACCGCCGGACACGGCGATCGGGACGTGCATGGCGCAGGCCACGCGGGCGGTCACGACAAGCATGCCGGTCACAGCGTGGCGATGTTCCGGGACCGGTTCTGGGTCTCACTGCTGCTGACGCTGCCGACGCTGGTGTGGGGCCACATGCTGGGGCAGGTGACGGGTTGGCATGCGCCGGCGTTTCCGGGGTCGGAGTGGATCGCGCCCGTTTTCGGCACGGCGGTGTTCGTGTACGGCGGCCTGGTGTTCCTGCAGGGCGCGGTGCGCGAGCTGAGGGACCGCCTGCCGGGCATGATGACGCTGATCGCGCTGGCGATCAGCGTGGCGTTCGGGTTCAGCGCGGCGGTGACGCTCGGCTATCCGGGCATGCCGCTGTGGGAGGAGCTGGCGACGCTGGTGACGGTGATGCTGCTCGGGCACTGGGTGGAGATGCGCTCGATCTTCCAGGCGCGCGGTGCGCTGCGCGAGCTGGCGCGTCTGCTGCCGGCGACCGCGGAGCGGGTGGTGGGCGCAGGGACGGAAGCGGTCTCGATCGAGGCGTTGCGAGCGGGAGACATCGTGCTGGTGCGTCCGGGGTCGAGCGTGCCGGCCGACGGTGTCGTGCGGAGCGGCGCGAGCGCGGTGGACGAGGCGATGATCACGGGCGAGTCCCGCCCGGTGCCGAAGGCGGAAGGCGACGAGGTGATCGCGGGAACGTCGAACGGAACGGGCGCGCTGCGCGTGGAGGTCACGAGGACGGGTGGCGAGACGGCGCTCGCGGGGATCATGCGGCTGGTGGAGCAGGCGCAGTCCTCGCGCTCGCGCGCGCAGGCACTCGCGGACCGCGCCGCATTCTATCTCACGGTGGTGGCGGTGGTCGCGGGCCTGGTCACGGGCGCGGCGTGGATGGTCGCCGGTGCGACGGGTGCGTTCGTGGTGGAGCGGGTGGTATCGACGCTGGTGGTGGCGTGTCCGCACGCGCTGGGGCTGGCGATCCCGCTCGTGGTCGCGATCTCGACGACGGTGGGCGCGCGCAGCGGGCTGCTGGTGCGCGACCGGCGCGGCCTGGAGGAGGCGCGCCGGCTCGACACGGTCGTGTTCGACAAGACGGGGACGCTGACGCTGGGGGAGCACCGCGTGGTGTCGCTCGCGGCGGCGGAAGGAACGAGCGAGCAGCACGCACTGCGGCTGGCCGCGTCGGTGGAGCACGACTCCGAGCACCCGGTGGCGCGCGCGATCGTGGCGAGTGCGCGCGAGCGGGGGATCGAGCTCCTGGTGGCGAGCGGCTTCACGGCGGAGCCGGGGCTCGGCGTGCGTGCCGCGGTGGCAGGCCGTACGCTCGAAGTGGGAGGTCCGAATCTACTGCGGGCGCGCGACATCGCTGCGCCGGCGGAACTGGATCGGCATGCGGTGCGGGCGGCCGCGAGCGGACAGTCGGCGGTCTACCTGGTCGGCGAAGGGGAGGTCCTCGCCGTGTTCGCGATCGCGGACGCGGTGCGTCCGGAATCGGCGGAGGCGGTTCGCCGGTTGCAGGAGCGAGGCATCGAGGTGGTGATGCTGACGGGCGATACGAGCGCCGTGGCGCAGGCGGTCGCGGAGCAGCTGGGTATCGACCGGGTGTTCGCCGAAGTGCTGCCCGCGGACAAGGCGGAGAAAGTGCGGGAGCTGCAGCGGGAAGGCCGCCGCGTGGCCATGATCGGCGACGGCGTGAACGACGCGCCCGCCCTGCTCGTGGCGGACGTCGGCGTCGCGATCGGAGCCGGTACCCACGTGGCAGTGGAAGCCGGCGACGTGGTACTGGTGCGCAGCGACCCGCGCGACGTGGTCCGCATCATCGAGCTGAGCCGGGCGGCCTACCGCAAGATGGTGCAGAACCTGTGGTGGGCGGCCGGCTACAACGTGGTCGCGATTCCGCTCGCCGCGGGTGCACTCGCCGCGTACGGGATCCTGCTCTCACCGGCCGTGGCGGCCGTCCTCATGTCGGCGAGCACCGTGATCGTGGCGCTGAACGCGCAGCTGCTCCGCCGGGTCGGGCACGCCCGGGCGTGATGCCGCGCCCGGCTATTGCATGCCGTGCTTCTCGAGCCGGTAGCGCAGGGTATCGCGCGAGAGGCCGAGCAGGCGCGCGGCGCCCGTCTTGTTGCCGTCCGCGCGATCGAGCGCCTGACGGATCAGCTCGCGCTCGAGCTGCTCCAGGCGCAGCCCGTTGGGCGGTAACACCAGGACCCGCTGCGTGTCGCCCGTGCCGCCGCGCACTTCAGGCGGCAGGCTCTCGACCCGAATCGGATCATCGTCGGTGAGCAGCAGCACGCGCTCCAGGGTATTGCCGAGCTGCCGCGCGTTGCCGGGCCAGGGGTAGGCCTCGAGTACGGCGAGGGCGTC
>DATHVV010000196.1:0-18723 GCA_035461105.1 Longimicrobiales bacterium | reverse complement strand
ACCGAAGTGAGCGCGGGGCCTTCGACGGCGGTGGCGAGCTGGTCATGGCGCGGGGCTTCACCGAGCTCGGCTTCGGCGCCGAGCGGACCACCCTCACGAACGAGCACTGGATCCGCGGCGACTTCGCGAACTCCGTCGCCTACCTGTTCCAGGGCAAGGACGTGCGCGACTACCACCAGGCCGATCGGGTGTGGGCGGAGCTGCGTCGAACCGTCGAGCGTGGCGAGCGTACCACCAGCTTCTGGGTCCGGGGCCAGGTCGAGGAGGCGAAGTCGTTGCGCGCCGACGATCCGTGGAGCCTGTTCTCGCGCGACAGCGTGCGCACGAACTTCCCGATCGACGACGGCCGCATTGCCAGCGTACGCGCCGGTACGGACGTCCTCTGGGAGCAGCCCACGTTCACGCTCCGACTGCTCGGCGAGCTCGAGGCCGCTGGCGGGACGCTCGATGGCGAGCATGAGTTCACCCGCTACCAGCTCACCGGCGACTGGGCCATGCTCGCCTTCGCGGATCACACGCTCGAGGTCGAGTGGCACGTGCGCGGACCCCTGCCCGGAACCGAGACGCTGCCGCGCCAGCGCTGGAGCCACCTGGGCGGCTCCGGCACGCTCTACACGTTCAACGACGCCCAATTCCGCGGCGACCGCCTCGGGTTCGTCGAGAGCCGCTACGGTATTCCGCTCGGCGAGCGGCTCCGCGTTGCCTATCTCGGCGTGCCCACGGTGGAGCTGCTCCATGCCGCCGGCATGGCGTGGACCACCGGTCAGAGCCGCAGCCTCGAGCAGAACGTCGGCCTCCGGCTCAAGCTCGGCATGTTCTACGTGCGCGCCGTCACCAATCCCGATGACTTCGGAGCTGACGCCGAGTTCGCCGTGGGCGTCACGCTCTCCCGCAAATCCCACCCCTGGCAGGCCTCGGGCGGGTTCTTCTAGCCGGCGCTCGCCGGCACACGCGTGGCACCGTGCGCCGGCTTTGACACTGGCGGGGCCGCCTGTTAGATTGCCCCAGTGTCACGCGGCGCGGAAATTGCATCCGCGCCGCGCCCCCGTTCTTACCGGGAACATGCACGACGGACCAGTGCTCGGCGTGATCCCGGCGCGATTGCAGTCGCAGCGTTTGCCACGCAAGCCGCTGCAGCCGCTCGCCGGCCGACCCCTCATCGAGTGGGTGTGGCGGCGTGTCTCCTCTCTCGAGCTGTTCACCACCTGCGTGGTGGCGACGGACGCGCCGGAGATCGCTGCGGCGTGCGCGCGCTTCGGCGCCCGCGTCGAGCTCACTTCCGCGGATCATCCCTCCGGCACGGACCGCGTCGCGGAGCTGGTCGCGCGCCCGGCCTACGGGGGCTACGCGGTAGTGGTCAACGTACAGGGTGACGAGCCGTTCGTCACGGAGGCCGAGGTGGCGGGAGCGGTGGCCCAGGTGCGCGCCGGATTCGATGTGGGTACGGTGGCGACGCCGGTGCGCAGTCTCGCGGCCTGGCGGGATCCGGCGGTCGTGAAGGTGGTGCGCCGCGACGATGGTGGCGCGCTTTACTTTTCGCGCGCGCCGTTGCCCTGGCGGCGGGATGGCGATCCGGACGCGGCGGCGCTCGGTGGTGCCGGCTACCTTCGTCACATCGGGGTGTATGCGTACACGCCGGCCGCGCTGGCGCGCTGGGTAGCGCTGCCGCCGCACCCGCTGGAGGCGACGGAGCGGCTGGAGCAGCTGCGGCCGCTCGCGGCCGGCCTGCGCATCGGGGTCGCAATCGTGGGCGGGGCGGTCCGGGGCGTGGATACGGCGGCGGACCTGGCGCGGGCGGAGGAGCGGCTGCGCCGGGAGGAAGAGCAGAGACTTCAACCGAATGCGGAAACATGAGCGATCAGAAGCGTCACCCGACGAAGTACATCTTCATCACGGGCGGCGTGGTCTCCTCCCTGGGCAAGGGGATCGCGGCGTCGTCGATCGGCCGCCTGCTGGTGGAGCGGGGGCTGCGGGTGACGGTGCAGAAGTTCGATCCGTACATCAACGTCGATCCGGGTACCCTCTCCCCGTTCCAGCACGGCGAGGTCTTCGTGACGGACGACGGTGCGGAGACGGACCTGGACCTGGGCCATTACGAGCGGTTCATCGACGAGTCGCTGTCGCAGCAGAACAACATCACGACGGGGCGCATCTACCTCGACGTGATCACCAAGGAGCGGCGCGGCGACTACCTGGGCGCGACCGTGCAGGTGATTCCGCACATCACCGACGAGATCAAGACGGCGATCCGGCGCCTGGCGCTGAACCGCGACGTGGTGATCACCGAGATCGGCGGCACGGTCGGCGACATCGAGTCGCTGCCGTTCCTGGAGGCGATCCGACAGTTCCGTCAGGAAGTGGGCCGGGAGCACACACTCTTCATCCACCTGACCCTGATCCCCTACATCGCGGCCGCCGGTGAGCTGAAGACGAAGCCGACCCAGCACTCGGTGCGCGAGCTGATGGAGATCGGGATCCAGCCTGACGTGCTGATCTGCCGCACCGAGCACCCGCTCTCCGACGACCTGAAACGCAAGACCGCGCTGTTCACGAACGTCGATCCGGCCGCGGTGATTGCCGCACCCGATGCGGAGACGATCTATGAGGTGCCGCTCAGTTACCACAGGCAGAAGCTCGACGAATTGATCGTGACCAAGCTGGGGCTGGAAACGGTGGCGCCCGACCTGGCGGACTGGAGCGAGATGGTCGAGCGGATCAAGCGGCCGCGGGGCGGCCGCGTGCGCATCGCGGTGGTCGGCAAGTATACGGCGCTGGTGGATTCCTACAAATCGGTGCAGGAGGCACTCATCCACGGCGGGATCGCGAACGATGTGGGCGTGCACGTCGACTGGCTGTCGAGTGAAGCGTTCGAGGGCGGCGCCCCGGCGGGCGAGGGGGGCGCCGAGTCCGGCAACGGCCGCGCCCCGGTCGGCGACATCCTGAGCGGGTACGACGGGCTGCTGATTCCCGGCGGCTTCGGGATCCGCGGCGTCGAGGGGATGCTGGATGCGGTGCGCTGGGCGCGCGAGAACGGATTGCCGTTCTTCGGCATCTGCCTGGGTCTGCAGGTGGCGGTGATCGAGTACGCGCGCAACGTCTGCGCCCTGCGTGATTCGCACTCCGCCGAGTTCAAGGGCGACACGGGCGAGGCGGTGATCTGCCTGATGGACTCGCAGCGGCAGGTCACCGACCTGGGCGGCACTATGCGCCTGGGTGCGTACCCGGCGAAGCTGGCGGCGGGCTCGCGCGCGGCGGAAGCGTACGGCACGCTCGACGTCAGCGAGCGGCACCGGCATCGCTACGAGGTCAACAACACCTACCGCGAGCAGCTGACGGAGCAGGGCCTGCAGTTCACGGGCATCTCGCCGGACGGCCAGCTGGTCGAGATCATCGAGCTGCCGGAACATCCCTGGTTCCTGGGCTGCCAGTTCCACCCCGAGCTGAAGTCGCGGCCGATGCGCGCGCATCCGCTGTTCGCGGCGTTCGTGCGCGCCGCGACCGAGCACCGCGATCGCCGGACGGGCGTGCCGGCGCCGCGGCTGGCCGCGGTGGAGGCCGGGGCGTGAGCGGACTGTTCGCCCCGGCGGCCGGGTTCTTCCTGATCGCGGGACCGTGTGTGCTCGAGGATGACGCACTCAACCTGACGGTGGGCGAGCGGCTGGCGCAGCTCGCGCACGAGCTGTCCCTGCGCGTCATCTACAAGGCCTCGTTCGACAAGGCGAACCGCAGCCGGGCGGGTGCCGCGCGGGGGCCGGGACTGGACGAGGGGCTGCGGCAGCTGGAACGCGTGCGCCGTGAAACCGGGCTGCCGGTGCTGACCGACGTGCACGAGCCCGCTCAGGCGGCGGCCGCCGCGCAGGTCTGCGATGTGCTGCAGATCCCCGCGTTCCTCAGCCGACAGACCGATCTCGTGCTCGCGTGCGCCGGCACTGGCCGCGCGCTGAACATCAAGAAGGGCCAGTGGATGGCGCCCGAAGAGATGCAGGGCGCGGTGAGCAAGGCGCGCAGCGCGGGCGCCGCGGAGATCGCGGTCACGGAGCGGGGCACGTTCTTCGGCTACGGCGACCTGGTCGTCGACATGCGCAGCTTCGCCCGCATGCGGGCTGCGACTGGCGCCGCCGTCGTGTTCGACGGCACGCACTCCGTGCAGCGGCCCGGCAAGGCGGAGGGCGCGAGCGGCGGTGATCCGGAGTTCATCCCGGCGCTGGTGCGAGCCGCGGTGGCAGCCGGCGCCGACGGGCTCTTCCTGGAGACTCACCCGCGACCGGAGCGCGCCCCGTCCGACAGCACGAACATGCTGCCGCTCGAGCGGCTGCCGGCGCTGCTGCGCGACGTGCTGGAGATCCGCGCGGTGGTGGCGCGGGAGCCGGCCCGTGTCTGAGACGATTCCGGCGCCGCTCGCGCGGCGCATCCGGCTGGTCGTGCTGGACGTGGATGGGGTGATGACCGACGGCGGCATCTACATGGGCCGCACCGAGGCCGGTGAGACCGTGGAGCTGAAGCGCTTCGAGATCACCGACCAGCTGGGCGTGAAGCTGCTCGACTGGGCAGGGTTCCAGGTCGTGTTCGTGAGCGGGCGGGTCTCGGCGGCGTCGCGGGCGCGGGCCGACGAGCTGGGCATCGCGTGCTACGAGGGGCCGGGGGGGCACAAGCTCGAGATCGTGGAGCGGCTGCACCGGGACGCCGGCATCGGCTGGGACGAGACCGCCTGCGTCTGCGACGACCTCGCCGACCTGCCGATCCTGGCGCGCGCGGCGCTGCCGGTCGCGGTCTCGAATGCCGTGCCCGAGGTGCGCGCGGTCGCGGCCTGGCAGACTCGCCGCCGGGGCGGCGACGGCGCCGTGCGCGAGTTCGCCGAGGCGCTGCTGCGCGCGCGCGGCGAGTACGTCACTCGAATCGAGGCCTATGTCAGGGAACGTGGCGACCGCGGCTGACCCGGTGCTGGCGACGGCGCGGCGCGTGATCCGCATGGAGGCGGAGTCGCTGCGCGCGCTCGAAGCGCGCCTCGACGAGTCATTCACGGCCGCGGTGGCCGTGCTCGAGCACGCCGCCGGCCGGGTCATCGTGAGCGGCATCGGCAAGAGCGGCATCGTCGCGCGCAAGATCGCGGCGACGCTCACCTCGACGGGGACGCCGGCGACGTTCCTGCACCCCGTCGAGGGACTGCACGGCGACCTCGGGATCGTCGGCCGCGACGACGTCGCGATCCTGCTCTCGAAGAGCGGCGAGTCCGCCGAGCTGAACGGGCTGGTGAGCTACCTGACGCGGCTGGGTGTCCCCATCATCGCGCTCACCGGAAGGAATGCCTCTACGCTGGCGCGCGCCGCCCGCGTCGTGCTCGACTGCTCGGTGAGCGAGGAGGCCTGCCCGTTCGATCTGGCGCCCACCACGTCCACCACGGTGGCGCTCGCGATGGGGGACGCGCTGGCGGTGGCGCTGCTCGAGCGGCGCGGCTTCACCCGCGACGATTTCGCGCGCTTCCACCCCGGCGGCGCGCTCGGCGTCCGGCTCACGCTGCGCGTTCGCGACGTCATGGTGAGCGAGGGCTACCCGCGCCTGACGGCGGACCGGCCGATGCGCGAATGCGTGGTGCTGCTCGCCGAGCAACGCGGCACGGTGCCGATCGTCGACGATGCCGGGCAGGTGATCGGAGTGGTCACGGCGGGCGATCTGACCCGACGCATGGAGCGACAGGAGGATATCTTCGATACCCCGGTCGGAGCCGTCATGAACCCGCAACCGAAGGTGGTGGAAGCCGATGACCTGGCGGCCGCCGCCGTCTTCCGGATGGAGACGCATGGCATCATGGCCCTGCCGGTCGTGGCCCCGGGCGGGCGACTCGTCGGCATCGTGCACCTGCACGACCTGCTGCGGGCACACGTGGTATGAGGAGGCAGCCATGGCCGCGCCGGCCGGACCCACAGTGACCGGGTGCATGCGTTCGCTGGTGCTGCTGCTGCTGGCCGGCCTGCTCGCGGCGTGTACCCGCGCGCCCACCGAGGGCATGGTCGGCGATGCTCCCGACATGGCCGCCGACCGGGTGATCCATCGGGCGACGTTCAACGTCACCGTCGAAGGCGTGCGCCGCGCGCTGCAGCGCTCCGACAGCATGTACATGTACGAGGACTCGAGCACCGCCCGGCTGTTCGGTGTCGACCTGATGATGTTCGACTCGGTGGGTAACCGCACTGCCGATGTCCGCTCACTCTACGGCCGGCTCAACATGCTGACCCAGCAGATGTCGGCCCAGGGCAGTGTGGTCGTGATTCTGAGCGACGGCACCCGCATCGAGACCGAGGAGCTGAACTACGATCCGCAGACGCAGCGCATCTGGAGCGAAGTCGAGACCCGCCAGATCTGGCCGGACGGGGGCGTGACCACGTTCACGACGTTCCGAACCGACGAGAAATTCTCGTTCTTCGACGGCACGGGCATGCGCGGACGCGCGCCGGGACTGACCTTCTGATGTCGCGTCTTCGGCTGGGCCTCGCCGCCGCGCTGCTGAGCGCCGCTCCCGCCGGGCTTCACGCCCAGGAGTGCACGGTGCTCGACAACCAGTCGGTGAACGTGACCAACCGGGGTACGCCACAGGAGATCTACAACGTGGTCGGGGCCGACATCGCGTGTCCCGGCGGGCGTCGCATTTTCGCGGACTACGCGACCATTCACGCCGCCACCGGGACCGTGGATCTGCGGGGCAACGTGCGCTTCTCGGATCCGGAACGGGCGCTCGCTTCCGAGACCGCGCAGTACGACCGCATCAATCAGCGGCTCTACGCGCGGGGCAACGTGCGGGTGCGGGCGCTGGCCTCGAACTCGACGCTCACCTCGGAAGCGCTCACCTACGTGCAGGCGATTCCCGGGCGCGAGGCGCACATGCTCGCGCATCCGGGCGCCCGCCGGCCGCAGGCCGTGATCCGGCGGGTGCAGACCGGAATGCGTACCGAGTCCCCGCGACCGGACAGCACGGTGGTCGACGCGGACCTGATCGAGGCCTTCGGCGAGCGCCTGTTCCATGCCGCCGGTAACGCGGTCCTCACCCGCGATTCGCTGCGCGCTTCGGGCGGCGTGATCGACTACATCACCGCGACCGGGTCGCTCACCGTGGCCGGTGCGGCGGTGGTCGAGGGGCCGCGCTACCGGCTGCTCGGCGATACCGTGCGCGCCGAGGTCACCGCCGACACGCTGCGCGCCGTGCACGCACGCCGCGACGCCCGGCTGATCACTGACGAGCTCGAGGTCGTCGCCCCGGTGATCGATATCGCGCTGAGCGCCGGCCAGGTCGAGCGCATGATCGCGGTGCTGCTCCCGGACCAGCGCGACGGCGGTCCGCTGCAGGCCAGGGTGAGCGCACGCAGCTTCCGGCTGGCCGCCGACAGCATCGAGGTGCGCGCTCCCGCCCAGCAGCTCGAGGAGGTGGTCGCGGTGGGGCGCTCCTTCGGCGAAATGCTCGACACCCTGCCGCCGCTGCCGCTGCCGGAGGATGCGGCCCAGGGCCTGGCCAACGACTGGATGCGTGGCGATACGCTGCACGCCTACTTCGTCGCCAACCCTCGGGCGCAGACGGACAGCACCGCGGAGGCGCGCATCCTGGAGCGGCTCGTCGCCGGCGGCGAGCCGGCCGCGGCCCTCTACCGGAAGCGCGCGCCCGCGGCAGAAGGCGCCGAGGGCGCCCCCGAGATCGGCTACGTGCTGGCCAACGTGATCGAGGTGCGGCTCGCGGACGGCGAGGTGAGCGACGTGAAGGCGGAGGGTGAGGTGCGCGGCATGTACCTGCAGCCGCGCGCCGGCCCCGCAGTGGTCGGCGGACCGGCGCCGGCGGCCCCGGCCGGGGAGCCCGCGCCATGAGGCTGACGGATTTCGTCAACCGGCTGAAACCCCACGAGGCCAGCATCGGCATCGGCCTGCTCGAGCTGCTGCGCCGCGCCGACGGCACGGGCTGTCTCGAGCGAGGCGAGTGGCTCGCGGCGGTCCGCTCGGCCTACGCCCGCAGCCAGGCGCTCACCGGCGCGGAGCCCGGCGCCGGGGCCATGGGTGACGACGAATCACCCGCCGACTTCGGGCGCTACCTCGAGGAGCACATCCTCGCGCGCCTGGCGGCGCAGGGGCTGGTTCGGGGGGAGCCCCAGGGCCAGTCCTGGGAGCGCGTCCGCATCGACCCGCAGGTCTGGGCCGATGTCGGCTTCTACCAGGATGCCGCCGTGGCCGAGCTCGACGGGGCGGTAAGGAACTTGCTCGAAGAGGGCCAGCGCCGTGCTCACCACGAGGCTGATCCAGCCGAGGCCGCTCGCGAGCCCGGCTCGACCCTCTCCGCCCGGGGGCTCGTGAAGGTGTACCGCAAGCGGCGCGTGGTGGCGGATGTGGCGCTCGACGTCTCGCAGGGCGAGATCGTCGGCCTGCTGGGACCAAACGGGGCGGGGAAGACGACGACGTTCTACATGATCGTCGGGCTGATCGGTCCGGATGCCGGTCAGGTCTACCTGGATCGCAAGGAGCTGACCCGGGTGCCGATGTACCAGCGCGCGCGGGCGGGCATCGGCTACCTGGCCCAGGAGCCGTCGATCTTCCGGAAGCTGACGGTCGAGCAGAACATCCTGGCGATCCTGGAGACGATGCCGCTGAGCCGCCGCGAGCGACGGGCCCGACTGGAGCGCCTGCTGGACGAGCTCGGCATCAGGCACCTGCGCAAAGCGCGGGCGTACTCGCTGTCGGGGGGAGAGCGGCGCCGCCTGGAGATCACCCGGGCGCTGGTCAGCGAGCCCAAGTTCATGCTGCTGGACGAGCCGTTCGCGGGTGTCGACCCGATCGCGGTGCACGACATCCAGCAGATCGTCGCCGACCTGCGGCATCGCGGGATCGGCGTGGTGATCACGGATCACAACGTAGAGCAGACGCTCGACATCGTGGATCGGGCGTACATCATGTACGACGGCAAGGTGCGCGTGTCCGGTACCGTGCAGGAGCTGGTCTGGAACGATGAGGTCGCCGAGATCTACTTCGGGCCCACGCTCACGGCACGCATGAGACAGCGTTACCCCCGGCCAGAACTGGTCGCATGAGCATGAAGACGGGACTGTACCAGGGCACGCAGCTCAAGCAGGAGCTGAAGATCAATCCGCGCCTGTACCAGGCGATGGATCTGCTTTACATGCCCCTGCTCGATCTGCAGCAGCACATCAAGCAGGAGATGCTCAACAACCCGTTCCTGGAGCTGGAGGAGCCGCAGGTTACGGAGGAGGAGACCCAGCAGGCCGCCGAGAAGGAGAAGGAGAAGGAGAAGGACGCCGACGAGATCGACTGGGAGGAGATCCTGCTCGAGGGCTTCGAGGCGGGCGGCCGGCGCGCGGAGTACGAGGACAAGGAGTACTACGAGCCGGTCTCGGTCGAGTCGCGCGACCTCTACGACCATCTGCGTGACCAGCTGGTGCTGCTACGGCTCTCGGCGCGCCAGGTGCTGCTCGGTGAGGAGATCATCGGCAACATCGATGAGAACGGCTACCTGACCTGCGGCCTGGAGGACGTGGCGCGCGGGCTCAACGAGTGGCTGCAGGACGAAGGGCAGGGCTGGGCGGGGGACGACGAGACCGAGATGCGCCCGTACACGGTGGCCGACGTGGAGGAGATGCTGCGCATCTTGCAGGCATTCGATCCGCCCGGCATCGCGGCCCGCGACCTGCGCGAGTGCCTGCTGCTCCAGCTCGAGGATGCACGGCTGGAGGATTCGCTGGCCTATCGCATCGTGCGCGACTACTTCGACCAGCTGATCAACCACCGCTGGTCGGAGATCTCCAAGGAGATGGGCATCACGCCCCGGGACGTGCAATCGGCGGCCGACGAGGTCGCGAAGATGGACCCCAAGCCGGGCCTCAAGTATGCGGCTCCGCCCGACAATTACATCACGCCGGACCTGATCGTCGAGAAGATCGATGGCGAGTACCTGGTATTCCTGAACGATACCAGTCTGCCGCGCCTCAAGCTGTCGCGCACCTACCGCGACATCGCCCGGGACAAGAGCAAGTTCAAGGGGGAGAACAAGGAGTTCATCAGCAACAAGCTGAACAGTGCCAACTGGATGATCCAGGCAATCGAGCAGCGGCGGCAGACCATGCTCAAGGTGATGAACTTCATCGTCGACCGGCAGCGCGAGTTCTTCGAGAAGGGAGTTCAATATCTGAAGCCGCTGACGCTGCGCGAGGTTGCGGAAGTCATCAGCATGCACGAGTCGACGGTGTCGCGCGTCACCAACGAGAAGTTCGTGCAGACCCCGCGCGGGGTGCTGCCGCTCAAGTTCTTCTTCTCGAGCGGGCTGGCCACGACGTCCGGCGAGGATGTGAGCGCGCGTGGCATAAAGGCCAAGATCCAGAAGCTGGTCGCGGACGAGGAGGCGCGCCGTCCGCTCACGGACCAGGCGATCGTCAACATCCTGAAGGATGAAGGTATCCAGATCGCCCGCCGCACCGTGGCCAAGTACCGGGACCAGCTGGGCATCCTGTCGGCTCGCATGAGAAAGCGCGTGTGATGGGCATGCGACGGCGGGTACGCGCCGGACGCGGTCCAGGTCTGATTCGCTGATTCCATGTCCGACACCATGACCCTGGCGACGCCGATGCCGGATGCAGCCCTCACGGAGGCGGTACGCCGCGACTTCGCGGTGATCGTGCCGGCGTACAACGAGGCCGAGAACGTCCCCGAGCTGATCGCGGAGCTGCGCGCGACGTTCGAGCGGCACGGCCTGGCCGGCGAAGTGATCCTGGTGGATGACGGCTCGACGGACGGGACCGCGGCGGCCGCGGAGGCGGAGGCGGCGCGCTGGGAGCGGCTGCGGGTGCTGCGGCACCGGCGCAATTTCGGCAAGACCGAAGCGCTGGTGACGGCAGCGGAAGCGACCCGGGCGCAGTGGCTGGTGCTCTTCGATGCCGACCTGCAGCACGCGACCGAGGAGATCCCTCGTTTTCTCGACAAGCTGGGCGAGGGCTGGGACATCGTGACCGGCCGGAAGGTCGGATTCTACGAGAAGCGGCTCGTTTCCGGCATCTACAACCGCCTGAGCCGGCGGATCTTCGATGTGCCCGTCTCGGACACCAACTCCATGAAGGCGTTCCGGCGCGCAATCCTCGACGAGGTGCACCTGCGCCACGACTGGCACCGGTTCTTCGTGGTGCTCGCGTACGCCCGCGGCTACACGCTCACCGAGATCGACATCACGCTGCTCGCCCGGCGCCGCGGCGTCGCGAAGTACTCGGGCAAGAGCCGCATCGTGGTCGGCCTGCTGGACCTGCTCTCGGTCTGGTTCTTCCTGTTCTTCGCGCGCAAGCCGCTGCTGCTGTTCGGGGTGAGCGGGCTGGTGATGGCGGCACTCGGCGTGCTCGTCGGCCTGGCGACCATCGTACTGCGGATCGCGCACTGGGTCTCACCGATCGGGTACCGGCCGTTCCTCTATCTGGTCATCCTGCTCGAGGTGGTCGGCTTCCTGCTCTTCGGCTTCGGGTTCCTCGCCGAGCTGATCGCCCAGCAGCAGGCGGAGCTGGACGCCCTGCAGCGGCGCGGCCGCCTGCGGCGCCCGCGGGAATGAAGCCGACGCGACCGCGCGTGCTGGTGGTGGCCGGCACGCGTCCCGAGGGGATCAAGCTGGCGCCCGTCGTGCGCGGCCTGCGGGCGCATCCGGAACTGGAGACGCGCCTGGCGCTCACCGGTCAGCACACCGACCTCGTCGACCAGGTCCTGGAGGTGTTCGCGCTGGCGGCGGACTGGAAGCTGGGGATCATGCGCGAGGGCCAGGACCTCTACGACGTGGCTCACGGCTGTCTGGACGCTTTGCGCGCCGTCTACCGGGAATACCATCCCGACCTGGTGCTGGTCCAGGGCGACACCGCGACGGTGTTCTTCGGCGGGCTGGTCGGCTATTTCGAGAACGTCGCCGTCGGGCACGTGGAGGCGGGATTGCGCAGCGGCGACCGGCGTCGTCCGTTCCCGGAAGAGCTGTTCCGGCGCATGACGGGCGTGCTCGCGAGCCACCACTTCGCGCCCACGCCCTCGGCGGCGGCGAACCTGGTGCGGGAAGGGGTGTCGCCCGACTCCATTCATCTCACCGGCAACACGGTCGTGGACGCGCTCGAGACGATCGCAGCCCGGCCGCACGAGGTGCGTGATCCGCTGCTCGCGGGCGCGCTCGCCTCGGGTCGTCGGCTCGTGCTCGTCACCGCGCACCGCCGCGAGTCGTTCGGGTCACCGCTGCGCGCCGTCTTCGCGGCGCTGCGCCGGATCGCCGACGAGCACGACGACGTGATCCTGTTCTACCCGGTGCATCCGAATCCGAACGTGCGCCAGCCGGCGCACGAGCTGCTGGGCGGCCATGATCGTATCGTGCTCGCGCCGCCCATCGATTACCTGGACCTGCTGTACGCGCTGCGCCATGCGGCGCTCACGATCACCGACTCGGGCGGTATCCAGGAGGAGGCCCCGAGCTTCGGTGTGCCGGCGCTCGTGCTGCGGGAGGTGACCGAGCGACCGGAAGGGGTGGCGGCCGGATTCGCGGAGCTGGTGGGCACCGATGACGACCGCATCACCGGGGCCGCGCGCCGTCTGCTCGGGGATGCTGGGGCACGCGCCCGCCTCGAGCAGCGCGGCAACCCGTATGGTGACGGCCGGGCAGGGGAGCGCATCGCCGACATCGTGGCGAGCGTGCTCACGGGCGCGCCGCGTGGTACGCATGACTGGCAGCCGACGGTGAGCGCGTGAGGATCCTGCAGCAGTGCATCTACTTCCCGCCGGAAGTGGGCGGTCTGGAGAGCCACGCCTTCTACCTGTGCCGGGACCTGGTGCGGCTCGGCCATGATGTCGTCATGGTCACGTCCCGCTCCATGCCGGGCGCGCCGGCACGCGAGGAGCTCGAGGGCGTGCACGTCTTCCGGACGTGGTTCCCGAAGAAATCCCCGGCCGGCTGGATCGCGCATACGCTGGCGAGCGTGCCGTCGTACCTGCCGCACGCGCGTCGCTCCGATATCGTGCACGCCCAGACCTTCGCGTCCGCGCCGCCCGCCATGCTGGCCAGGCGGCGCTACGGCGTGCCCATGGTACTGACGCTGCACACGTCGCATTTCCTGAGGCTCGCGCAGCGGCCGGCGTGGCGTCCCCTGCTGCGCCGCATCATCCGCTCGGCCGACTGGCTGCTCGCGGCCAGCGAGGAGATCCGCGACGTCGCGCTCGGCCTGCACCCGCACCCGCGAGCCGAGGCGCTCACCAACGGGGTGGACACGGAGCTGTTCCGTCCGGTCGCGCCGGCGCTGCCGCCGCACAACGGCGTCCGCCGCATCATCGTGCCGCGCCGCCTGTTCGCGAAGAACGGTGTCGAGTACCTGGTGCGCGCGCTGCCGCTGATGCGCGAGGAGCTGAACGTGGAGGCGCTGATCGTGGGGGATGGCCCGGAGCGGCCGGCGCTCGAGGCCCTGGCCCGCGAGCTGGGCGTGGCCGGGGCGACACGTTTCCTGGGGTCGCGCCCGAACGCGGACATGCCGGCGCTGCTGGCGTCTGCGGAGCTGGCCGTATTTCCTTCACTCCTGGAGGCGACCAGTGTCGCCGCGCTCGAGGCGATGAGCTGCGGGCTGCCGGTCGCGGCATCGAACGTGGGTGGATTGCCCGAGATCGTGGACGGCACGGTGGGCGGGCTGTTCGCGCCGCGCGACCCGGCCGCGCTGGCCGAGCGGGTGGTGGCGCTGCTGCGGCGTGACGACCTGGCGGCACTGGGCGGCAGCGCGCGTGCGCGGGTGGTGGCACACTGGAGCGGGGAGCGGCTGGCGAAGCGGCACGAGCAGATCTACGAGACGCTGCTGCGAGAGGGGACCATGAAACGCAGGATCAGCGAGCGATGACAAAGGCGAGAGCGAAGGCCCGGCAGCCGCAGTCCGGCGCGCGGCCGGACCGGGCGGCGGTCGCGGAGCGGGAGCTGCCGCGCTGGGCGCCGATCGCGGCGTACGCCCTCGCGACCGTGGCGCTGTTCCCGGAGTTCTTCTTCAGCGGGACTTCGCTGCTCGGCATGGATTCCATGGCGCTCAGCTACTTCGCGCGCAACTTCTACACGGAGGTGGTGCAGGGCGTGCAGCGCTTCCCGCTCTGGCAGCCCTATCTGTTCGGGGGGCTGCCGTTCATCGACGGGATGCACGGCGACATCTTCTATCCGCCCTCGCTCGCGCTCTTCTTCCTGGATGCACGCACCATGTGGGGCTGGAAGATGGTGCTGCACATCTTCGCGGCGGGATGCTTCACGTACCTGTGGCTGCGCCGCGGGCTCGGGACCAGCCGGCTGGCCGCGCTGTTCGGCGGCCTCGTCTACATGATGGGCGCGGATCTGGTCAGCCTGGTGTTCCCGGGTGGCGACGGCAAGCTGTTCGTCTCGGCACTCGCGCCCCTCGTGTTCTGGCTGGCCGAGCGCGCCGTCCGCGGCCAGCGACTCGCGGATTTCGCCGCTTTCGGCCTCGGCATCACGGTGATCGTGCTCACCTCGCACATGCAGCTGGCCTACTTCTGTGTGTGGGGTGTGTCCCTGTACTTCGGCTTCCGGCTCTGGCAGCTCTGGCGCGAAGCCCGGAGCGGGCGGACGGTGGCGCGGCTGGCCGGCCTGTTCGCGCTGGCGGGCGGACTCGGGGTGGGTGCGGCCGCGATCCAGTTCCTGCCGCCGCTCGACTACCTGCGCGAATGGTCGCAGCGGACCACCAAGGAGAACCGTTACGAGTACGCGACCAGCTACTCGCTGCACCCCGAGGAAGCCATGTCGCTGCTGGTCCCCGAGTTCATCGGCGACAACGCGCAGACCGAGACGCGCAGCGGGACGACCTACTGGGGACGTAACCCGCTCAAGTACAACCACGAGTACCTGGGCCTGGTCCCGCTGCTGCTCGTCCCGGTGCTGCTGCGGCGGCGGCGTGAGCCGCGGACCTGGTTCTTCGTGGGCCTGGCCGGGATCTCGCTGCTGTACGCGCTGGGCGCGACCACGCCGCTCTTCCGCCTGTTCTACCTGGTGCCGGGCGTGAAGCTGTTCCGCGCGCCGTCGCTGATCATCTTCCTCACCGGCCTGAGCGTGGCGACGCTGGCGGCGCTCGCGCTCGACCGGCTCGCGGAATGGCGACGCAGCGCCGAAGCGGCGCTCGCCGCCCGCTGGTTCCAGATCGCGGCCGTGACGTTCCTCCTGCTCGCCCTGCTCGCGCAGAGCGGGATGCTCATGGGGGCGTGGACGTCGCTCATCTATCCCCGCATCGTGCCGGAGGCGCAGGCGGCGCTGCAGGAGAACATGCCGCACATCCTGCGCGGCTTCTGGATCGCCGCAGGCCTTTCCCTCGCCCTGCTCGGCTGGTGGGAGCTGACCCGGCGCGGGGTCTGGGGCATGCGCGGCGCGGTGGTGGCGCTCGCCCTGCTCGCGGCGCTCGATCTCTACCGTGTGGACCGGCCGTTCGTGCGGGCGACCGCGCTGATGAACCGGAGCGCGGAGCGCGCTACGCCGCTGTTCACGCCCGATGCCTCGATCCAGTACCTGCAGCGCGCCCGTGACGCGGGCAGCATCTTCCGCGTGCTCGACCTGGCGCCGTTCATGGGGCAGGGGAGCACGTATGGTCCACTCATGAGCAACGTCCTCGCGGTGCACGGCCTGGAGCAGGCGGCGGGACATCACGGCAACGAGCTGGCGGCGTACCGGCAGCTGGTCAACGACGACGTCGCCTCCAACGTGCTGCAGACCGACCTGCGGCTCGCGGACCTGCTGAACGTCGAGTACATGGTGGCCCCGGCGCCGGTACAGATCCCGGGCTACGAGGAGGTGTTTCGGGGCGGCGCCGCGGTGATTTACCGCAACCCGGACGCGCTGCCCCGGGCGTTCCTGGTGGGCGAGACGGAGACGCTCGAAGGGGCCGCCGCCCTGGCCCGCATCTTCTCCGACGGCTTCGAGCCGCGTCGTACCGCGGTGGTGTCGGCGGCGCTTCCCGCCGACGTGGCGCCGCAGCCGGGCGTGGAGGGGGGCGTGGTCTGGGAAGAGCGCAGCGCCGAGCGGGCGCTGCTGCGCGTGAGCGCCGACAGGCCGGCGCTGCTGGTGCTGACCGACAACTACTACCCGTCCTGGAAGGCCCGCATCGACGGCCGGCTCGTGCCGGTCTACCGGACCAACCACGCGTTCCGCGGCGTAGCGGTGCCTGCCGGAACGCACCAGGTCGAGTTCTTCTACGACGCGCGCCCATTGCGGGCGGCGGCGCTCACCTCGATCGCGCTGCTCCTGCTCCTGCTCGGCGTCACGTTGGCCGGCGCCCGCGCGGGCCGGGGCGCAGCGGACGCGGCATGAGGCGGCAGGGGCTCACGGCCTACGACGTCGCCGGACACTACGACGAGGCCTACTTCGCGGACCTCTCCGCTCGCTACCGGCGTCGGAACCGCTTCGCGCGCCAGCGGATCGAAAACGTCTTCTCGCTGCTCCCGGCCGCCCTCGAGGGCCGGCACCTGCTCGACGTCGGGTGCGGCATGGGCACGTTCGCGGTGGAAGCCGCGCGGCGGGGTGCCATAGCGGTCGGGCTGGACCCGGCGCCCGCCGCCGTCGCGGCAGCCCGGCGGGTGGCCGCCGCGGAGCAGGCTCCGGCCGCGTTCATCCGTGGCGATGCCGCGGCGCTGCCGCTGGCCGGCGCCTCCATGGACGTCATGCTCGCAGCGGACGTCACCGAGCACCTCGACGACGAGACGCTCCGCCGGGTGCTGCGCGAAGCGGCACGGGTGCTCCGGCCGGGCGGCACACTTGTGCTCTACACCCCCGAGCAGTCGCACCTCTTTGAGCGGCTACGCGAACGCGGTGTGCTCGACCCGGATCCGTCCCACATCGGGGTGCGCAGCGCTGCCGAGCTGGTCAGCGCCGCGCGCGCGGCTGGCCTGCGGGTGGAACGGACCACCTGGCTGCCCTCGCACGTGCCGGGCTGGAACCTGCTCGAACGCGGGCTGGGGCGGTGGGTGCCCCTCCTGCGACGGCGCATCGGCCTGGTGGCGCTACGGCCATGACCGGACGGCGCGCGCTGCTCTGGGCGGCGCAACTGGCGCTGCTGGGCGTCATCGGTTGGCTCGTCTACCGGTCCGTGGCCGGACAGCTCGCCACCCTGCGCTGGGCCGACGTCCTTGCCGTGGGAAGGCCCGCCGCGGGCACGCTGCTGCTCTCCCTCGCGCTCCTAGTGGCGTTCTATCTGCTGCACGCGGCCCTGTGGCGCCGCATCCTGGCCGACCTGGAGGGGGGCCGCCCGGGCGCGCGCGACACGCTGCAGGTCTACTTCGTGTCGGCGCTCGGCCGATACGTCCCGGGCAAGCTGTGGCAGCTCGCCGGTATGGCGCTGCTCGCGAGGCGCGCGGAGCTGGCGCCGGCCCGCTCAGCAGCGGCCGCCGTGCTCGGCCAGATCGGATTCCTGAGCACCGGGCTGCTGTTTCTCGGCCTCCTGCTACCGGAGTGGCGCGACGCGCTCCCGGAAGGCAGCGCAGCGGGCGCGCTCGATCCGCTCACGCTGGCCGCCGCCCTGCTGGGTATCTCTGCAATCGCCCTCTGGCTGGTGGTGGCCACGCCCCTCGGGCACGCGGCGCGCGCGACGGCAGCGCGCCGGCTGGGCCAGCGCATGGGCGAACGGCTGGGCAGCGCCCTGGCGCTCGCGGACCTGATCCGGCCGCACCGGGCGCTGCTCTGGGGTGCCGGCTACGCGCTGTCCTGGGTACTGCTCGGAGCCGCCTTCGTCGCGTTCGTCGCCGCCTTCGAGCCGACTGCACTGGAGCACGTCCGCAAGACCGCGGGCACGGTGGCGGCCTCCTACCTGATCGGATATCTCTTCATCATCGCACCCGCGGGCGCAGTCGTGCGCGAGGCCGCCATGTTCGCGCTGCTCGGGCAGTTCCTGCCCACCGCAGCGGCGCTGGTCATTCCCGTGCTCTCGCGCCTGTGGTTCACCGCCGCAGAGTTGCTGCCGCTGGCAGCGATACCGCTGTTGCCGCAGCGGCCTCACCCGGTACCGAACGGAGCACCCTGATGGCGGCCGGACCCCGTGGACTGGTCATCATTCCGACCTACAACGAGCGGGAAAACCTGCCCCGGCTGCTCCCCCAGGTACTCGAGCAGGATCACCGGCTCGACGTGCTCGTGATCGATGACGCGTCCCCAGACGGTACCGGCGAAGTGGCGGACGCGATGGCCGCGCGCGACCCCCGCATCCATGTGCTGCACCGAATCGGCAAGCTCGGGCTGGGCACCGCCTACCTCGCCGGCTTTCGCTGGGGACTCGATCGCGGCTACGACTGGCTCTTCGAGATGGATGCCGATTTCTCCCATGATCCCGGACACCTGCCGCGCTTCCTCGAGGCTCTGGGCGAGTACGACGTCGTGCTCGGATCCCGCTACCTCGACGGCCGGGTCACCGTCGTGAACTGGCCGATCACCCGCCTGTTGCTTTCCTATTTCGCGAACGTGTACGCACGCATCGTGACAGGACTGCCGCTCTTCGATGCGACCGGCGGCTTCAAGGCCTTCCGGCGCGAGGTCCTGGCAACGATCGCCCTCGACCGCGTCCAGTCCGAGGGCTACGCCTTCCAGATCGAGATGAGCATGCGGGCCTGGAAGGCAGGGTTCCGGATCGGCGAGATCCCGATCGTCTTCGTGGATCGGACCATCGGCGAGTCGAAGATGTCGAAGCGGATCATCCGGGAGGCCGTCTGGCGCGTGTGGAAGCT
>DATHVV010000195.1:0-2264 GCA_035461105.1 Longimicrobiales bacterium | reverse complement strand
ACCGCGGCGCCCGAGGCGCGCTGCAGCGCGGCGATCCCGCCCGCATGGTCGAAGTGGGCGTGCGAGTTCAGGATCAGGCGCACGTCCTCGACGCGGAAGCCGAGCGCGCCGATGCTGCCAGTGATCGGTATCACCGACTCGGGCAGTCCCGCGTCGATCAGGATGTGACCGTCGGGCGAGGTGATCAGGATCGCCGCCAGGCCGTGCGTGCCGACGTAGTACGTGTTGCCGTGAATCCGGAACGGCTCCCGCGGCGCGTTCCACTCGGCGCAGCTCGGGCACGCGCGCGCGCGCAGCACGGCCGCGGAATCGACCGCCTGCGCGGCGAGCGGGCCGGGCAGCAGCACGCTCGCTGCCACGACGATGGTCTGGACCTGCTGGTTCATGCGATTTAATGCGCTGGCTGCGGGCGTCCGCTACCGTTGCTTCTCCGACAGCTGCTTGCGCGCCGCCTCCAGGTTGGTCCGGTAAACCGCGAGCGCCGGATGCGCTATCGCCCGGCCCGGCGCACCGCGATCTCGCCCCGCGCGGCCGCGGCGGCCGGGTCGCCCGCGGCCATCAGACCATCGCCGAGGCTGTCGTAGACGTTGGCCGACGTGGACGGCGAGCCACGCCGGACGTCATCGCGGTCAAGGTACACGCGGCAGCGGCGGGCGCACGCGAGGTGGGAGAGAAGCCTCCGGCCGGGGGGCGAAGCGGCAGGTTCCCGCGGCTGTTGCGCAATCGCCGCTCAGGTCGCCTCCAGCACCTGCTCGACGGCCGAGGTGAACACGCGCCAGCTCTTCCGCTCCGCGGTGAAGGCCTTCCGGCCCGCCGCGGTGAGATTGTAGAACTTGGCGCGCCGGCCCTCCGGCGAGACGCCCCACTCGGCCGCGATCAGGCCGCGGTCCTCGAGCCGGTAGAGCGCGGGATAGAGCGAGCCCTGGTTCACCTGGAGCACGTCGTCGGACAGGCTGCGCAGACGCTTGCTGATGCCCCAGCCGTGCAGCGGCCCCAGGACGAGGCTCTTGAGGATCAGCAGGTCGAGCGTGCCCTGCAGCAGGTCGGCCCGTTCGCTCACGTGATGCTCCCTTCAATCGGTGCGGAGGACGGTCATGGGCGATGTCGCGGCGGCACGCCGGGCGGGCGCGAGCATGGCCGCGGCCGCGACCACGGCGAGCAGCAGCGGTACCGCGCAGAACGTGACCGGGTCGAGCGGTGAGAGCTCGAACAGCATGCTGGCCAGCAGGCGCGTCGCGGCCAGTGCGCCGGCCAGCCCGAGGACGAGGCCGGCCAGGACCGGACGGAGACCGTCGCGGACCACGAGCGCGAGCACACCGCCGGGTGAGGCGCCGAGCGCCATGCGTACGCCCAGCTCGGCCGTCCGGCGCTGCACCGTGTAGGATACGGTGCCGTAAATGCCGATCACCGCGAGCAGGAACGCGATCAGCGCGAACGTCGCCAGCAGCAGGGTCCGGAAGCGCGGCAGGGCGAGTGTGCCGGCCACCACGCTGTCGAGCGGACGCACGCCCGCGATCGCGACGCGCGGATTGACCTCGCGAACCGCGGCGACCACCCGGTCGCGCACACTCAGGGCATCGACCGACGTGCGCACGATGAGCGCGGGATCATCACGCATCGACGCTGGCGCCTGCGCGTTCGGGAAATAGATGGTGGGCTCGCGCACCGCGTCCAGCGCCAGGTGCGCCAGACCGCCCACCACGCCGACCACCTCGTACGGCTCTTCGTTGTAAATGATGTGCGCTCCCACCGGATCCTCGCCCGGCCAGTATCGCTGGGCCGCCGTGGCATCGATCACGACGACCCGCGCGGCATCGGCGCGATCGTCGGACGACGCCAGCGCCCGGCCGCGCAGCAGCGGCATACCGAGCGCGGCAAAGACGCCGGGCGACGCCGCGCGCAGCTCGGCGCTCAGGCGGTGCTGCGGCGCGGGCTCCGGCCGGCCGACGATCGTGAACGGGCCACCATTGAAACCGCCGGACATGGGCAGCACGTCGAGCGTGCCCACGGCCGCCACTCCGGGCACCGCGGCGGTACGCTCGAGGAGCGCGTCGTAGTATCCCGCCAGGATCGCATCCTGGAGATCGGGCGGCGTGAGCAGCTCCATGGTGAGTGCGCCGTGTGCCTCCAGGCCGGGATGCACCGACTCGAGGCGCACGAGCGACCGCACCAGCAGGCCCGCAGCCACCAGCACGATCACCGCGATCGCCACTTCCGCGCTGATGATCGCGGAGCGCAGCCCGCGCGCGCCGTCGCCTCGCACC
>DATHVV010000194.1:0-8051 GCA_035461105.1 Longimicrobiales bacterium | reverse complement strand
GGGTTGAAGTGGTGCCACACCTCCCAGGAGACGCGGCGCAGCAGCACGTAACCGGCGTTGTCGGCAGTCCAGCTCTCGTCCTGCTGGTGCTTCGTGATGACGCTGAGCACGTACGGGCCGGTCGGGCTCTCCACGAGCAGCACCTCCGAGCGCGACCGGTTCACCGCGCCCTGCTTGCTCGCGACGCCGATCCAGGGTGGCACGCCGGCCAGCGCCTCGTCGTGCCAGTAGCTGCCCGTCATCAGCCGATACATCGACTCGGATGCGTCGCGCGACACGGCGCGGCCTTCACGGACGCGGACCAGCAGCTCGGCGATCTCGCGGGGTGTGGTCATGCCCCACCCCCAGCGGCGCCAGATCTCGCGCCGGTGCGGCAGCCGCGAGTTGTCGCGCGTCACCGCGAAGCCGTTGCGGTCGAGCCACGCGTTCACCGTGTCGGAGCCGCCGATGAGCTGCTGGATCCAGACGCTCGCGGTGTTGTCGCTCGTGCTCATCATCAGGAACGCGAGCTTGCGCAGGTGCACCGGCTCGCCCCAGCGCAGCTGGGCGATGATGTCCTCGTCATCGGTCTGCAGTACGGTCGAGTCCGTGAGCACGTAGGTCGAGTCCAGGAAGAGCGCCCCGGCCTCGACGCGCTGATGGAGCGCCGCGAGCAGCGGCAGCTTCACCATGCTCGCGGTCGGGAACGTGTCGTCGGCGGCGATCGCCACCCCCGCGTTCGTGCGCAGCTGGCGGACGTAGATGCCGACATCGCCCTCGAAGCCCTCGATCAGTGCTTCCAGGCGGCGCTGCAGCACGCTGTCGACTACGAGCGCGGCCCCGGGGTCGGAGCCGGCCATCACCGGAGCAGTGGCCGTCACCTTGGCCGTCGCCGTCACCTTGGCCGTCGCCGTCACCGGAACCGTGTTCGTCACCGGGGCCGTGGTCATCACCGGGGTCGGAGCACGGTCTCCCCACGCGACTGCACCCGGCAGTGTGCAGCCCGCTGCGATCACGGTGGCGACCGTCAGCGCGCGCACGGGTGCAACGACGCGGATCGAGGTCTTCATGATCGGATTCAGCCGAGATCTTCGAGTACGCCCCGCGCGCGGGCGGCGCGATGCACGGCATCGATGCGCGCGGACGTGCGGATCAGCAGCAACACGATGAGCAGCGGCAACCCGGCCACGGCGATCAGCAGCACGAGCATCATCAGGCCTTCGACGGACAGCCCGAGCGCGGCGCGGTACGTCGCCAGCTGGATGATGCCGACGATGAGGAGCATGGCAGTAGTCGCCGCCTCGAGCAGCGCGGCGACTTCGTCGAGTATGGGCGCGCGCTCCTCCGGCGGCAGCTCCAGCAGCTGGCGCCGGCGCGGGATGTTCAGCAGCCGCGGGTTACGCCGTACCGCCCAGGTGGAGAGGAACATGATGCCGGTCGTGAACAGCGCGATGATGGGCAACAGGAACCAGGCGGCGTAGCTCTTCATGGTCCACGCGTCCGGACCGCGCGCGTCGAAGTGGACGGGCACGCGGTCGGGCAGCGAGCCCCAGTAGAGGAGCGCGCCGAGCCACAGCGCGCCCAGCAGCGCGATGTTGAGCCGGCGCAGGCGGCGCCCGGTGGTGGCGGGCCGGGTCACGGCCCGGCGCTCGTGGCTGCCGCGGCGCGCTCGTGGCGGACCACGCCGCCCACGATCGTCAGGTCGACGACGGTGGCGGGAATCTGCTCCTCGGGCACGCGCAGGATGTCCTGCGACAGGACCGCGATGTCGGCCAGCTTGCCGACGGCGAGCGAGCCCAGCCGGTCCTCCGCGAACATCGCGAACGCGTTGTCGAGCGTGTAGGAGCGCAGCGCCTCCTCGCGGGTCATGCGCTGCGCACCGTAGAACACGCGGCCATCGCTCATGCGGCGGGACACCGACGCGTAGTAGCTGGCGATCGGGTCGATCGCTTCGACCGGCACGTCGGTGCCGTTCGCGATCACCACGCCGCGATCGAGCAGGTCGCGCCATACGTACGCGCCGGTGCGGGCACGCTCCTCGCCGAGGCGCTTCGGGATCCACGGCCCGTCCGACGTAGCGTGCACGCCCTGCATGGCCGCGATCACGCCGAGCGCCGAGAAGCGCGGCACGTCATCCGGATGCAGGTGCTGGGCGTGCTCGATGCGCCAGCGAACGTCGCGCGCGTCGGGCCGCGACTCGAACGCGGCCTGGTAGATGTCGAGCACCTCGCGGTTCGCGCGGTCGCCGATCGCGTGCACGCCGAGCTGATAGCCATGCTCGAGCGCCAGCTCCGCCACGCGGGCGATATCCGCCGGGTCATCGGTGGCCAGCCCGGTGCTCGACGGCATGTCTGCATAGGGTTCGAGCAGCCATGCGCCGTGCGACCCGAGGGCGCCGTCGATGCTGCGCTTGATCGAGCGCACGACCAGGAAGTCGTTGCTGTCCGCGACCATGCGATACTGCGGCAGCTTCTCGGTCAGCTCGGCGACGGTGCCCGACAGCATGATGTAGAGACGCACCGGGAGCGCCCCCTCCGCCTCGAGTCCCTTCAGGAAGTCCACGGTACCGAAGCCGGTGCCGGCGTCGACGAAAGAGGTCACCCCCTTCGAGAGCGCCTCCGCGCCCGCGAGCGCCACCATGCGGCGCCGCTGCGCGTCCCGGTCTGCGCTGCTCCGCCGGGCGTCCGAGCGAGACATCGCGCGCGCCACCAGGTCGGCTGCGGTCTCGCGCAGCAGTCCGGTCGGCTCACCCTGCGCATCCTTCACGATCGTGCCGCCAGCCGGATCGGGCGTCGTGCGGGTGATGCCGGCCAGCTCGAGCGCCCGCCGGTTCGCGAGCGCAGCGTGCCCCGAGGCGTGCTCCAGGAAGACCGGGTTGTCCGGGCTCACCGCGTCCAGAGACGCGTGCAACGGCACGCCCTCCACGTTCGGCTCCGGGACCCGGTCCCATTTCTCCTGGTGCCAGCCGCGCCCCACGATCCATGCGTCGGCGGATACGTCGCGCGCAGCCGCGGCCACCATCGCCACGATCTCGTCCCAGCTCCGCACGCTCATCAGGTCGAGGTTCAGCTTCGCCTCGCCCAGCCCGAGATAGTGGCCGTGTCCCTCGATGAAGCCGGGGATCGCGAGCCGTCCGGCCAGTTCGATCACCCGCGTATCCGGCCCGATCCAGCGCGCGATCTCCTCGTTCGTGCCGAGCGCCACGATTCGAGAACCGGACACGGCCAGCGCCTCGGCTTCCGGATGGACGGAGTCGACGGTCACGATCCGGCCGCCCCGCAGCACCAGGTCGGCGGTCTGCTCCTGCTGTGGCGCCGCGGCGCAGCCGGCGAGCAGCCAGATAGCGATGAGCGCCCGGGCGGGCCGGCGCAGCGGTACGCGTTCGAGCATTTCGGGGCTCCTGCGAGAGGTCCGCCGCAAACGTACGGCGAGGGGCGCGCCGCTGGAAGGCACGCTGGGCCGCGCCGGAGCGCGCGCCAGCTCGCGGGGCCATCGAGCACTGTTCGCGCAGACTGTTGGTCGGACAGCTCGCGGCGCCATCGAGCAGTGTTCGCGCAACCTGTTGGTCGGACAGCTCGCGGCGCCATAGAGCACTGTTCGCGCAGACTGTTGGTCGGCCAGCTCGGGGAGCCATCGAGCACTGTTCGCGCAACCTGTTGGTGTTCGGAAGGGGCCGGTCGGCCGGGTGGGCGGCCTGGCGCACCGACGCCGCAAAGTCCCGTGGAAGCACCCTCCAGCCCTGGTTTTCCACCAACATTCTCCGCGAACAGTGCTCGAGGGGCCACCAAGGGACTGGCGCGGCGGGCGGTCGGGGGCAATATTTAGGCGGTTATCTAAATGACACTCGACCTGACCCTGCGCGCGCTCGGCGATCCGACTCGCCGCGAGATCCTGCGGGCGCTCCGTGAGAACGGGGACCTGGCGGCGGGGGAGATCGCGTCGCGGTTCTCGATCACGGGCGCGTCGATCTCGCACCACCTGGGGGTGCTGAAGGAGGCGGGGCTGGTGCAGGCGGAGCGGCAGGGCCGCAGCATCGTGTACTCGCTGGACACCACGGTCTTCCATGAGGCGCTCGAGCAGCTGCTGCGGCTGATGGGAGCAGGAGGGGAACGATGAACCGGAAATGGCTCGGTCCGCTATTGATCGCGGTGGCGGCGGTGGCGACGTCGTTCATCTATGCGCGCCTGCCGGACCAGGTGCCGACGCACTGGAACTTCCGGGGCGAGATCGACGACTGGGGTCCGCGCTTTCCGTATGCGTATTTCGGTCCGCTGATGGGAGCGGCGCTGTGGATCCTGCTGCCGGTGCTGCGGCGGATCGATCCGCGGCGGCGCAACTACGAGCGGTTCGACGAGACGTTCTGGGTGCTGCTGAACGTGCTGACGATCGGCATGCTGGGTCTGCATGCGCTGACGCTGGGCGTGGCGCTGGGCTACACGGTGAACGCGTCGCGTGCGATGCTGTTCGGCCTGGGGCTCATGTTCGCGGCGCTGGGCAACTACCTGCCGCGGCTGCGCTCGAACTGGTGGATGGGCATTCGGACGCCGTGGACGCTGGAGAGCGAGGCGGTGTGGCGGAGCACGCATCGCGTGGGCGGTCGCACGTTCGTCGCGGGGGGACTGGTCTGCATGGCGGCGGCGTTCCTGCCGTGGGTAGTGGCGCCCTGGCTGAGCATCGCGGCGCTGGGCGGCGCGTCGCTCGTGCCGGTGGTGTACTCGTACGTGCTCTGGCGTCGGGAGCGGGAGCAGCCGGCGCGCACGTAGCCTTGCGTAGCCGGGGCGGGGCGGGCCACCTTCAGGGCAATCCCCGGCCAGCCGCAAGGACCCGTGACGATCTATCGCGTTCTGCTCTCGCATCCGCTGGAGCCTCGCCTGCTCATGCTGCAGATTCACGGTGAGTGGCGCCTGCCGCACTGGGAGGATGCCACCGAGCACGACTGGCAGGCGACGGACCACGTGACGCGCGCGGTCGCCGCGCGCTTCGGCGCGGAGACGACGGTGCTGCGCTGTGCGCGCGACCAGCTCGACGCGGTGACGGGCGAACGGGAGCGGATCTACGAGCTGGAGAACCACTCGGCGGCGCACGACATGCCGCTGGCGGCGACCTGGGTCTCGCACTCGGACCTGGGTCAGCTGCGGCTCGATTCGGTGGAGCTGCGGGACCTGCTGCAGGACTGGTTCGCGCGCACGACCGGGGCGGTGCCGGCGCGGGGAGCGCCCTGGACGCAGCACGGCTGGTACGTGCAGGCGCTGGCGTGGGCGGCGGCGCAGCTGCGGGAGCGCGGCCTGGTGGTGGAGCGCAGCCCGGAGCAGCTGCGCGCGTGGGAGCGCAAGTTCGTGATGCGGCTGCGTGCGGAGGGGAGCAGCTATCTCTTCCGCGCGGTACCGCCGGTGTTCGGGCATGCGCCCGCGCTCGCGGAGTGGCTGCACCGGCACTTACCGCAGTACGTTCCCGAGCTGATCGCGGCCGACGAGACGCGCGGCTGGTACCTGGTGCGCGAGCTGGAGGACGTGAGCGCGCCGCTCGAGGAGACGCGCGAGGAGACGCTCTGGGAGGATGCGGCACGCGCGCTCGCCGAGCTGCAGATCGCGACCATCACGCGGACCGCCGATCTGCGCGAGCTGGGCGTGCCGGTGCGGACGCTGGACGTGCTCGCGCACCGGATCCCGAAGCTGCTGCGCGACGGGGCCGCGATGCTGCTGGGCGGCGCCTGCGGCCTGACGCGCGCGCAGATGCAGCAGGTGGTGCTGCTGGAGCCGCGGCTGCTCGAGATGTGCGAGGAGCTGTCAGCGCTGCCGGTACCGCCGGCGCTGGAGCACGGCGACCTGCTCGCGAAGCACATCCAGGTGAGCCTGCAGGGTCCGCAGTTCCTGGACTGGGCCGCGGCGTCGATCGCCCATCCGTTCTTCTCGCTGTTCCACCTGCTCGATGACGCGGCCAGCCTGGTGGCGGAGAGCTCCATGGAATCGCAGCGTCAGCTGCGCGAGGTCTACCTCGAGCCGTGGCGGGAGCTCGCGCCGCGCGAGCAGCTGGAGCGCGCCTTCGTCATCGCGCGGGTGCTCGCGCCGCTGCACCTGGCGGCGACCGTGCACACCGAGATCCTGCCCGCCACCGGCTGGCGCTGGGAGCTGGAGTGCGCGGTGCCCCAGAACCTGCGCCGCGTGCTCGACCTGATGCAGGAATTTCCCGGATGAGATCGCTCCACAGTGGTTCCTGCGCGCCCGCCAGATGCGGACAGGAATATCCCGGATGAAATTGCTTCGACGTACTTGCGGCGCGCCTGCAGCGGGCGCGCTGCTCGCGCTCGCCTCGTGTGCCGCGCCGCTCAAGCTGGCGGAGTCCGATGCCGACGTCGTGCTCGCGCGCCACACGCTGGCAGCGCCCGATCCCGCGCGGCCGGGGCCGCACGTGGTGCGGCGGCTGTACTACGGGAGCGGCACGGACCGACATCGCCGCGAGTACCGCGACAGTGTCACCCTCAGGACGGAGCCGGTGGACGCGTCGAAGCTCGTGGACCTGGGTGAGAATGCGAAGTCGCGGAACCGCTACTGGGGGTTCACGCCGAAGGAGATGCCGCTGAACGGGCGGGTCTGGTATCCGGAGGGCGCGGGTCCGTTTCCGCTCGTGCTGATCGTGCACGGCAACCACGACATGAAGGATTTCTCCGACCCGGGCTACGGCTACCTGGGGGAGTTGCTCGCGAGCCGCGGCTACATCTTCGCATCGGTCGACGAGAACTTCATCAACGGCAACATCCGGGGCGAGAACGATGCGCGCGGCTGGTTCCTGCTGAAGCACGTCGAGCAGTTCGCGAAATTCCACGCGGAGCAGGGCAATCCGTTCCACGGCAAGGTGGACCTGGCGCGGGTAGCGCTGATCGGGCACTCGCGGGGCGGCGAGGCGGTCGGTCACGCGGCGACGTTCAACCGGCTGCGCCACTACCCGGACGACGGCAGCGTCGCGTTCGACTTCGGGTACGGCATCCGCTCGATCATCGCGATCGCGCCCGTGGACGGGCAGTACCGTCCGCAGGACCGGCTGGTGCCGGTGAGCGACGTGAACTACCTGGTCTTCCACGGCTCGCACGATGGCGATGTCTCCAGCTTCATGGGGCTGCGCCAGTACCAGCGGGTGGCATTCACCGATACGACGTCCCGCTTCAAGAGCGCGGTGTACGTGTACCGCGCGAACCACGGTCAGTGGAACAGCGTCTGGGGTGCGCACGACAGCGGACCGCGCAGCGCACGCATCCTGGATTTGCGCGGGCTGCTGCCGGCGGCGGAGCAGCGTCGCTTCGCGGAGGTCTACATCTCGGCGTTCCTGGATGCGACGCTGCGCGACGACGCGCGCTACCTGCCGCTCTTCCGCGACCACCGGACCGCCGCGGACTGGCTGCCGCGCACCATGTACATCACGCGCTTCCAGCACGGCAGCTTCACCCCGATCGCGACCTTCGAGGAAGACATCGATCTCGCGACGGGCGAGCCCGGCGTGACGATCCGGGGCGACAGCCTGGCGTCCTGGAAGGAGAGCGGGCTCAACCTGCGCTACCACACCGAGGGCGCGACGCTGAGCAACTGGGCGCTCACGGTCGGCTGGAACAACCGGATCGCCGGGGAGGACACGACGCGGCTGGGGCCGCCCGCGGCACTCGAGCTGACGCTCTCGGACAGCGTGCAGCAGGCGCTCGCACTGACGCCGGCGCATTCGCTGGAGCTGCTGCTCATGCCGACCGCCGACCTGCCGCCGCCGCGCAAGGACCCGGCGGCGGACAGCACGCAGAGTGATTCGACGAAGCTGGCCGACAACGGTGCGGTGGCGAGCGGTGCGGCGAAGGCGGCCCGCAATGACCTGGCCGCGAACGCGTCGACGAAGGTGGCGAACGCGTCGGTGAAGGTGGCGGCGCGCGATTCAGCGAAGCGTGCGGAGCGGGCGGCGAAAGCGGCGCGGCAGCGCGAGGCGCGCAGGTCGAAGGACGAGCCGAAGCCGCCCGTGGACCTGTCGGTCGAGCTGGTGGATGCGCAGGGTGAGCGAGCGAGCGTGCCGCTCAGCCGCTACGGCGCGATTCGCCG
>DATHVV010000193.1:0-7573 GCA_035461105.1 Longimicrobiales bacterium | reverse complement strand
TTCCAGCTGACCGACGGCGTCGTGCTCGGCGGCGGGATCGATGGGGGCTGGGCGCTGAACCCGCGCACCCGCGCAACCGCGCATCTGGTCGCGTACCGGCACCTGGTGGACCGCACCGGAACGGGCGTGGACTGGACCCAGGTGCGCGGTCAGGTGCGCCTGGAGTGGACGCTGGGACCGGAGCCCGGCATGAGCGGCAGCACCGGGAGGCGCCCATGAGTGCCCTGCCCGTCCTGCTGCTCATGCTGCAGCTGCTCGCGCCGGCGGCGCCCGGGACCGGAAGCCCGGCGTCCGAAGAAGGGTTCCCGCACAGCCGGCATGCCCGCCTCTTCCCGCTGTGCACCGGCTGTCACGCCGGCATCGAGGCCGGCATCCCGGCGGCGGCTTACCCCGAGCCGGCCACCTGCGAACGCTGCCACGATGGGACCCGCGCGGCGCGCGTGACCTGGACCGGCGCGAAGCGTCCCGCGAGCAATCTCACGTTCTCGCACCCGATCCACGCGACGCGCGTCGACGCTGACTGCGGCGCGTGCCATGCGACCGGCAGCGCCGAGCGCATGTCGGTCGGTGGGCCGCGACCGGACCTGTGCCTGCGCTGTCACGGCGGAGGCGAACACCTGGAGGCGGCCGATCGGTGCCAGCGCTGCCACCTGCCGCTCGGCGAGGTGCGCTCCTGGAGCACGACGCGCATCGCGGCCCTGCCCCGCCCCGGCACGCATGCGAGCACCGGCTTCCTGCATGAGCACGGCACAGCTGCCGACGGCAGCTGCGCCACCTGTCACGCCCGTGAGAGCTGCGATCGCTGTCACCTGAATGGCGAGCAGCTGGATGCGGTGAAAGCACTGGCCCGCGACGATCGGGTCGCGACGCTGCTCGCCGGCCGCGGCGCGCGATATGCCCGCCCGGCGTCGCACACTCCGGAATGGGAGTGGCGCCACGGCGCGGACGCGCGACGCAACGCGGCCACCTGCGCCAGCTGCCATGCCCAGGCGAGCTGCCGCGCATGTCACTCGTTGCCGAACGCGGCGGTGGTGGCGCAGCCTGTCCCATCCAGGGACGACCCGCGCGGGGTCCGCTTCCGACGCGCGCCCCGCGTGCACCCGGCCGGCTTCGAGAAGCAGCACCAGGCACGCGGCGCGACCGAGGCGGCCTGCACCGGCTGTCACGATCGCGCGAGCTGCACGGCGTGCCATGCCGGCTCGCGCGATCCCGAGTTCCACGATCGGAACTTCGTCGCGCGCCACGGTCCCGAATCCTTCGGCAGCGAAATGCAATGCAGCTCGTGCCACAGCAGCGAGCTGTTCTGTCGCAGCTGCCACCAGGGCGCGGGGCGAAGCGCGGCCGGTCGTGCCGACGTGGTCTACCATGGCGGCAGCACGCTCTGGCTGGTCGGGCATGGCCAGGCGGCGCGCCAGTCGCTCGAGAGCTGTGCATCCTGTCATGCCCAGAACGACTGTGCCCGGTGCCATTCCGCGCGCGGCGGCTGGGGCATCAATCCGCATGGCAGCGGCTTCGCCGCGAATCGTCTCGGCCGGCAGAGCCGCGGCATGTGCCTGCGGTGCCACCGCAGCGGCAGCCCGGGTGCACCATGAGCCCTCCTCGCTTTCACTCGCTCGCGGCGGCAGTGCTCCGCGCGCTGCGCCCGTGGCCGGGCGCCCTCGCCGCCGCGCTCGCGCTCGCCGGGCCGGCCGCGCCCCAGGCGCCGCCGCGGCCGGAGACCTGCGCGCGCTGCCACCTCGAGCAGCAGGTACCGAGGCTGCGGGAGCCGGCCGAGCAGTTCCCGAGCGACGTGCATGCCGAGAAGGGATTCAGCTGCCTCGACTGCCACGGGGCGCTGCGCGAGCGGCCCGGCGCAGGGTTCATGGCGAAGCCCACCCGCCAGGAGATCCCGCAGCTGTGCGGGCGCTGCCACAGCAACGCGGCCTTCATGCGCCGCTTCAATCCGTCGCTGCGCGTGGATCAGGTGACCGAGTACTACAGCTCGCGCCACGGCGAGCGGCTCAGGGAAGCGAACGACCCGCAGGTCGCGACCTGCACCAGCTGCCATCCGGCCCACCGCACCCGGCCACCCAGCGATCCGACCTCCACGGTCTTTCCCGGTAACGTCGCCGAGACCTGCGGCGGCTGTCATGCGGAGCGCTGGATGAGCGAGCGGGGTCTGCCGATCGACCAGCTCGAGCAATTCCGCGCCAGCGTACACGGGCGCATGCTGCTGGAGCACGGCGACCTGTCGGCGCCGACCTGCAACGACTGCCACGGCAACCACGGCGCGGCACCGCCGGGCGTGGAGTCCGTGCGCAACGTATGCGGCCAGTGCCATGCTACCATCGCCGAGTTCTTCGATGATTCGGGTCACGAGCAGCCCTTCGCGGAAGGCGGGCTGCCAGGCTGTGCCACCTGTCACGGCAAGCACGACATCAGCGAGCCGGACGACGACGCCCTCGGCCTCCGCAACGAGCTCGTGTGCGGCCGGTGCCATGCGGCCGGTGACACGATCGGCAACGAGTTCACACTGATGCAGGTGCTGCTCGACTCGCTGCAGCACGAGCGGGAGCAAAGCCGCGCCATACTGCACCGCGCGGAGAACGCCGGCATGGAGGTGAGCGAGGCGCTGTTCCGGCTCGAGGATGCGAACGACGCGGTGGTGCGGGCGCGGGCGGCGATCCACGCATTCCGGATGGAACCGATGCGCGAGGAGATCGAGGCCGGGCTCGCGGTCACTGACATAGCGGCGCGGCGCGGCGCGGCGGCGCTCGAGGAGCACGGCTTCCGCCGCGCCGGACTGGCCGTCTCCACGACGCTGATCCTCATCCTCGTGTTCGGTCTGCTGCTGCGGATCCGCGAGCTGGACCGAACCGATCGCAGGAAAACGGAAGCGCCATGAAACACGAAGCAAAGGATGCGGGCGTGTCACGGAAGGACTTCCTGGGGCTCGTGCTGCGCGCGGGCGCCGGCGGTCTGACGCTCGCCGCGGTGTACCCGGTGAGCCGCTACGTGATCCCGCCGCTCAACGCCGAGTCCAGCGTGAGCTCGGTGGTGCTCTCGCTCAAGCCGGCCGACCTGGCACCGGGCACCGGCCAGATCTTCAAGTTCGGCACCAGCCCCGGCATCATCATCCGCACTCCGGACGGGCAGATCCGCGCATTCTCCGCCATCTGCACGCACCTCTCCTGCACCGTGCAGTTCCGCGAGGACATCGGCCATATCTGGTGTGCGTGCCACAACGGACACTTCGACCTGAACGGTCGCAACATCGCCGGACCGCCGCCCGCGCCGCTCGTGCCCTTCGAGGTGAAGGTGCGCGGCGACCAGATCCTGGTAACGCGGCAGGTGGGCGCATGAGCACGCGCGCCGGGTACGGCGTCCGGATCGCAGACTGGCTGGAGGCGCGAACCGGGTATCGCGCCATGCTGCCGCTGGCGCAGAAGAAGCAGGTACCGATCCACCGCCATACCTCCTGGTACTACCTCGGCGGCATGATCCTCTTCCTGTTCCTGCTGCAGGTCGCGACCGGGGTGCTGCTGCTCTTCTACTACCGGCCCAGCGCCGAGGGCGCCTACGAGTCGGTGAAGTTCCTCATGGCGGAGGTCGAGTTCGGCTGGCTGATGCGCTCGGTGCATGCATGGGGCGCAAACCTCATGGTGTTCGCGATCTTCGTGCACCTGTTCAGCACCATCCTCCTGAAGGCGTACCGCCCGCCTCGCGAGTTGACCTGGATGAGCGGTGTGGCGCTGTTCTGTGTCGCGCTCGGCATGGGCTTCACGGGCTACCTGCTCCCCTGGAACGAGCTCTCTTTCTTCGCGACTCGCGTCGGCACCCAGATCCCCGAGGTGATTCCGCTGGTCGGCCCGTTCATCGGGCGCCTGCTGCGCGGCGGCCAAGACGTGACGGGAGCCACGCTCACGCGCTTCTATGCGCTGCACATCTCCGTGCTGCCCGGCATGGCCATCCTGCTCATCGGTCTCCATCTGCTCCTGGTGCAGAAGCACGGCATGAGCGTGCCGCCGTCCGTCGAACGCAACGGCGGGGTACGCCGCACGGTGCCGTTCTTCCCCCACTTCCTGATGCGCGACCTGGTCGGCTGGCTCGTCGCGCTGGCCCTGCTGACCAGCCTGGCGGCGTTCCTGCCCGCCGAGCTGGGCAAGAAGGCGGACCCGTTCGGTGCGGCGCCCGCCGGGATCCGCCCGGAATGGTATTTCATGTTCATGTTTCAGACGCTGAAATACCTGCCGGCGCACATTGCCGGCATCGAGGGCGAGCTGGTCGGGGTGCTGGGTTTCGGCGTGGCCGGCGTACTCCTGCTGCTGCTGCCGTTCCTCGACCGACGGCGCGGCGCGCGGCCGGGGCCCGACCCGTGGACGTATGCGGCGCTGGCAGCACTCGCGTTCATGCTCCTGATGACGTACCTCGGGTATCGTATGAGTCCTACCGCCTGAGCGGAAATACGCGGCGGGCTGGTGCCGACGGGCTTCCGAGCGGACCCGCGCGGTGCTATCGTGCGACAGTTCCCCCCCCGTATGTCCGAGATCGGCGGCCACCGGAGACCCGTAATGCCGCTGTTATTGACCGGCCCCTTCACCCCTGTCCGGGACCACGCTCCGACCGGGCGCCCGCTCCGCTGGCGCCTGCTCGGCTGGTTCCTGGTGTTCTCGCTGCTGCCCCTGCTCGCGTCCAACATGCTCGGCTATCTGCGCAGCCGCGGCATCATCGAGCGGCTCCTGGAGCGCGACGTCCAGGAGCTGGCCCAGATTCAGGCCCGACAGATTCAGGACGAGGTCCAGCGGCAGCTGCGCGAGCTCCAGCTGCTCACGGCCGGCAACGACTTCCTGGTGGCTGGCGTTCGTACCGCCGGCGGCCGGGCCTCCGGCCCCATGACGGGACTGGTCACGCCGGCCGAGCTCGAGCGACACCTCACCCGGAAGAACGAGGAGCTGAGCGCCTTCGACGCGCTGTTCCTGCTCCTGCCGGACGGGAAGGTGCTGGCGCACACCGGTCGACTGGACCGCGAGGCCATGCGCGTCCCGGAGCGCACGCCGATCACATTCGCGCTGCTGCCGGGCGACTCGCCGCGACTGCGGCTGCTCACGCCCGTGCGCGATGAGCACCGGCTCACGGTCGCCTACCTGGGCGGCGTCATTGGCCCGCGTGGCTTCCGGGTCATGTTCGGCGGGCCGCGATCGCAGGGCAGCCTGGAGTCCTTCATCCTGGACGAACAGGGCAGGCCGATCTTCAGCACGTCCGGCGGGCCGCTGGACTTCACCCAACCATTGAACACCCCGCTGCACGGCACGGCCGTGCCGTTCGCGCATTACCGGAACCGCGCCGGTGAGCCGGTGCTCGGAACGGCGGTGCGACTCCCGGACGTCGGCTGGACGTACCTGGCCGAGGCCCCGCTCGCGGAAGTGCTCGGTCCGCTCCAGCGGCTGCGGTCCCTTTCGCTGGCCTTCGCCGCCGGGCTGTGCGTCCTGCTGGTGCTGACCGCCTGGCTGGTCGCGGGCGGGATCGTCGCACCCGTGCAGCGGCTGGTCGCGGCGGCGCGCCGGGTGGGCGGAGGCGACCTCTCGGCCCGGGTCGATGAGCGGCACGACGGCGAGGTCGGCGCGCTCGCGAGCGCGTTCAACGACATGACCGCGCGGCTGGAGCAGACGTCCGCCCGCGTCCGCGAGCTGCACCATGCCGAGATCGAGCGGGCGCAGCAGCTCGCCACGGTCGGTGAGCTTGCCGCCGGCGTGGCGCACGAGATCAAGAACCCGGTCGTCGGCATCGCCAACGGCCTCGACCTGGTGCGCCGCCGCCTCGGCACGGAGCCCGGCCTCACCCCGATACTGGAGGAGATGACCCGGCAGTCGCACCGGATCGAGCTGGCCGTCCGCGACCTGCTCTCGTTCGCTCGCCCGGCGACGCCGCAGCTGGTCGCGGTGGACGCCAACGCCGTGGTGCGGCGCGCGGTGCGCCTGATACAGCCCGCTGCCGACCGCGGCGGCGTGCAGCTCGCGCAGACGCTCGACGCGACCCTTCCCCGGGTGCGGGCGGACGAGGACCTGCTGGTACAGGCCCTCGTCAACCTGCTCATGAACGCCGTGCAGGCGACACCGTCGGGGGGCGGCGTCGTGATCACCTCGAGCGCGCGTGCCGGCAGCGTTCGGATCGCTGTTGCCGATACCGGCCGCGGCATCGCACCCGCCGACCTCGAGCACGTCTTCAAGCCGTTCTTCACTACCCGCCACAGTGGTACCGGACTGGGCCTGTCGATCACGCGCGAGGTCATCGAGCGGCACGGCGGGCGCGTCGAGATCGACACGGCGAGCGGCGTGGGCTCCACGTTCACGATCGTGCTTCCGCTCGCCACGACGGCCGAACTGATGCCCGAACCGGCGGAGACCTGCGAGGCGGTATGAGGAAGCACCGGATCCTGGTCTGCGACGATGAGATGCTGATCCGGCTGTGGCTGGAGGAGCACCTGCGTGAGAACGGGTATGAAGTCGAGAGCGTCGGCGATGGCGCCGCGCTGCTCCAGGCCATGACCAGCACGCCGGCCGACCTCGTGCTGCTCGACCTGCGGCTCCCCGACGGGCTCGGCATCGACCTGATTCCGCGCATCCATGCCATCGCCGCCGGCGTGCCGATCATCATGATGACCGCGTACGGCGAAGTGCAGACCGCGGTCGCGGCCGTCCGTGCGGGGGCTCACCACTTCATGGAGAAGCCGGTGGGGATGCCCGAGCTGCTGCTGCTCGTCGAGCAGGCCCTCGAGGCGCGCGGCCTGCACCGCGAGCTGGAGCAGTACCGTGAGGGGTTCCGCTGGCAATTCTCCGATGTAACGCTCGTCGGACGCTCCCATGCGGTACGCAAGATCGCCGAGCTGGTGATGCGGCTGGCGCTGAAGGGTAGCGCCGTCAACGTGCTGATCCGTGGCGAGAGCGGCTGCGGGAAGGACGTGATCGCCCGTGCCCTGCACGCGCGGGGCCCGCGCGCCGCTCATCCTTTCATCGCCGTCAACTGCAGTGCCCTGCCGGAGCATCTCGTCGAGTCCGAGCTGTTCGGTCATGACGCGGGCGCCTTCACCGATGCCCGCACGGCCAAGCAGGGACTCTTCGAGCTCGCCCATCGCGGTACCATCTTCCTGGATGAGATCGGCGACATGCCGCCCGCGGCCCAGGCCAAGCTCCTCGCCTTCCTGGAGACGCGCCGGTTCCGACGCGTGGGCGGAATCCATGACATCGAGGTCGATGCGCACGTCGTCGCCGCCACGAACCGCGAGCTCGAGGCGGCCGTAGCGACAGGCCTGTTCCGGGAGGACCTGTTCTATCGGCTGAACGTGATCCCGATCGAGGTGCCGCCGCTGCGGGAACGCCCGGAAGACGTCGCCCCGCTCGCGCAGCACTTCCTGGAGCGATTCTGCCGGCAGCTGCGCCAGCCGCTGCGGCGCCTTGACCCCGACGCCCTCGCCGTACTCGAGGCCTACCCCTGGCCCGGCAACGCGCGGCAGCTCGGCAATACCCTGGAGCGCGTGCTGCTGCTCACCGACGATGATCCGATTCGGGTCGAGAGCCTGCCGCCTGAAGTGCGCGGC
>DATHVV010000192.1:0-10588 GCA_035461105.1 Longimicrobiales bacterium | reverse complement strand
GTGCACCCTTCCGGGCGGTCTTGCGTGCGCCCTTCCGGGCGGTCTTGCGTGCGCCCTTCCGGGCGGTCTTGCGTGCGCCCTTCCGGGCGGTCTTGCGTGCGCCCTTGCGGGCGGTCTTCCTGGCTGCACCCTTGCGAGCCGTCTTACGGGCGCCGGCCTTGCGTGCGCCCTTGCGGGCGGTCTTGCGGGCCGTCTTCTTCGCGGCCTTGCGGGGGCGCCGCGCGGCCTTCTTCGCCGTGCTCTTGCGGGCCGTCCGCTTCGCGGCCTTGCGTGCGCCCGTCCGCTTCGTCGCCTTCCGCGCGCCCTTGCGAGCGCCCGCCCGGCGAGTCGACTTCCTGGCGGTCTTTCGCGTGGCCTTCTTCGCACCGCGCTTTGCGGTCTTACGGCGTGTTGCCATGTTCTGTCCCCTTGAATAGGTGGCCGAGTCGACAGCCCTGACGACCTCGTCGTCGCCATTCCCGACCGGCTTTTCGCTCCGCTGATCCATCGCCATCCAAGCGACGACGACCGGTCGAGGCGCACTCCGCGTCGAGCAGACTGTCGTTGACAGTGACAACACCGTATATACTCGCGCGCGAAAGAGCAAGCATTTTTTTTGCGAGCGAGCGCCTGGCGATGCCGGGAAATCGGCTCGCGAAACCCGTCGCGAGCGTTCGACGTAGGTCTCCACGACCGTCGCTGCACACCCTTCGCGCTCGAGATCGACGCCATGGATCAGCTCCTCCGCGACGCGCATTACGCCCTGCGCGGCATGCTCCGCGCACCGCTGCTCTACGTCGTCGCGGCCGCCTCGCTCGCCCTCGGCATCGCTGCCAACACGACCATCTTCAGCGCGCTCGATGCGCTGCTGATCCGCCCGCTCCCCTATCCCGAGGCGGACCGGCTGCTGCGTGTCTGGGGCACGAACCCCGGCCGCGGCTGGCAGTACCTGTCGTTCTCGGTTCCGGACTTCCGCGACGTGAGCACCCGCGCCGACGCCATCGAGCTGGCCGGGTGGTCGGCCGGCAGCATGAACATCGCCGGCGGTACCGATGCCGAGCGGGTGAGCGGGACGCGCGTGACGGCGAACCTGTTCCGCGTCGTCGGCATCGAGCCCGCGCTCGGACGCGGCTTCCTGCCGGAGGACGCGCAGCCCGGCGGCGCGCTCGTGGTAGTGATCAGCGACGGGCTCTGGAGCAGCCGCTTCGGCGCCCGCCCGGACGTGCTGGGGGAGACGCTCGTGCTGGATGGCGCGCCGCACGCCGTGGTCGGTGTGCTGCCCGCCGGCGCCTACTTCCCGGACCCGCGCGCCGACATCTGGACGCCGCTGCGCTTCGACGGAACCGAGCCGCGCATGAGTCGCTGGCTGGCGGTCGTGGGCCGGCTGCATGCGGGTGCCGCGCCCGAACGAGCGGCCGAGCAGCTGGCGGCCGCGCTGCGCGCCCTGGAGCAGACGTTCCCGGAAAGCAACACCGGCGTGCAGGTGCGCATCGAGCCGCTCGCGGAGGCGCTCTTCAACGACACGTTCCGGCGGGCGGCGGCCATCTGCGTGGTGGCGGTGGCGTTCGTGCTGTTGATCGGGTGTGCGAACGTGGCCAACCTGCTGCTGGCGCGGGCGGCGGCACGGGAGCGGGAGATCGCGCTGCGCACCGTGCTCGGGGCCGGACGATGGCGGATCATCCGGCAGCTGCTCACCGAGAGCGTGGTGCTCGCGCTGGTGGGTGGCGGCCTAGGCGTGCTGCTCTCGATCTGGGGCGTGAAGTGGCTGCTCACGATAATGCCGGAGAACCTGCCAATGGTCGATCGCGTCGCCCTGAACGGCCGCGCGCTGGCCTTCACCGCCGCGGTCTCGGTGATCGCCGGCCTGCTGTTCGGGCTCGCCCCCGCGCTGCAGGCGACGCGGGCCGGCCTCGCCTCCGCGCTGCGCGATGCCGGGGCCCGGGGCGCGACGATCGGCGCGCAGCGCGGCCGGCTGCGGAGCGGCATCGTGGTCGCCGAGATCGCGCTCGCGGTCGTGCTGCTGATCAGCGCCGGGCTGCTCATCCGGGGGTACCGGAGCGTGGCGGGCGTGGACGTCGGCTTCCGCGCGGACGGCATCATGACCGGCCGCATCGCGCTGCCCGAGACCGGGCCGTATGCCGACAGCCTGCGCGCGCTGGCGTTCTACGAGGAGCTGCGCGACCGGCTTGCGGCGCGGCCTGGCGTGGAGCGGGTGACGCTCGCGAGCGCGTTGCCGATGACGGGCGGCGCCGGCTCCTATTACCGGATCGAGGGGATGGGTGAGGTGTCCGACGCGGAACGCCCGGTGGCTCAGTACCGCCTCATCGATCCGGCGTTCTTCGAGACGTTCGGCGTCGAGCTGCTGGAGGGGCGCTCGCTGCGCGCCGGTGACCGGCGCGACGGGGTGCCGGTCGCGGTCGTCAACCAGAGCTTTGCGCGGCGACACTGGCCAGGGGCGAGCGCGCTCGGGCGGCAGCTGCTGCTCGACTCCGGGACGCGCGAGATCGTGGGCGTCGTGGCCGATTACCGGGAGTGGGGCGGCGACGAGGAGGCACCTGCAATGTTCTTCCTGCCGGTCGCGCAGCGGCCGGCGCACGCGCTCGCGCTGGCCGTGCGCTCCGGCCTGCCCGACGCTTCGGTCGGCGAGCTGCTGCGTGCCGAGCTGCAGGCGCTCGACTCGAACGTGCCGCTCTACCAGGTGCGTTCCATGGAGGCGATCCTGGAAAGCACGTTCCAGGGCGACCGCGTTCTCGCCCGGCTGCTCTCCATCTTCGCCGGCATGGCGCTGCTGCTGGCCGTGATCGGCGTCTACGGGGTGATGGCCTACAGCGTCGCGCAGCGCACCCGCGAGGTCGGCATTCGCATGGCGATCGGCGCCGACACCCCGAGCATCGTGCGGCTCATGCTCCGCCAGGGGCTCCTGCTCGGCCTCACCGGCACCCTGCTCGGGGTCGCGCTCGCGCTCGCCGTCTCCCGCTTCCTGGCCGCGTTCCTGTACGGCGTGAGCCCGTTCGACCCGCTCACGTTCATCGCCTTCAGCACCATCCTCCTCGGAGCGGCGCTCCTGGCCGCCGCCATTCCCGCGCTCCGCGCCGCGCGCGTCGATCCGCTGGTCGCGCTCCACACCGAGTAGGGATAGCCAGCCTCCCCGGGGAACGCATCGCTCGCGTCCTCGGGACGCGGGCGGGACGCGGCCGCCTCATGCGCCGGGCTCCTGGTCGCCCGCGCAGATCCCGGGGCAACCCTTCCCGCGCGGACGGCATCACGGTAGCAGGTGGCACGGTCCGCCGCCCGTCGATTCCCGAACCGGAGTTTCCCATGAGACGCTGTCTGCCGGTGCTGCTGCTCGCGCTCGCCACGCCCGCGCTCGCGCAGCAGACCACGCTGCCGGCGCAGGACCGCGCGCTGCCGGGCAGCGCCACGACTGTTTACCGGGTCGGCGCCGACGAGGGCGAGAGCTGGGAGCTGCTCTCGAACGTGAGCGGCGTCGACTTCGACCGGAACGACAACCTGCACATCCTGGACGCCGGCAATCACCGCGTCGTCGTGCTGGACGCGCGCGGCCGCTTCCTGCGCAGCTTCGGCAAGCGCGGCGGCGGCCCCGGTGAGCTGCTCGCGCCGACCGCGCTCGCCGTGCTCGACGACGGCACCGTCGCCGTCGCCGACATCGGCCGCGGCGCGATCAGCCTGTTCGCTGCCGACGGCACGTTCCGGAAGAACCTCCCCTTCGCCGACTCGCTCGGTCACCCGCCGCCCGAGACGCCGGGCGGGATCACGAGCCTCGCGGCATACCCGCGCGGCGGGGTCGCCGTGTACGGCGGCATGCGCCTGCAGATCGGTGGACCCGGCGGGCCGCCGCCCGCCCCGACGACCAGCGTCCCCGTGTACGCGCTGCCGCTCGATGGCGATCCCCGCGTGATCCACCGCGTGTCGCGCGACGCGCCCGTCGTCCGCACCGACGGCGGCGCGGAGCAGCGCCGCATGCGCATGGCGCCGCGCGCGTTCGCGCCGCAGCCCGCGTGGGGCGTGCTGCCGGACGGCGGCGTGGCCGCACTCCAGGGCCCCGGCTACCAGGTACAGGTCACCGGTCCCGACGGGGGGGTCGCGCGCACGCTCGCGCGACCGATCGAGCCGCGTCGCGTCACGAAGCAGGACCAGGATCGCGCCCGCGACGTCGCCGCGGAGCGCATGCGCACCGGCGCCGGCATGGTGCGCATGGAGGTGCGCGCCGGTCCCGGCGGCACCGACCGCTCCGTGAGCACCGGCTCCGGCGGCGGCCGCGGCCTCGGTGAGGCGGAGATCCGCGAGCTGCTCCAGGACATGCAGTTCGCCGATGTCGTGCCCGTAATCGCCGGCCTGCGCACCGATCCGCAGGGACGCATCTGGGTCGCGCGCACGGCCCGCCAGTACGGCGAGGACGGTCCGATCGACCTGCTCACCGCGGACGGCCGCTATCTCGGCACCACGGCGCCGCAGGCCCTGCCCGACGCGATCAGCCGTTCCGGCCTCGCCGCCTGGATCGTGCGCGACGACATGGACGTCGAGCAGGTCGTCGTGAAGCGCCTGCCGGACTGGCGGTAGGCGGAGCGCGTGCACGGCCGCACGCCGGCCGTGCACGCGGCCCATCCCGTTATGGCGTCGCACCGGGTAGTCGATTTCTACTTACCCTGACTTCCTTCTGATCAGGTTCGCATGAAGCTATCCAGGCGCTGGACAGTATCCGCGCTGTCGCTGCTCGTGCTCGCGGTCTCAGCAGCCGGCGCGTACCTGCGCATCAACGGGTCCGCGGCTGCCGCATCGGAGGCGGGAGCGGGTCCGCGCGGCGCGGTCGACGCTGTGGCCGGCGAGGCGTTCAGCACCGACATGCCGATCCCGGTAGAGGGCGCGCCGGTCGTGGAGGACACGCTCGTGCTCTCGGTGAGCGCGCCCGGCCAGGCGACGTCCTTCCGCACGACCCCCCTGCGCTCGCAGGTCTCCGGCCTGGTCAGGGCCGTGCACGTGCGCGAGAACGCCGCGGCGGGCAGCGGCGATGTGCTGGTCGAGATCGACGGTGCGGAGTACGAGCTGGCGCTGCAGGAGGCGCGCGGCAATCTGGCTCGTGCCGAGGCCAGCTACCGCGAGCTGGTCGTGTTCGACGACCGCATTGCCGACGCGGCGGTGCGCGCCGAGCGGGAGCGGAACGCGCGCGCGCGCACGGGGCTGGACGGCGCCGAAGCGGCGGTCGAGCGCGCCCGGCTGAACCTGGCCCGCACCCGGGTGCCGGCGCCGTTCGGCGGGCGCATCGCGAACGTGCGAGTGGTACCCGGGCAGTACGTGAACGCCGGCGACGAGCTGCTCACGGTGCAGCAGATGGATCCGATCCGGGTGGACGTGCAGGTGCTGGAGAGCGAGATCGGGCTGCTCGCGCCAGGCCGGCGTGCGGCGCTCTCGTTCGCCGCGTTCCCGGGCGAGACGCTGCACGGCGTGGTCGAGACGATCAACCCGGTCGTGGACCAGCAGACCCGCACGGCGCGCGTCGCGGTAGCCGTGCCTAACCGCGCGGGTCGCATCCTGCCCGGAATGTACGCACGCGTGTCGCTGGCCGCGCAGCGGCTGCCGGGCCGGATCCTGGTGCCCCGCGCGGCGGTGCTCGAGCGCGACCACCGGACCATGGTGTTCGTGTTCGAGGGCGCCGGCACAACCGGCGTCGCGAAGTGGCGCTACGTGACGACCGGGCTGCAGAACGAGACCCAGGTCGAGATCCTGCCGCACCCCGACACCGAGCTGGTGGAGCCGGGCGAGGTGGTGCTGGTGGACGGCCACTTCACGCTGACCCACGATGCGCGCGTGCGTCTGACCGGCGACGCGAAGGCGGAAGGAGGTCGGCCGCAATGACGAGGACGCGACTCGCCGGCGACTGCCGGTCCCGGTTCGCCGCGCTGCTGCTGCCGGCCGCGCTCGCGTTCGCGGCCCCCGTTGCCGCGCAGCTGCCCCCTCCCGTGGAGGTGCCCGCCCGGCTCACGGTCGAGGATGCGCTGCGGCTCGCTCGCGAGCACAACCCGGCGCTGCGCCGGGCGGGCAACGATGGCGCCGTCGCCGCGGCGCAGCTGCGCCAGGCCTGGTCCGCGTTCCTGCCCGAGCTCGGCACCTCGCTCGGCTTCGGCGCCGGCTCCTCGCGCTCGGTCACCGGGCAGGACGATTTCGGCCGGCCGGTCACGCTGCCGGACGCACGCTCCTTCCGCTCCAGCCGCGCCTCCCAGTCGATCAACGCGAACCTGACACTCTTCGACGGCACCGCGAACCTGCAGAACCTGCGCGCCCGCCGCGCCGACGCGCGCGCGGTGGACCTCTCGGTCGCGGCGCAGCAGAGCGCGGTCGAGGCGCAGGTACGGCGCGCGTTCTACCAGACGCTGCGTGCCGAGCGGAGCATCGCGCTCGAGGAGCAGCTGCTCGCCTCGGCCCGCGACCGGGTCGAGCGTGCCGAGCAGCTGCTGCGGCTCGCGGCGAACGACCAGGTGGACGTGCTCGGCGCACGCGCGGACGCGGCATCGCAGGAGCAGAAGCTGGAGCGGGCCCGGGGCGAAGCCCGAAAGTCGAAGCTGGCGCTGCTCCAGACCATCGGCATCGAGGCGACGTCCGGGCTCGAGCTCCACGCCGTGCTCCCCGACGTCTTCGATCCCGCCGCGCTCGACGTCGATTCCCTGGTTGCGGTCGCGGCCGTCCACAACCCCGGAATCGCACAGCGCGCGGCGCAGCAGGCGGCCGCGGAGCGACGCGCCTCGGCCGCGCGGGGCAGCCGGCTGCCGCGCATCACGATGGCGGGCAGTTACGGCCGGAGCATGAACCTGAACAGCTTCGAGGCGCTGGGCGAGCTGAACCCGCAGAACACGCAGCTGGACTTCAGCCTGAACGTGTCGCTGCCCCTGTTCACCCGCTTCGGCACAGGGGCCCAGATCGCCCAGGCGGATGCGCAGGCGGAGGACGCCCGCGAGGACGCCCGCGCCGCCCGGCTCGACCTGGCTGCCGAGGTGCGCAGCGCCCACATCGACCTGGCCAACGCTTTCCGGTCGCTCGAGCTGGCCGAGCTCTCGGCGGAGCTCAGCCGGGAGCGGCTCGAGCTGGCCCAGGAGAAGTACCGGCTGGGCGCGCTCGGCTTCACCGAGCTGCAGAACGTGATCGACCGCACCGCCCAGGCGCAGCGCGACGCGATCGATGCCCGGTTCGGCTTCCTGGCCGCGCGCGTCGCGCTCGAGGAGAAGCTGGGCACCAGCCTGGTCCTCTAGGTCATGTCGATCACGCGCGTCTCGATCCAGCGGCCGGTCGCGGTCGCCATGCTGTTTATCGCGGTCGCCTGCCTGGGCGCCCTGTCGTTCACGCGCCTGCCGATCGACCTGCTGCCCGACATCGCCTACCCGAAGCTGGTCGTCTACACCAGCTACCCGGACGTCGCGCCCGCCGAGGTGGAGCGCTTCGTCACCGAGCCGCTCGAGCGCCAGATCGCGACGGTGCCCGGCATCGAGCGCATGGAGAGCGCAACCCGCGAGGGCGCCTCGTTGATCACGCTGCGCTTCGCGTGGGGCACCGACATGGACTTCGCCGCGCTGAACGTGCGCGAGCGGGTCGATGCGCTGCGCGGCTCACTCCCGGAGCAGGCCCACCGGCCGGTGGTGCTGCGCACGGACCCCCGGGCCGAGCCGATCATCGCGCTGAGCGTGGCCGGCGCCGGCTCGCTCTGGTCGCTGAAGGAGCTGACCGAGTCGGTGTTCCGGCGGCGCCTCGAGCAGATCGACGGCGTCGCCCAGGCCGCGGTCACCGGCGGGCTGGAGCGCGAGATCCACGTCACGGTCGACCCGCAGAAGCTGGAGAGCTACGGCGTCACGCTCGATCAGATCTCGGGCGCGCTCGCGCGCGCGAACGCGAGCGCGCCGAGCGGGACGATCCGGCAGGGCCGCTACCGCTACAACCTGCGCACGCTCGGCGAGCTGCAGGCGGTGGCCGAGATCGCGGACCTGGTCGTCGCCCAGGCCGCCTCCGGCGTCGCCGGCGACCCCGCCGGCCGGATCCTGGTCCGCGACGTCGCCACCGTCGAGGACGGCTTCCGCGAGCGCGAATCGATCGCGCGCCACAACGGCCGCGAGGCGATCGGACTGCTGATCTACAAGGAATCGGGGACGAACACGGTGCGGGTGGCGGAGCAGGTGGACGAGGTACTCGCGCAGCTCCGTGCCGAGTACCCGGAGGTGGATGTCCAGGTCGCCATGAGCCAGGCCGGCTTCATCGCCGGCGCGATCGCGAACCTGGTGCAGGAGATGGTGCTGGGCGCGCTGCTCGCCTTCCTGGTGCTGGTGCTCTTCCTGCGCGACGCGCGCTATCCGGTCGCGATCTCGCTCGCGATCCCGATCTCCGTGATCGCCACGTTCGCGCTGCTGCACGCGACCGGCGTCTCGCTCAACATCATGAGCCTGGGCGGCCTCGCGCTCGGTATCGGCATGCTGGTGGACAATTCGATCGTGGTGATCGAGAACATCTTCCGGCACCGCGAGAAGGGGCTCGCCCCCGCCCTCGCCGCCGCCGTCGGTACCGATGAAGTGCGCCGGGCGATCACCGCTTCCACGCTCACCACTATCGCCGTCTTCGGGCCGATCATCTACGTCGAAGGCGTGGCCGGCGAGCTGTTCGCCGCGCTCTCCTTCGCGGTGGCGTTCTCGCTGCTCGCGAGCCTGGTCGTCGCCGTCGTGCTGCTGCCCACCATGGCGGCGCGCTGGGATGGCACCGCGGCGAGCGCCGGCCGCGTCCGGGCAGAGGGTCCGGTCCGGCGCGCGCTGCTCCTGCCGCTGCGCGCGTTCGACCGCGGCTGGAACGCGTTCGCGGCCTTCTACCATGCCCAGCTCGAGCTCGCGCTCCGGCATCGCGGCCTGGTCGTGCTCGGCTCGGTCCTGCTGCTCGCAATCACGATCCCGGTCGCGCTCTCGCTCGACCGCAGCGTGCTGCCGGCGGTCGACCAGGGCGAGTTCCGCGCCCGGCTCGAGCTGCCGCGCGGCACGCCGCTCGAGACGACCGCCGCAGTCGCCGAGCAGCTCGAGCGGCTGATCGGGCAGGATCCCGACGTCGCCGCCGTATTCTCGCGCATCGGCCGGCAGACCGCGATCCAGGGCATCGAGGAGGAGCAGAGCGGCCTGCACACCGCGCTGCTCGAGGTGAAGCTGCACCGGGGCCGACGCAGCGGGCCGGTGATCGAGCGGGTGCGCGCCCGGTTCGGCGAGGCTGGCGGCGCCCGCCTCGCGATCGAGACGGGGCACGGAAGCGCGCTGGGGAAGCTGCTGGGTGCGGGCGAGGCGGACCTCGCGGTGCGGCTGCGCGGCGACGACCTGGACGCGTCGCTCGCCTACGCGGCCGCGCTGCGCGGCCGCCTGGCCGCGCTGCCGGAAGTCACGAACGTGCGGGTAGGGGCGGAGCTCGGCCAGCCCGAGTACCGCGTCGAGATCGACCGCGAGCGCGCCGCCGCCTACGGCATCGACGCCGTGCGCATCGCGGACGCCGTGGAGCAGCACATGCGCGGCGTGAAGGGGACGGATTACGTCGCCTTCGACCGCAAGGTGCCGGTCATGGTGCGGCTGCCGGAGGCGGCCCGGCGCTCGCTCGCGACGCTGCAGACGCTGCAGCTCGATGGCATCCCGCTGCGCGAGCTGGTGCACGTGCACGAGGCGCTCGGCCCGGTCGAGATCCGGCACCTGGACCAGGGCCGCATCGTGCCCGTGTTCGCGGACGCGGTCGGGCGCGACATCGATCAGGCGGTGGCGGCCGTGCGGCAGGCGGTGGCGGAGGTGCCGCCGCCGGATGGGATCCGCATCGACATCGGCGGCGAGAACGAGGAGATGCGACGCAGCTTCCGCGAACTCGGCATCGCGTTCGCACTGGCCGTGTTGCTCGTCTACATGATCCTGGCCGCACAGTTCGAGTCGCTCATCCACCCGTTCACGGTGCTGCTCAGCGTGCCGCTCGGGCTGGTCGGCGCGATCTTCGCGCTGTGGGCGTTCGGCGCCGGCATCAACTCGGTCAGCCTGATCGGACTCGTCATCCTGGTCGGCATCGTCGACAACGACGCCGTCGTCAAGATCGACTTCATCAACCAGATGCGGCGCGAGGGGCTCGCCGTGCGCGACGCGATCCGCGCCGCCGGACGCGACCGGCTGCGCCCGATCGTGATGAACTCGCTCACCGCGATGCTCGCGATCCTGCCCATGATGCTCGGCATCGGGCCCGGTGCCGGGCTGCAGGCACCGCTCGCGATCGCCGTGTTCGGCGGGCTGTTCACGGCCACGGCGCTCACGCTGATCGTGATCCCGGTGATCTACGAGCTGTTCGACGAGCTGCCGAACAGAGTGCGGGCCTGGCGGGATCGGGACGCTACTGCCGGTCACGGCGGGGCTGCCGGCAGCCCGTCCCCGGCGGCGACTCCCGCCAGTTCGTCACCGGCGGCGACGGCCGTCGTCCCCACGGGCGACTGACATGATCGGGGCCGCGGTCCGGCGCCCGATCTCGATCGCGATGCTGTTCCTCGCGATCGCGCTGCTCGGCATCCCGGCGTTCCGCAACATCCCGATCGAGCTGCTGCCGGACGCGACCCTGC
>DATHVV010000191.1:0-6796 GCA_035461105.1 Longimicrobiales bacterium | reverse complement strand
GCCCCCGCGGGGCTGCCGCTGCTCCCTCGAATCAGTCGGGGGCTGCGCTCAGTTCCGCGGCGCCGTCGCCGGAGCGTCCGGCATCACCTCGGAGGAGCGGATGCGCCACTGCCCGTCGGGCGCGCGCGTCCACATCACTTCGTAGCGCCCGCTCGTGCTGCCCGTGGTGTCGCCCTCCATGGCCCGGTGCCGGTATGTGCCCTCCGAGTGCCAGTCGGCACCGTGCTGCTCGGCGCGCGTCTCGGTGATCTCGAGCTCGTTGATCGCCGCCACGTTGGGCTGCAGCCAGCCGGTCATGATCTGCGCCCGGCCCGTCCACGTCGAGTCGCCCACCGTCACGGTGGCATCCTCGAGGAAGAACGTGCTCACGGCCTGCGGATCGTTGCCGTTCCAGGCGGCGATGTACTGGTCGCTCACGCTCATGACGTCCGCCGGCAGCTGATCCGTCGGCGCCGCCAGCTCCTCCGTGGGCGGAGGCATTTCCTCGGTTTCCGTGTCGGGCGCGCAGGCGGCGAGCGGCAGGAGCAGGCAACCGGCAATCACGAGCGAGCGGCTACGCATGGCGATCATGGGACCTCCGGGGAGATGAGGTGGCCTGTCTGAGCTTCGGTGCTGCCGTGGGTACCCGGAGCCTACGCCGGCAGGATGTCGGGGTCAAGCGGGGGCCGCGCGCGTGCTTCAAGTCCAGGCGGCAGAACGATTTTTCCAGCTTGCGTCGTTCCGCGCACCGCCGCGCTCGTGCATCGACGGCACCTCGTTCCTAACTTGGCCCTGCTGCTCACTGTGTTCCGGGCCGGCGCCGGTGTTCCGAGTGCTGCACGGTCCAGCAAACCCGCCCCCCGGAGGTGCGCCCATGGATATCCACGAGTCCGCCGTGTACGACGACATCTTCGCCGCGGACGAGTTCGCCGATGACACCGAGGGCTTCGGCGCGATCGACCCGCGCGACCTCCACGGCGCGGATGCCCCCATCGCCTTTCGCGATCCGCCCCGGCCCGCTCCTCCGGCAGCGCCGCCGGAAATCAGCGCCTGAGTGAATTCCGGTCCCCGCTCGCCTCGAGCGGGGGACCCGGCATTCACCCCCGATTCCATCGCACCCGTCCCCCGCCCATTCCGAGAGGCGGGCTCTTCCTGTATACTCTCCACTGAGACTCTGTATGGAGAGCCCATGGCCACCCTGCCGCTCATCAAGGGCACGCTCGACGTGCTGGTGCTGAAGGCGCTCAGCTGGACGCCGATGCACGGCTTCGAGATCGCGCGCTGGCTCGAGGACCGGTCGGGGGGCCGGATCGAGCTGGAGGACTCGGCGCTCTACCAGGCGCTCTATCGGATGGAGGAGCGCGGCCTGGTGGAGGCGCAGTGGGGCGTGACGACGAACAACCGGCGTGCGCGGTACTACACGATCACGGAGCAGGGACGGCGCCACCTGGAGGAGGAGGCGGTGCGGATGACGGAGTACGCGGCGACGCTCACCTCGATCCTCGCGCTGCAGGCCCCGCCGGGGAGGGGCTGATGGTGCGTCCCGGGATTCGCGACTACTTCCGGCTGCGACCGCGCACCCCCGAGGGTCTGGCCGCACAGGTGGACGAGGAGATCGCGCTGCACATCGAGTTGCGCGTGCAGGAGCTGGTCGCGGGCGGGATGGATCCGGAGCGGGCGCGGGCCGAGGCGGAACGTCGCTTCGGCGGTGTCATGAGAGCGCAGCTGCTGTTGCAGCGGAGCGCCCGGGAGCGGGAGCGCAGGATGAGCGTCCGGGAATGGCTGGCCGGGTGGCGGCAGGACTTCGCCTACTCGGCGCGCTCGCTCGCGCGCGAGCCGCTGGTGGCGCTGGTGGTGGTGCTCACGCTCGGGCTCGGCATCGGCGCGAACGCGACCATGTTCGGGATCATTGACCGGCTGCTGCTGCGCGGGCCGGAGCACGTGCAGGCGCCGCACGAGGTGCGGCGGCTCTACATCACGCAGCGCTCGTGGACCGGGGTGGTGGAGACCACCTCCTCGGCGGCCTACGTGCATTATACGCTGGTGCGGGAGTGGCGCGACCTGTTTACGGGCGCGGCGGCGTACAGCATCCGGTCGTCCCGGGTGGGCCGCGGGGAGCGTGCGCGCGAGCGGAGGGTGGGGTGGGTCTCCGCGGATTTCTTCCCGCTGCTCGGAGTGCAGCCGGCGCTCGGCCGCTTCTTCACGGTCGAGGAGGATCGGCCGCGCGAGGCGCAGCGCGTGGTGGTGCTGGATTACGGCACGTGGCAGATGGAATATGGCGGGGCCGCGGACGTGCTCGGCCGAAATATCGAGCTGCAAGATGAGCGTTACACGGTGATCGGGGTCGCGCCCGCGGGGTTCACGGGCCCGCAGCTCGAGGCGGTGCACATGTGGGTGCCGTTGAGCACGATCTCTCCGCCCCACCCGGAGTGGCCGACCACGTGGAACGCGCGCTGGGTGCACGTGCTGGTGCGGCGGGCGCCGGAGGTGAGCTGGGGCACGGCCAACGCCGAGACGACGCGGCGCTACCGTGCGGCGGCGGACCCCGCCCGCGAGCGCGAGGCCGCGGCAGTGCTCGCGCTCCGGCCGCTCGCTTACGGTGCGCAGGGTGCCGAGCCGGCGGAGCTGCCGGTGAGCCGCTGGCTGGCGGGCGTATCGCTGATCGTGCTGCTGGTCGCCTGCGCGAACGTCACCAACCTGCTGCTCGCGCGCGCGTTGCGGCGCCGGCGCGAGATCGCGGTCCGCCTCGCGCTCGGCGTGTCGCGCGGCCGCCTCGCGCGCCTGCTGCTGAGCGAGAGCCTGCTGCTGGCATGTGCCGGCGGAGTGCTCGCCGTGGCGCTGGCCGGCCTGGGCGGGCGCGCGCTGCGCGCGCTGCTCTTGCCCGACGTGCAGTGGGGGCCTGCGCTGGATCTGCGCGTGCTGGTGTTCAGCGCGGCCGCGGTCGTGCTCACCGGGCTGCTGATCGGACTTGCCCCGGTGCTGCAGAGCGGCACGCGCAATCTCTCGGATACGCTCAAGGCGACGTCGTTGCGGGCCGCCGCCGGGCGCAGCACGCTGCGCTCGACGCTCACCGTGCTCCAGGCCGCGTTCTCGCTCGTCCTGCTCGTCGGCGGCGCGCTGTTCGCTCGCAGCCTGTGGAACGCGCAGCAGGTCGAGCTGGGGATCGATGCGAGCCGCGTGCTCGCGGTCTGGCCGAGCTATCCCGCCTCCGGCGAGGACTCGCCGGAGGCGCAGCAGGCGGTGCGGTCGCGCCGGGATGCGGCGCTGCGCGGCGTGCTCGAGCGGCTGCGCCTGCATCCCGGCGTGGCCCGCGCGGCCCTCGCCATCGGCACACCGCTCCAGGGCACGCTCGGCATCGACCTGCGCGTGCCGGGGCGGGATTCGCTCCCATCGCTGCCGGGCGGCGGTCCTTTCATCAGCGCGGTGAGCAGCGGCTACTTCGAGACCGTGGGCACACGCATTCTGCGCGGCCGCGGCATTCTCCCGTCCGAGGGCAAGGGCACGGCGCCGGTCGTGGTGGTGGGCGCGAGCATGGCCACGGCGCTCTGGCCGACCGAAGATCCGCTCGGCCGCTGCCTGCTCATCGGCTTCGAGGATCCGCCCTGCTTCCGGGTGGTCGGCATCGCGGAGGATGCCACGAACCAGGGACTGCGGGATCTGCCCGCCATGCGCTACTACGTACCGCTCGGCCAGGAGGTCGGTGTCGGCGGCACTCACCTGGTGGTACGCCCGCGCGGCGACGTGGACACCTTCATCCCCGAGCTCCGGCGGCTGCTCCACGAGCTCGAACCGGACGCGACCTTCTTCGGGGTCAACCACCTCCAGAAGTACATCGACCCGCAGCTGCGCCCCTGGCGGCTGGGTGCCACCATGTTCCTGGCGTTCGGCGGGCTCGCGCTGCTGATCGCCGCGATCGGTCTCTACAGCGTCATCGCATACGGCGTCGCGCAGCGACGCACCGAGCTGGGGGTGCGCATCGCGCTGGGTGCGAGCGCCGCCGCAATCGTGGGCATGGTGCTGCGCCAGGGCCTTGCGCTGGTGCTCGCCGGCGTCGCGCTGGGCCTCGCTATCGCGCTCGCGACCGGGCGCATGCTCGAGGGCCTGCTCTTCGAGCAGTCGGCGCGCGATGCCGGCGTCTTCGCGGCCGTCACGCTCACCCTCCTGCTGGTCGCGGTGCTCGCCACCGTGGTCCCGGCACTGCGAGCGGGGAAGACGAGCCCGCTGGACGCGCTGCGGACGGAGTAGCCGGCCGCCGGGCAGACCCAGTTCCCGCTGCCGCCGCGGGTCGATGGTGTGCGAGCCGCGCCCGTGCTGCGGGAGGCGCGTGAGGGTCGTTGCCGAGGCGGCCGTCGCAGCGCTCCGGAAGCAGCCGCGGCCGCCCGGCGAAATACCGGGCGGCCGCGGTCAGGCACGTCGCTGGGGTCAGCTCTGCGGGGTCGTGTCGGATGCCGGCGCCGGAGCGTCCGGCGTGATCTGCGTCGAGCGGATGCGCCACTGCCCGTCGGCCGTGCGCGTCCAGGTGACGGTGTAGCGGCCCGTGGCGCGGCCATCGGGCGCCGCGGCATCGGTCGTCGCATGCCGGTACGTGCCCTCCGAGTACCAGTCCGTGCCCCGCGGTTCAGTGCGCGTCTCGGTGATCTCGAGATCGGAGACGGTCGCGACGTTCGGCTCCAGCCAGGCGGCAATGATCTCCGCACGCCCCGTGAACGTGGTGTCGCCGAGCGTGGCCGTGGCATCCTCGGTGAAGAACGCGCCCAGCGCGTTCGCGTCGTTGCCGTTCCACGCCGCGAGGTACTCGTCGTTCACATCCTCGAGATCGGACGGCAGCCGATTCTCCGCCTGGACCTCCTCGGCGGCGGGCACATCCAGTTCCTCGGTCTCGGTGTCCGGCGCACAGGCCGCGAGCGGAAGCAGCGCGAAACCGGCGAGCAACATGGTACGACTACTACGCATGACGAGCATACGGCCTCCGGGGAGTTGGTGTTTGAGTCGAGGCACGATATCGGCTAACCCTGCGGCGACGCGTCCGCCGTCACTTCCTCGGTGCGGATGCGCCACTGCCCATCGGGCGTACGCGCCCAGATCGTCAGGTAGCGGCCGGTCGCGGTAAACGGCTCGGCGCCCTCCTCGATGACCTGGTGCCGGTACGTGCCCGCGCGGTACCACTCATCGCCGCGCCGCTCGGTATTCGTCTCGGTGATCTCGAGATCGCTGATCGCCGGCAGGCTCGGCAGCACCCACCTGGTCTCGATCTCCTGCCGGCCCGAATACGTCTCGTCACCCACGCGGACGACGGCGTCCTCCATGAAGAACGCGCTCACCGCCGCCGCATCCTCGCCGTTCCAGGCGGCGACGTACTCGTCGCCGATGCGGATGAGATCCTCGGGCGGCTGCTCGGTCGGAGCACCGAGCTCCTGCGCGGCCGGAGGCGGATTCTCCTCCTGCTCGGCGTCGGGCGCGCATGCGGCCAGGGGGAGTAGCAGAAAACCGGCGAGAACGGTCGAGCGGCGGTACCAGTCGGACATGCGGCCTCCGGGGGATGGAATGGCCTTCAGAGGACTGCGGTGCTGCTTGCGGTCTACGGCAGCTTACGGCCGCCGGGGTGGCGGGGGCAAGCGGGTGCCCCCGGGGCGGACGTCGGATTTCTGTCCAGCCGACGCCGGGGCGACAACCGGCTCGAGGAATTGACAGAGCGTTGAGGGGTGGTGGATACCGGATTGAGCAGCGCGGCGCACAATGGCGACGTCGCGACCCGCGACTGTTGCGCGCACGTTCTGCCAGAGGAGACAATCATGACCGGATCCCCTGCCCGCAATCTTGCTCTCGCCGCGATCCTGATCCTCGTGGCCGCGCCCGTGGCGGCGCAGGCCCGCGATCCCCTGGCCGCCGGCGACTGGATCCGCGCCCGACACCAGCGGGACCGGGTGGAGGGGCGCGTCGTCAGCCTCGAGGGCGACGTCCTGATCCTGGCGCGGGACGAGCGCGCGGCGGACACGCTCTCGCTCCCCGCTCTCACCGAACTGGAAGTGAGCACCGGCCGACGCCGGAACACGCTGCGGGGAATGGGCATCGGCTTCCTGGCCCTGGGCGCGACCGGCGCCGTTCTCGCCGCGGCAACCTGGGAGCCGTGCACCGGCTGGCTCTGCATTGGTCCATCGAGCGAAGCCGAGGCGGCTGCCTGGGGACTGATCGGTGGCGGTGCCGCCGGGCTGATCGCGGGCGGGATCATCGGCGTCGCCACGCACCGGCACGTGTGGGCGCCGGTCGAGCGGCCGGTCCGCTTCGGCCTCGCCCCCGCGGGCCGCGGCCGAGCGGTCGCACTCGTGACCGTCGCGTTCTGACTGCGGCAGGCGGGCCCGCCCGGTCCGCCCGAGCGCGTGCCGCTGCCGAGCGGGCATCAGTGCGGAGCGGGCACCAGGAGTGCCGGTTGACACCACCCGGCGCTTCCCCCACCGTTCGCTGGCCGCCCCGCAGTCCCCCCGCTCGCGGCGCCGCGCACTGTCACACCGCCGCCCCATCATCGATGAACCGCCGCCTCGAGGCGCGAACGCGCCGCGCAGCCGCGGTGGGGCCGGCCCGCCGAATCCGGACAGAGAGCTGAAGTGGCCACTGTAGTCCTGCACACGTCCCGCGATCCGCGCTGTCTGCTCGCTCACGCCGCGGCGGGATTCCTGGTGCCGCCCGGCGACCCTGCGCCGTTCCCGACACCCGTGTACTGGCTGGTGCTGCGGCAGGGCGGTCTGCGCGACGACCTGCTCGCTCTCGCCGCCGCGCGCGGCGTACCCGGCTGGTTCGACCCACCTCTCGCCCTCTTCCA
>DATHVV010000190.1:0-38721 GCA_035461105.1 Longimicrobiales bacterium | reverse complement strand
CCCGCCGTTCCTGCCGTTCAGACGGCAACGCCATCCGTAACCGTCTTCTCGCCAGCGACCCAGCCATCGAAGAGATCGATGATGCGGTGGCCGTAGGCGGCGTTCTGCTCGGAATGGGTGACCTGGACGATGGTGGTGCCTTCCTCGTTCAGCTTCCGGAACAGCTCCATGATCTCGCGGCCCTGCGACGAGTGCAGGTTGCCGGTCGGCTCGTCGGCCAGCACCAGCTTCGGGTTCGCGATCACGGCGCGCGCCACGCCGACCAGCTGCTGCTGCCCGCCCGAGAGCTGGCTCGGGTAGAGGTCCTTCTTGCCGACGATCTGAAAGCGATCGAGCGTATCCGCGACGATCGCGGCGCGCTCGCCGCGCGGCACGTTCCGGTACGAGAGCGGGATCTCCAGGTTCTCGTATACGGTCAGGTTGTCGAGCAGGTGGTACTGCTGGAACACGAAGCCGATGTAGCGCTTGTTCAGCTCGGCGCGCTCCTTCGGCTTCATCTGGTGAACCGGCTGGTCCAGGAAGTAGAACTCACCCGCCCAGGCGGCGTCGAGCATGCCCAGGATGCCGAGCAGTGTCGATTTGCCCGCGCCCGACGGTCCCATGACCGTTAGGAACTCACCCTCGCGGACGTCGAGCGTGATGTTGCGGAGCACGTAGGTGCGGCCCGCCTTCGTGTCGAACCACTTCTCGAGATTGCGCAGCTTGAGCATGGCCCTGTGAGGCTGGAGGATCGGTCGCGCAGCGCGAAGTGACGTACGCGTGCGGCACGGCGCCAGTGTCGCGAGCCTGTGAAAGTCGCGTGCCGGGGCAGGATGGCGCGGCACGCGTTGGCGCACAATGGGGTGGCGCGCCTGCGGGCCGGTGGCAGTGCGCTGCCGCCGGCCCGCAGCGGGACTCCGCGTCCCGGATCCGGACGCCGCTACTTCGCCTGGAAGACGATCGGGATCTCGACCCAGACGGGCACCTTCGTGCCCCGGTTCTCGGCCGGCGTGAAGCGCATGCCCGCCGCCACCTCCAGCGCCGCGGCGTCGAGCTCCGGCCGCCCGGTTGACCTGCTGATCTGCGTGCGCTGGACCGCGCCCGTCTCGTCGATGAGGAACCACACCGTCGACATGCCGCCGATCCCCGCGTCGCGCAGGGCCGGCGGGTATTGCGCGGCAAGCGCCCGCACCACGTCGGCGGAATTCACCAGCTCCGGCCGCTTCGTCATCGGCGTGAACGTGGGGGACTCGGTCACGCGACGCGGCAGCGACGCGGCGTCAGCCGCCGGCACCGCGTCGCCTGGCTCGGCCGCCCGCCGCTTCGGCGCGACCTCCTGCCCGGGCTGGTCGGCCGACGGCACCACCACCGGCCGCCCCGCAGCCGGATCCCCGCTCGCACTGAACACGACCGGCAGCTCGATCCAGACCGCCACCGGCTTCCCCTCGAGACGCGCCGGAGTGAAGCGCATCGCCGAGAGCACGTCGAGCGCGGCCTCGTCCAGCGCCGAATGGCCGCTGGCTCGACTCAGCTGCGACTTCGTCACCCGGCCGTCCGTTGCCACGAACGCCCACACCGTCGCGCGGCCCCCGATCCCCGCGCTGCGCAGCAGCGGCGGGTAGCTCTCGCTCAGCGCCCGCTGCACCTCGCGCACGTTGAGCAGCTCGGGCGCGTCCGTGTACACTATCGACGCCGGCCTGGGCGCGTCCGCACGATCCGTCGACGGGTCCGCCGCGGTCACCGCCGGCAGCGCGTTGCCCGCCAGCGGGTCGCGCACGCAGTACGACGTACCCAGCAGCGCCAGGCCGAATGCGCCGAGGAACGCGGCCCGCAGGGGACGGCGTGCCCGGGCGTGATCCACGAGCGCGCGGATCCGCTGCTCCAGGCGCGTCGAGCGCTCGCCGAACGCCGCGGCCAGGAGCGGCTGGCGGCTGCGCCGCCGACCCACTTCGAGCAGCAGCGCGCCGTACGCGCGCGTCCGGCCATCGCGCGCGAGGACGCGCGCGTCGCAATCCAGCTCGATCGCGTGCCGCAGCCGCGCGATCTGGAACCAGACCAGCGGATTCCACGGCAGGGCGACCGCGGCCAGGTATGCCCCCGCGAGCAGCCGCGCATCGCCGGCCCGCCGGTGCTCGCGCTCGTGCAGCAGCAGCAACGCCCGCTCCTCGGCCGGCAGCCCGAGCGCCCACTCCGGCAGGACCACGCGCTGCCGCAGCACCCCCAGCAAGGCCGGACCGACGTCGGCGGAAACCCATACCTCCTCGCCATCGCAGCGCTCCGAACGCCACGCCCGCGCGGCACGACGCAGCGCCGCGTACGAGAGCACCAGCACCAGCAGCACCACCGCACTCAGCAACGCCCACGCGAACAGGAGCAGTGACGTCGCATCGAACCCGCTCGTCGACGCGCCGCCCGCGCTCACCGCGGGCAGGGTCACCACCGGCAGCGTGAGCAGGGTATCCGCCGCCGGCGCCGGGCGCAGCTGCGCCAGCAGCGGCACCAGCAGCGTGCCCGCGAGCGACAGCACCCAGGCCCACCGCCCCGCTCGCCCCATGTGACGCGCGCCCGCCTCCAGCGCGACCGCGCCCAGGGTCAGCAGCGCCGCCACCAGGACGCTGTATCCGAACCAGCCGATCGCGCCGCTCATCGCCCCTCCTCCACTCGCTCGTCCAGCAGCCGCCGCATCGCGTCCAGCTGCGCCGCCGTCAGCTTCCGGTCCGCCACCAGCTGCGTCAGCAGCAGCTCCGGCGACCCCCGGAAGACCTTGTGCACCAGCCGCCGAACCGCGCTCCGCCCCGCCACCGCACGGTCCACCAGCGCATGGTAGCGGTACGCCCGACCCGCTTCCTCGTGCCCCACGTGACCCTTCTCCTCCAGGGTCCGCAGGATCGTCAGCACCGTCGTGTACGCCAGCGCGTCCGACAGCAACGCCTGCACCTCGGCTACCGTCGCCTCGCCCTCCTCCCACAGCACGTTCATGATGTCCAGCTCGCGATCCGTGAACTGCACTTCCATGGTCCCCCTTTTCAACTAGTTTTCTAGTAGAAACTACCCCCGCCCGGTTGAGTTGTCAACTATAATCATAGTCGCACCCGAAAAGCGTTGACGCAGCGGCCACTTCGGACCCAACGTGCGAGGTGCGGGATTCTCGCTGCGACCTCACCCACACAAGTGCATAGCTTGCGGACCGAAGTCGAAGAGCGGGCGGGGACCAGCCGGGAGTGGCAGGAGCTGCTCCTGGAGCTGGCCGTGGCCGTGAGCCGGTACGCGATGTACCCGGAGAGCCACCCGGCCCGGGGCGCGTCGAGCACGTCGCTGGCGGCGCGGGTGAGTGCGCGGGCGGGGGCGCAGGGGACGGTGTCGATCGGGGTGGCGCGGGGGCAGCTCGTGGTGGAGGGGACGCCGACGCCAGCGGAGCACCCGCTGTTGCGGACGCTGGCCGACCGGCTGCATCGGCAGCACATCGGAGCGCTGATGCTGCGCGAGGGGGTCACGCCGAGCGAGCTGGACCAGCTGCTGAGGCTGCTGGGCGAGGAGGCGGAGCAGGGTGCGCAGCCCCTGGGGCTGGGGGAGCCGAGCCGGCTGCGGGTTTCGGAGCGGGTGCGGCTCTTCCCGGTACGGTACGACAGCCTGGAGCTGGTCGGAGAGGGCGAGACGGCGCCCGGGTCGGACACCCGGGTGAGCGAGCTGTGGATCGGGCTGGCGCGGGCGGCGCTGGCGCGCGGGGTGGGCGAGGACCTGACCGGGCTGGCTGCTCCGGAGGACGTGGCGCGCGCGATCAACGAGCATCCCGAGGTGGCGGCGTACGACCAGATGATCGTCGGATACCTGACGCAGCTGGCGCGCGAGCTGCGCAACGCCGACAGCGGCGCGGCGGCGGAGGTACGGGAGCGGCTGTCGCGGATGCTGGGGACGCTGGACACGAAGACGCTGAACCGCCTGGTGTCCATGGGCGGCGACGAATCGCAGCGGCAGCAGTTCCTGATGGATGCGACGGATGCGTTCAGCACGTCGGCGGTGGTGGACGTGCTGGAGGCGGCGGCGGCGGCGAGTGGACAGACCATCTCGCACGCGATGATGCGCCTGCTGCGGAAGCTGGCGCTGCACGCCGCCGGCCGTGGGGCGAGCGAGGCCGATGCCGGTCTGCGCGGCCAGGTGCGGGAGCTTATCGAGGGCTGGACGCTCAGTGATCCGAACCCGGAGAGCTACACGCTCGCGCTGGAGCGCATCGCAGGCGGAACGCCGGCGCGGCCGGCTGATGAGCGGCGGCACGCGGCGGAGCCGCTCCGGGTTCTGCAGATGGCTCTGGAAGTCGACGCCGCCGGCTCGGCGCTGTGGCACGCGGTGGCGGCCCTGCTCGGTGCCGGGCGCCTGCCGGAGGTAATCGAGGCGCTGGAGCGCACCGGCGCGGCCTCGCCGGTCGCGCAGCAGGTGTGGCGCCACCTGGGTGTGAGCGACGTGGTGGGAGTGATTCTCGCGACCGAGCCGGTGGACTTCGATACGCTCGACCGGGTACTCGAGAATCTGCCGGAGGAGACCACGACTCCCCTGCTGCTCGACCGGCTGACCGAGTCGCAGGTGCACGCGACGCGGCTCGGGATCCTGCAGCGGATCGCCGCTCGCGGTCCCGTGGTGGTGCCGGCGCTGGTGGAGCGGCTGAGCGACGAGCGCTGGTTCGTGAAGCGCAACATGCTCGGGCTCATGGCGGAGCTGGGGGTCTGCCCGCCCGGAATCGCGCCCTTCGAGTTTGCGCGCCATTCGCATCCGGCGATCCGCCGCGAGGCGCTGCTGCTGGCGGTGAATGCGAACCGTGACCGGGAGCGCGCCGTTGCGCTCGCGTTCGCCGATGCGGACGAGCTTGTGGTGCAGGTCGGCGTCGACGCGGCCCGCGAGCACGGCTTCCCGGGATCGGCCCTGCCGCTCGCGCTCAAGGCGCTCGATGATGTGCGTCTCCCAGCCGAGCTTCGGCTGCAGGTACTGCGCGTGCTGCAGGACGTGCGCGAGCCGATGCTGCTGGAGTCGATGCTGCGACGGGTCGCGCCGAAGCGCACCCTGCTGCTGCGCCGTCCCCGACTCGCGCCGCGCAGCCCGGAGCTGCTCGCGCAGCTCGCGCTGCTCGCGCGGGGCTGGCCGAACGAGCCACGGGTGCGCGCCGTGTTGGCGCGCGCACGTGCGTCCGGGGATGCTGTGATCGTCCGCGCTGTGGAGGAGCTCAGGTGAGCACCCCGGCGGGCTTCCTGAACGCGTTCTCGCACGCGCTCGCGAGCATTTCCCTGTACCGGGACGGGCATCCCGCGCGCGAGCGGGCCATCGACGGCGCCTACGAGATGCTGCTGCGGCTGCAGGAATCGGGGCGGGTGCGCTTCACGTTCCTGCGCGAGGAGATCGTCTTCGGCGATCACCCGCTGCGCGAGCTGAAGTCGTGGGAGTGGGCGGAGCGGCTCTCGGAGGCCGGGATTCAGCGGCTCGAGTTCGAGACGGACGTCACGCGCGACGACTTCGACGGATTCCTCGAGATCGTGCACGCGCGCCTGAACCCGGGTGGGCTCAGCTCGACGGAGGCTCGCCAGATGCGGGAGACGCGCATCCACTTTGGCTCGGTGGGGCTGCGCGGGCAGCAGGCGGTGGCGGCCACGGGACCCGCACCGATCGACCTGCGGCTGGACGCGGAGGCGGAAGCGCTGAACTGGCTGCACGAGGAGGTGCAGACACACCACCAGCTGCATCTGGCGGAGGCGGAGACAGTGGTGCGCTCGCTTTCCCTTGCCATGCAGGCCGAGCGGGGGCTGGTGCTGCCGCTGCTGCAGCTGCGTCACTACGACGAGTACACCACGACCCACGCACTCAACGTCTCCGTCCTCACCATGGGTCTGGCCCATTACCTGGGCGTGGGCGGACGCGATGTGCGCGGCTTCGGCGTGGCCGGCCTGCTGCACGATATCGGCAAGGTGACGATCCCGTACGAGGTGCTGAGCAAGCCCGGTAAGTTGACGGAAGAGGAGCGCGCTCTCATGAACCGGCATCCAGTGGAGGGGGCGCGACTGATCATCGAGATGCAGGATCAGTTGGAGCTGGCGGCGGTGGTGGCCTACGAGCACCACATCATGATCAACGGCGGCGGCTACCCCGAGCTGCGCTTCCCGCGCGAGTGCCACTTCGCCAGCCGGCTCGTTCACCTGTGCGACGTCTACGATGCGCTGCGCACGCGTCGTCCGTACCGGGACGCGTGGCCCGCCGAGAAGGTGTTGAGCTACATCATGGAGCAGGCCGGAACGGAGTTCGAGCCTGGCCTCGCTCAGAAGTTCATCGAGATGATGCGCGTGTGGGAGCCGCGCACTGCGGAGGCCGACGTCGTCCCCATCCGCACCTGCCTGCCCGCCGAGCCCCCGGCTGCGACCGCGTCGGCGGGCTGAGCGATGGCAAAAAAGAGGGGCGCGACCACCGGGTCGCGCCCCCTTCGCACCGGCGCCTGGTCACGCCGGCTGGATCATGTAACAGACGCGCCACTTCTCCATCATCTCGGGATCAGTGGAGCGGAGGTCGACGCCGGGGGGCACGTCCTCGCCGGGACCGTACCAGCCGTACCAGCTGGCCGGGGAGCCCTGGAAGTCGCGGCGGTAGTGGTCGAGCAGGTCGTTGGAGGTGAACGAGTCCAGCTCCTCACCCATCAGCTCGATGACGAGGGAGTCCCCGGCGGGTCCCTCGTAGATCGTGCGGTTGAGGACGACCTTGTTCCAGGCGGGGTGATCCGAGATGTCGTAATGCCCCGTTTCCGGGAAATGGAACTCCTGGGTCTTGCCCGCGGTGGTGACGCGGGTCTGGAAGCGGAACTCGCCCTTTTCCTTCCACGCTGGTTCCATCCTGTCCAGGATCTGCACCCACCGGAGGGTGACCTTGATCCTGCCGCCGTTCTGCTCGGCCATGCGAACGCTCCTCGGATCGTCGGGCTGCCGGAAGTGCCGGGTGGGAATCCGCGGCTGCGGCTGCGAACCCGGCCGCGGGCAAGATGGAGAGGGGCAGGTCGGGCGGCAAGGCTGGTCGGAGTTCGTTTCCCCACAGGGATTCGGCCAATCCCCTACACCCGTCGGAGCGGCCAGAGCCTATGCTCGGATCGGAGTGCCAGCCCACGGAGGAGACCATGTACCACCGGATCATTGTTCCGCTCGATGGCACAGCGTTCGGCGAGTACGCGATCCCGTACGGGGCGCAGCTGGCATTGCAGACGGGCGCGGTGCTCGAGCTCTGCCACGTGCACGTGCATCGGGATCGCAACCCGGACCTGGCCGCGCTGACACCGTACCAGTACGGTCATTGCGTGGAGGCGGAGTACGAGTACGACGCAGCCGAGGAAGTCGGCGAAGGTGCGGCGCTCGAGGCGCTGGCCGAGCGGGTGCGCGCGCGCTATCCGATCACGGTGAGCACGCGTCTGCTGGGCGGTCACGTGGAGGGGGCGCTGCTGCAGGAGACGGAGAGCACGCTGGCGGACCTGGTGGTGATGGCGACGCATGCGCGCTCCGGCTTCGCGCGCGTGCGGCTGGGCAGCGTCGCGGACCGCCTGGTTCATCGCATGAGTCGTCCGGTGCTGCTGGTGCAGCCGGGTGCTGAGGTCGAGCCGCCGGCGGAGGTCCTATTCCGGCGGGTGCTGATCACGCTCGACGGCTCGCCGTTCTCCGAGCAGGTGCTCGAGCAGGTGACCCCGTTGCTGGTGGCGACGGGCGCGCGGCCGTGGCTGCTGCACGTGGTATCGCCACTGCTCGGGCCGGTGCGGCGCAGCGGCGTGGCGGACGATGCGCGTTCCATCCACCGGCGCGAGGATGCGATTGCGTATCTCACGATGCAGGCGCAGCCGCTCGCGGAGCAGGGTCTCCACCCGGAGATCTACGCGGTCGTGGACCGGAGCCCGGCCACGGCGATCCTAAATGCGGCGGCCTGCGCGGACGTCGATCTGCTGGCGATGGCGACGCACGGGCGGGGCGGCCTGACCCGGCTCATCATGGGCAGCATCGCGGACCAGGTGCTGCGCAACTGCCGCAAGCCGATCGTCCTGTTCCGGCCGCGGCCGGTGCCGCTGCCGCAGGGCAAGATGACGGACGTGTTCCTGGCGTACGGTCACTGAGCGGATCCGGCAGCGCTCGTGACCGGGGGCCATCCGCGCGCTGAGCGCGGATGGCCCTCAGTGCTGGGGCCCCATGCGCCGCGATCGTGGCGGTCAGGTTCGGCTGAGCGTCAGCCGAACGCCGCGCGCTCGAGTGCAGCACCTGGCGCCGGCTCGCGCGCGCGCGCCAGCATTGACCCGCGAGCCTCGGGCCGCGACCCGGACCAGTACGTTGCGGCGGCGCATCCGCTGAAGTGCGCCGATCGGCCCGGCGTACGACAGCCTTGCTCCCGCGGGCCGTCGGCGGCACCTTCGCTGCGCTCATTCGAGAACTCCCGTCCCCCACGGAGCCTTCCATGCGACGTCGCCTGCTGCCGGGCACCTGTGCGCTCATGCTGCTGCTGCCGGCGCCCGCCGCGGCGCAGCTGGGACTGGTCGAGTCGCTGTTCCGCAACGTCACCGACATCAGCTTCTACGGCAGCCGGGTCGGCATGATGCCCCGCTCCGAGACGTTGCGCGCGGGGGAGCACGGCGTGTACGGGTTCGGGGTGGAGCTGCTCTTCGAGGTGGGCTCGGTGAGCCGCGCACTGCCGCGCGAGCCCGGCGACACCGCCACGCTCCGGCTGGTGGACGTGCAGGTACAGCGCTCCGGCGGGAGGGCGGACACGACCTACAATTACCAGCCGGTGGCGGCACGCGCCCGCACCGAGCAGCTCTGGTCCTTCGAGCTGGGCGTGGGGTACGGCCAGCTCACCGGCTTCGAGCTGCGCGACAGCGATGCCGAGATCCGCGGCGCGGTTCGCGAGCTGCCCGCGATCAGCTTCTACGCCTCGCACGAGGCGACCGGGGCCTACGCGGGCATACGCACCGGCCTGCTCCAGACGCACGCCCTGCAGGTGATCGAAGCCGACGGCACGGTGACGTCCGGCAACGGCCAGTCGTTCCAGCTCGGGGCCGCGCTCGGCTACGCCGCCGACGTGGGCGGCATCTTCCCGTTCGTCGAGCTCGGCTGGATGCTGCGGCACTTCCCCGGCATCGACTGGAAGACGACGGCGCTGCCGCCCGAGGTGCCGCGCGAGCTGCGTCTCTCTGGCTGGCAGCTGCAGGCCGGCATCCAGGTCGGGCTCAAGTAGGCGGCGGCGACTGCCACAGCACGTGCGTGATCAGCCAGCGCCTCTCGACACCACCGGCGGCTCCCGGCGGCTCATGGGCCCGCTGGCTCATCACTCCTCCGCAAGGTCAGTGTTCTCCGCCCAGCTCGAGCAGATTGATACCGCGCCAGAGGCGGTCGCGCATGGCCCGGCTCGCCGCGAGCGCCCGGGCGCCCGCGCGGGTAACGGCGAACATCCGCCGTGAGCGGCCGTCGCCGCTGGAGCGGAACGAGCGCACGAGCCGCTTCGCTTCCAGCCGATCGAGCGTGGCGTAGACCGCGCCGATCGCCACGGCGCGACCGGTCACCTCCTCGATCTCGCGGCGCACGCTCATCCCGAAAGCATCCGCACCGGTGCGGAGGATCGCGAGCAGCACCTGCTCCTCGAAGGTACCGAGCGGGGCGTCGTCACTCATGCGCCTCTCCTCTAGACGTCGCGCAGCACCGCGGCGGCGTTCGCGCGGCTGGCCCGGTAGGCCGGCAGGAGCGCGGCCAGGCACCCGGTCGCGATGAGCGCCCCGGCCGCGCCCAGCAGCGCGACCGGATCGGCGGCGGAGACCTCGAACAGCAGCGAGGCGAGCACGCGGGTCGCAGCCGCGGCCGCGGCCAGACCGAGCGCGCAGCCTGCCCCGACCAGCAGCGCGCCGCGGCCCACCACCTGGCCGATCACGGAGCCCGGCCGCATGCCGAGCGCCATGCGGATCACCCAGTCGCGCCGGCGCCGGCTGACGAAATGCGAAACGACGCCGTAGACGCCGACCGCGCCCAGCGTGAGCGCGAGCGCCCCGAGGATGGTCATGAGCTGCATGATACGGCGCGTCGGACCCATGGCGAGGGCGAGCACCTGGTCCATGGTCGTCGCGTCCTGTACCGCCACCGCGGCCATGCTGCGCTGGATCGACGCGGCCGCCGCGTGGAGTACAGCGGGTACGCTCATGTCCGGCTGCACGCGCAGCACCAGCGCCGCCGACTCGGGCGTGTAGTTGTACTGGTCGTAGAGCACGTAGCGGCCGGGCCCGCCCGGCTCGGCGAGCGCCGAGTGACGCACGCCCCGCACGACGCCCACGATCCGCATCCAGCCGAGGCCAGTGCCCGACGCGATGTGCTGCCCGACCGGGTCATCACCGGGGAAGTACTTCGTCGCGAGCTCCTCATCGATGACGATCACGAGCTCGCTGCCGGCCTGGTCCGTGGCCTCGAAGCCGCGTCCCCTGAGCACGCGGATGCCCATGACGTCGAAGTAGTCCCGGCCGACCACGCGGAGCGCGGTGGTCGTAGGCTCCAGATCGGGCTGCTCCATGATCTGGATGCCCCAGTTGTCACCCCGCGTGGCGAGCGGCAGACGTTGCACCGCGGACGCGGCTGCGACGCCCGGCACGGAGCGCAGCGACGCGATCATCTCCAGCATCTGCTGCTGGCGGACCTCCTGCGGCACATCGCCCGAGAACGCGATGTCCAGCACGCCCACGCCCCGCGTGCGCACCCCCGGATCGATGGCGCGCAGGTTCTCGACGCTGCGGATCAGCACCGCGGCGCCTGCCGCCAGCAGCACCGCCAGCGCTACCTCGCCGACCACGAGCAGATCCTCCAGGCGGCCGCCGCGCGCCCCGATGCCGCCGCTGCGCGCCCGGCTCAGCGCTTCCCGCAGGTCGCCGCGCCACAGCGAGAAGACCGGCGCCAGCGCGATCAGCAGTGCGGCCGCGAACGCGAGCACGAGAGCGGTGAGAAAGAGCGTCCAGTCGGCATGGGCCGCGACCGCCATCTCCCCCAGCGGGAGCGCCGCGAGCAGCACCGTGAACCCGGCCGCCGCGGCGCCCGCGCCGATCACGCCGGCAAGGAGTCCGAGCAGCGCCGACTCCACGAGCAGCTGCTGCGTCAACCGGCGCCGGCCGGCGCCGAGCGCGACGCGCACCGCCAGCTCGGATTCGCGACCGCGCAGCTGGGCGAGCATGAGCGTCGCCACGTTCGCGCATGCCATCAGCAGGATCACGCCCATGCCGGCGAGCGTCGCGAGCAGCGCCGGACGAACCGGTCCGAGCAGGTAGTCGCCGAGCGGCGTCAGCTGCGCGTGCTTCGTCTTGTCGAACTGCGGTGTGTACGTGAACTGCTCGGCGAGTCGGGAGGTGATCCGGCGCAGCGGCTCCGCCATCCCCCCGGCCGCGCGACCCGGCTGTAGCCGACCCACCAGCGCGTAATTGCCGGCGCCGTTGTCCGGCCGCACCGGCGTGGACAGCCATACGCGCACCGATGGATCCGGGAACCAGAAGCCGGCCGGCATCACGCCGATCACGCGCCGGGGAGTGCCATCGAGCTGCATCGTGTGGCCGATGATGTCGCGGCGACCGCCCAGCTCCTGCCACAGTCCATGGCTCAGCACCGCCGTCGGCTCCGCGCCCACGGCATCATCGCCCGCCTGGAAGCCGCGACCCAGCGCCGGACGCGCGCCCAGCACCTCGAACAGCGCCGCGGTACTGCGCAGCCCCGGGATCAGCTGCGCCGCCGAGCCCTCGGGGCGCATGAACACGCCCTCGCTCGTATACGCCGCCACTCGATCGAACCCGCCCCAGTCGTCGCCGAGATACGCCAGTTCCGCTTCCGACCAGTCGAACGCGTTCCAGAAGTGCACCAGCTCGCCGCTGTCGCGGTACGGCAGCGGCTCGAGCAGCACCGCGCGCGCGATCGCAAACACCGCCGTCGTACCACCGATCCCGAGCGCCAGCGTCAGCACCGAGAGCAGCACGTACTGCGGCCGCGAGCGCAGCCCCCGCAGCGCGAAGCGCGCGTCCATGATCCAGCTCTCCAGGCCCAGCCCGCCTCGCTTCATCGAGTTCGCCTCCGATTCGAAGCCGGTACGGCCGCCGAACCAGCTCCGTCCGATCACTCCCGGCACCGAGCCCAGCACCTGGTGCCACAACCACAGTCGCGCCCGCAGTGCGCCCCTGCGCCCGCGGCGCTCCGCATACTCCTCCGCCATGTCGCCCAGCACCTCGTCGCGCTCGGCACCGTGCAGCATGGATCGCAGCAGGGCGCGCGCGAGGCGGGGCAGCGCTGTGCCGTGCACTGATCGCCTCCGTGTATTCTACAATGTAGAACATGGCGCCACTGCCGCGCTGCATACAGGGGAGTGGGCCCGGCGATCCGGGGACGGGGACGAATGGAGTGGCGGACGTGGCAACCCGGCACCCGCGGCCAGTGTCTGACAGGTGACGGCGAAGGGCCGCCGCCGCAGAGCCGCGGTCCTCGATCGCCCGCACGTGGAGGTCGTATGCCGGACCGCTCCCGCAGGACGCCGTGACGCGCAGGACCCGGACGGGCGTCGCTCCGCTGAGCGCCCGCTCCGCGGCCGCGGTGCCCGGAGACATACGCTACGCGCTGCGTGCCCTGCGTCGCGCCCCCGGGTATACGGCGGTCGTCGTGCTCACGCTGGCGCTGGGCATCGGCGCGGTAGCCGCTGCGCAGGGCGTGATCGATCCGCTGCTGCTGCGGTCGCTGCGCTTCCAGGATGCGGAGCGGCTGGTCACGCTGGACAGCGGCCTGCTGCCGGGCGAGTACTCGATCATCCAGGAGCAGGTCGCCTCCTTCGAGCGGCTCTCGCTCTACCTGCCGGGACGCGCGCTCGGGCTGGCAGGCGATGGCGAGTCGGAGCGCGTCACCACGGCGATCGTCACTCCCGAGTTCTTCGCGACGCTCGGCGTGCGTCCGCTCATCGGCAGGGTACCGGACGAACGCGGTGCGGAAGCGGGCGAGGCAGTTCTGCTGTCCTGGGGTCTCTGGCAGCGTCGCTACGGGGCGGCGCCGGGGATCGTGGGACGGGTGGTGCGGCTGGACGGTCGCGCCATGAGCGTCGCGGGGGTGATGCCTTCCGGGTTCAGCTACCCGGAGCGCACGCACCTGTGGCTGGTCCGTCCCGTGAACCGGGCCGACCCCGCCAGCCACTGGGGTGTCGGCGGGTACCGCCTGGTCGGACGGCTCCGGGCGGGGGTATCGCCGGTGCGGGCGGAGTCGGAGATCCGGGCGCTCTCGGCCGTGCTGAGCGCAGCCAACCCGTTCTGGACGCCGGCAGCCGACTACCGCAGCGGCGTACGCGTGCTCTCGCTGCACGAGGCCGAGGTGGGCGAAGTGCGGCGGGCCCTGCTGCTGCTCGGCGCGGCCGTGACGCTGCTGCTGCTTCTGGCCTGCGCGAACGTGGCCAACCTGGTGCTCGCGCGCGGGTTCGGCCGGGCGCGCGAGCTGGCGGTGCGGACCGCGCTCGGCGCGAGCCCCGGCCGCGTCGTGCGACAGCTGCTCACCGAGACCGTCGTGCTCGGCGGCGCGGGCGGTGCCGCCGGCATCGCGCTGGCATTCGGCGCCGTCGCCGTGCTGAAGCGAATGCTGCCGCCGGACATGCCGCGCGTCGCGGAGATCGGCATCGATGCCCGCGTACTCGCGGGCAGCGTCATCGTGACGCTCGCGACCGGGCTGCTGCTGGGAGTGCTGCCCGCCCGCCGCGCCACTCGCTACCACGTGCAGACCTCGCTGCGGGGCGGCGGCCACGTCACCGGCGACGGTCGCAGCCGGCGCCTGTCGGGCGGCCTGGTCGTCGCCCAGGTGGCGCTCGCCGTGCTGCTCGTAGCGGGCGCGGGGCTGCTCGTGCGCAGCCTCGTCGCGCTCGAGCGCATCGACACGGGACTCGCGCGCATCGAGGTAATGACGGCGCGCGTCGACCTGCCTTCGGCGCAGTATGGCAGCGCCGCCCAGCGCAACGTCTTCTACGATCAGCTGCTCGCGAGGGTGGCCGCGCTGCCCGGCGTGCGGCACGCGGCCGCCACCAGCCAGCTGCCGTTCAGCGGCCACTTCCAGGGCAGCGCCATGGCCGTCGAGCACGTGACCACGGACCCCAACGACCTGCCCGTCCTGATCCACCGCCGCATCACCCCGCTCGCGCTGCAGGCGCTCGGCATTCCGCTCCTGCGCGGACGTGCGTTCGACGAGCGCGACGGGGCCGGCGGCATGCCCGTCGCCCTCGTCGACGAGACCGCCGCGCGCACGTTCTGGCCCGACCAGGACCCGATCGGCAGAAGGCTCGGTCGCCCCTGGCTGAAGGAGCAGCTCGTGGTCGTGGGCGTGGTCGCGGCCGTGCTGGACGGAGAGCTGGCCGGTGTGCCGGAGCCCACCGTCTACACTCCGCTCGCGCAGGAGCCGCCGCACAGCGCATTCCTCGTGATCGGCGGCACGAACGGCGACGTCCTGCCCGCGCTGCGCGCGGCACTGCGCGCCGTCGATCCGGCCGTGCCACTGAGCGAAATCGCCTCGGTGCGCTCACTCATCGGCGCGACCCTCTCCGGCCAGCGACTCGCGACCCGGCTGCTCGCCGCATTCGGCGCGCTCGCCCTGGTGCTCGCCGCCGTCGGCACCTACGGCGTGCTCGCCCACAGCGTCGGACAGCGCGATCGCGAGATCGCCGTGCGGATCGCGCTCGGCGCGCGTGCCCGCGACGTGCTGCTCCTGGTGTTCGCCGACGGCATGAAGCTGGTCGCCTCCGGCGCCGCGCTCGGCATCGCGGCCGCGTTCCTGCTCATGCGCGTGCTCGCCGGCATGCTGTACGGCGTCGCCACCACCGAGCCCGTGACGCTGCTCCTGGTCACGGCCGTCGTCCTCGCCACCGCCGCCGCAGCCGTGCTCATCCCCGCCCGTCGCGCCAGCAGCGTCGCGCCGATCCAGGCGCTGCGCGACTAGCCCCGACCGAGCTGCTCCGCGCCCGCTTCGCTATGCCGGACCGGGCCGCTCAGCCGGAAGAGCCGCACGAGCGCCGCACCACCAGCGAGCCGTGCAGCTGGATGTCGCGGGTCGGCAGGTCGGCGTGCGCCACCCGGTCGAGCATGGCGGCGAGAGCAGCAGCGCCGATGGCGCGCGTCGGCTGCGCGAACGTGGTGAGCGGAACCGGCAGCAGCTTCGCGTACTCCAGGTCATCGATGCCGACGATCCGGATCTCCCCGGGGACGGAGCGGCCCAGCTCGAGCAGCGTGTGCATCAGCCGCGCCGCGGTCCGGTCGTTGGCACAGACCACCGCCTCGGGGCGCTGCTCTTCCAGCAGGCGACCCACGGCCTCCCCGTCCGCGGGGTCCAGCCGCCGCATCCAGCCGCGCTCCGCCGCCACTTCCCAGCGGTAGAGCGCCTCCCGGCAGCCCGCTTCGCGTGCGTCCACCGTCGCGGCCGCGTGCTCGACCCCGAGGAACGCGATGCGCCGGCAACCCAGCCGCAGCAGGTGCTCCGTGACCAGGTAGCCCGCCCGCCGGTTGTCGATCCCCACCAGGTCGTGGCGGCCCCGCTCCGGGTAGGGCAGTACCGTCCGGTCCAGCAGCACCACCGGAGTGCCCGCATCGTCGAGCGCGCGCGCGATGCGCGCGTTCGCCACGTCCTTCCCGGCCGTGTGCTCGAGCGGCGCGAAGAACACGCCGTCCACACCCCGCTCGATGTACTGCCGGCACAGATGCCACGCCCGCTCCTCCTTCGACCCCGCGCTACCCGGCACGCTGCCCCATACCAGGGCGTGCTCGCGCGCCAGCGGCGACGCCATCATACCCTGGCAGATCGGCTCGAAGATCTCCGTCTCCCCCAGGTCGGGGATGAGCAGCCCGAACGACAGGCCCCCCGAAGCCGGTGCCTGCGCGCTCACGTACGTGCCCGACCCCGCCCGCCGCTCCACCAGCCCCGCCCGCTGCAGGTCCCCCACGGCCCGCCCCACCGTGATCCGCGACGTCCCGAACCGGACGCCCAGCTCTGCCTCGCTCGGGATCCGCTCCCCCGGCTGCCAGCGCCCCGTCCGTATCTCCCGCTCGAGCTCGCGGTAGACCTGCTGATGCTTCGGTGGCGACGTCTTCTCTCGGCTCATGAATATGATATAACAGCTTTTCCCCTTCCCGCGCAAGGCCTCGCCTGCGCCGGGGCAGATTGCCTCCCGTCCGCCTCGGGAGCCCGGGCCTGTTTTCGAATGGAGCCGGGGAGTTGACGGGCCGCGGTTAATCAGATATGCTGGTTGCGGATAGCTGTTATAGCAGGACCGCGATGGGAGGCGCCATGACGAGCAATGCGCTGCCGAAACACTACCTGCTGGCCTCGGACTTCGACCAGACGCTGAGCTTCAACGACTCGGGGCTGGTGCTGAGCGAGCTGATCGGCGCGAGCGACTTCGAGGAGAAGGTGGCGGGGCTCGCGCGGAGCAACCTGGTGCAGCAGGGAGGGGAGCTGGCCTACCTGATCCGGCACGACCCGGCGTTCCGGGGAGTGCGCCGCGAGCACCTGACGGAAGCGGGGCGGCGGGTTCGGCTGAAGGCGGACATCCGGGCGCTGGTGGATTTCCTGGAGCGCGGCCTGGAGGACTACCGCTTTTCGTTCTTCGTGATCTCGGCCGCGCCGCAGGAGATCGTGCAGTCGGCGCTCGCCGGGATCGTCGCTCGCGAGCACATCTTCGGAACCGAGTTCGACTTCGACCCCGAGACGGGCGAGGTGTCCTCGATCCGGCGGGTGCCGGCGGGTTACGGCAAGGTGGCCGTGATCGAGGAGCTCGAGGAACGGCTGGGCACCGGCCCCGACCGCACGATCTACGTGGGTGACGGCAGCTCCGACGTGCACGTGATGCTGCACGTGGAGAATCGCGACGGCTTCACGATCGCGGTCTCCGAGAACCGGCTGCTGGCGCGGGTCGCGCAGCGTACGGTCCTGAGCGACAACGCATTCGGGATCCTGGTGCCCGTGCTCGACCAGATCGTGGGGCGCCGGCCCGCCGAGATCCGCGCCGTCTTCGAGGCCTACCGCCTGAACCTCCACGAGTGGGAGCGGGCGCGTACCGACCGCGTCACGATCCGCGAGTCGGCGACGCCGGCCGCGGCCGTGGTGCTGTGTCCATGAGGAGGAACCCGTGATCGACCTGCTGGGCTGGGTGGCGACCGCCGTCTTCGTCGGATCCTACTTCTGCACGCGGGCAGCCGCCCTGCGCCGCCTGCAGGTGCTCGGTGCGTTCCTCTGGGTGGGCTACGGCGTCCTTCTGAGCGCACCGCCCGTCATCGCCGCCAACCTGCTGGTCATGGCCGCGGCCGCGTGGACCAGCCGCCGCACCGCCCCGGAGGAGGGCGCCCACCGCCACGCCCCCACCGAGCACCTCAGCCATTCCTGAATCCGGAGGAAACGCATGCCCATACCGCTGCGACCGACCGATCCCGCGCCACTGGAGCGGCCGCACCCGTCGCGACCCGGCGCCGGTCCCCGCGGCGCGGCCCCGCCACCGTCCATGAGCGACCTCGCTCAGGACGGGTCCCCCCGCGGCGCCCGCACGGCGCCGGCCGGGCCCGCTCGCGCCTCGTGACCTGATCCGCGGCCCGCGCGCGCCCGGTGGGGCGCTCCGCCTCGGCGCGGGCAGGACCCGAGCCGCTCACCTCTCCTTCGCCGTACCCCGTCTCCGTTCCCCTTGACGTCCTAGGGCAGCATCTTCATCCTTCCCTAGACAATCTATGGCACACGGCCCACCGGTCGGGCTGTGCCCGGAAAGTTGGAGGAAGCGATGAAGGTGGATCTGCTCCAGGGGACGCTCGACATGCTGGTGCTGAAGGCACTGAGCTGGGGGTCGATGCACGGCTACGAGGTGACGCGCTGGCTGGAGCGGCAGTCGGAGGAGGCGCTGCGGATCGAGGAAGGCTCGCTCTACCCGGCGCTGCATCGGCTGGCGCGGCGGGGGCTGGTGAAGGCGGAGTGGGGAGTGTCGGAGAACAACCGGCGGGCGAAGTACTACACGCTGACGGCGGCGGGGCGGCAGCAGCTGCAGGCGGAGGCGACGTCGTGGGCGACGTTCACGGCGGTGGTGGGCAAGGTCCTGGCGGCGATGCCGGCCTGAGGTGCGCATGGCCTGGATCCCGGATCGTTACCGCGAGCTGCGCACGCTGCTCCGTCCCGCGCCGATCGAGGAGGAGGTCGAGGAGGAGTTGCGGCTGCACCTCGAGCTGCGCGCGGCGGAGCTCGAGTCCGGCGGGCTGAGCGAGGTGGCGGCGCGGGAAGAGGCGCTGCGCCGGTTCGGCGACGTGGCGGCGGTGCGGGCGGAGACGTGCGCGATCGAGCATGGAGCAAGAAGGGAGCAGCGTCGCATGGAACTGTTCGATACGGTGGGCCGCGAGGTGCGGCACTCGGTGCGCTCGCTGGGGCGGGCGCCGCTGTTCACGCTGGTGGCGGTACTGACGCTCGGGCTCGGGCTGGGCGCGACGACGGCGACGTTCACGCTGCTGCACGCGATCGTGCTGCGGCCGCTGCCGTACCCGGAGGCGGACCGGCTGGTGCTGCTGCGACATGCGGTACCGAAGGTGGGTGCCGACCAGAAGTGGGGTAACTCGGTCGCGAGCTATTTCTTCTATCGCGAGCACAGCCCGGCGTTCGATGAGCTGGGCGCCTATTCGTCGGGCACGACTTTCCTGTCGGGTGAGGGGTCGGCGGAGGTGGTGGATGGCGCTCAGGTCTCGGCCTCGCTGCTGGAGGTGCTGGGCATCCGGGTGGTGCACGGGCGCACGATTCTGGAAAGCGACGACGTGCCGGGCGGCGAGTCGGTCGCGCTGATCGGACACGAGCTCTGGCAGACGCGTTTCGGCGGCGACCCCGCGATTCTGGGGCGCACCATCACGGTCAACTCGTCGCCGGCGACGGTGATCGGCGTGGTCGAGCCCGGGGCGCGGCTGCCGGGCGCGCCGGTGCAGATCTGGGTGCCGCTGCGGCTCGACCGCAGTGCGCCGCCGCAGAACTCGCACTGGGTGAACACGTACGGCCGATTGCAGCCCGGGAGCACACCGGAGGCCGGGCTGCGCGACCTGCAGCGGCTGGCGGCGCTCATGCCGGAGCGTTTCCCGGAGGCTTACAGCGAGGCGTGGTACGCATCGTCCGGCTTCACGCCGGACGTCACGCCCTTGCGTGCGCACGTGCTCGGCCGGATCGACAGCGTCCTCTGGGTCCTGCTCGGCGCGGTCGCGGTCGTGCTGCTCATCGCGTGCGCGAACGTGGCGAACCTGCTGCTGGTGCGCGCGGAAACGCGCCGGCGCGAGCAGACGGTGCGCGCCGCGCTCGGCGCCGAGCGGGCGCACTTCGCGGTGCATTTCCTCACCGAGAGCGGGTTGCTCGCGCTCGCCGCGGTGGCACTCGGACTGGTGCTCGCCTATGCGGGCGTGCGCGCGATCGTGCTGCTCGCGCCGCCGGGCGTGCCACGGCTGCACGAGGTATCACTGGGCGCTACGCCCATTGCGTTCGCCATCTCGGTGGCGCTGCTCACCGCGCTGGTGTTCGGCCTGGTGCCGGTGCTCCGCTCGCGCCTGGATTTCAGCGCGTTGCGCGAGAGCGGTCGCGGCATGACGGCATCGCGGGAGCGGCAGCGGATTCGCGGCGTGCTCGTGGTCGGGCAGGTCGCGCTGGCGCTCGTGCTACTTGCCGCCGGCGGCCTCATGCTGCGCAGCTTCCTGAACCTGCGCAGCGTCGAGGCCGGTGTGGACCCGGACAACGTGCTCACGTTCGAGGTCTTCGCACCCTACCCGCGCTACCCCACGCTCGACGACCAGCTGCGCTTCCGGCGCGAGCTCACCGAGCGGATCCTGGCGCTGCCGGGAGTGACGCATGCGGCCGCGACCACGCAGCTGCCGCTGGCGGGCGGCAGCGGCTGCGTCTACACCACGATCGAGGGACGGGTCTACACGTCGACCGACCGGCCGCCCTGCCTGCCGGTCATGCAGGTGCTGCCCGGCTACTTCGACGCGCTCGGCATCCGTGTCAGCGGCCAGACGTTCAGCTGGGAGCAGGTGGACCGTGCGGACGGCGTGGCAGTCGTGAGTCGGGCCTTCGCGCGCCGCATGTGGCCCGGCGAGGATCCCATTGGCCGGGGCGTGATCTCGTACCAGGACGGTCCGCCCTGGTACCGCGTGATCGGGATCGCGGAGGACGTGCGCGCGGCCGGACTCGATCAGCCCGCCATCGAGGCGATCTACTACCCGCCGCGCGCCGTGGCGGGCGCCTGCTGCTCGGGCAGCCCGCCCACCGCGTTCGTGGTGCGCACGAGCACCGCGCAGCCAGAGCTGATCGCGCCCTCGATCCGGGGCATCGTGCAGAGCCTCGACCCCGAGGTGCCGGTCGCGAACCTGCGCACCATGCGCGACGTGATGAGCTCCTCGGAAGCGGTCGCGCGCGGCTCGCTCACGCTGCTGCTGCTCGGCATCGCCGCGACCATGGCGCTGTTCCTGAGCGCGGTCGGCCTCTACGGCGTGATCGCGTACCTGGTCGGACAGCGACGCACCGAGATCGGGGTGCGGATGGCGCTCGGTGCTCGCGTCTCCGAGGTGGCGCGGCTGGTGCTCGTGCAGTCGCTCCGCCTCACCGCCATCGGCATCGTGATCGGGGTGGCGGGCGCCCTCGTCACCAGTCGTACGCTCTCGTCACTGCTCTTCGAGGTGAGTCCCGGCGATCCGCGCGTGCTCGTGCTGGTGAGCGGGGTGCTGCTGGTGGTGGCGCTGCTGGCCAGCGTGGTGCCGGCCCGCCGGGCGGCACGCACCGATCCGTCGGAGGCGCTGCGCGCGGATTGAGGCCGCCGCCTCCAGTGCTCCCTGACTGGAAACGAAAGGCCGCACCCTGACCCGGTGCGGCCTTTTCCGTCAGTGGGATGAGGGCGCGAGCCTGTTCACGGGAACGCGGTGCGGGAATTCCTCGAAGGACACCTTCGCGTGGCTCCTCGCCATCCTGGTCCTGAATCTTGCGTGCGCTCCGTGATCAGCACCCAGCTTGACCGGAGGCTCGCAGGTGCCACGACAGTACAGCGCGGGCGGTCGCAGCGGCCCGGGATCGTTCCAGCGCGGACGCGGCGAGCCGCTCCCGAACCTGCGCATGCGCGAGCGCTTCGGCGCCCTGCGCAACGTGCCGCCGTTCCTGCGGATGGTGTGGCGGACGAGCGCCCCGCTGACGCTTTCGACTCTGGTTCTGCGCCTGTTCCGCGCGCTGCTGCCCGTCGCCACGCTCTTCGTCGGCAAGCTGATCATCGACGAGGTGGTGCGCCTGGCGCAGCTGCCCCTCGCCCCTGCCTCGCTCTCCGGCTGGCTGGAGAGCGGGCTGCTCGGCCGGCTCGGCTGGCTGCTCGCCGCCGAGCTGGTCCTCGCCGTCGCCTCCGATGTGCTCGGCCGCCTGGTCTCGCTGCTCGATTCGCTCCTGTCCGAGCAGCTCACGAACGCGACCAGCATCCGGCTGATGGAGCACGCCGCCACGCTCGACCTGGAGGACTTCGAGGACAGCGAACTGCAGGACCGGCTCGAGCGCGCGCGCCGGCAAACGATGGGCCGCACGACGCTCATGACGCAGCTGTTCGGCCAGGCGCAGGATGTCGTCACGATAGCGACGTTCGCGCTCGGGCTGGTGCTCTATGCGCCCTGGCTGATCATCCTGCTGCTGCTCGCGCTCGTGCCTGCGTTCGTCGGCGAGGCGCACTTCAACGCCGCCAGCTATTCGCTCAACTACGCGCGGACGCCCGAGCGCCGCGAGATCGACTACGTGCGCCAGACGGGCGCCAGCGTCGAGACCGCGAAGGAAGTGAAGATCTTCGGCCTGAACGCATTCCTGATCGAGCGCTACCGCCGTCTGGCCACCGACTTCTATCACGCGAACCGCCAGCTCGCGATCCGGCGTGCCGGGTGGGGCAGCGTGCTCACCGCGGTCGGCACGCTCGGCTACTACGTCGCCTACGCCTACATCGCCTGGCGCACCGTCACCGGCGCCCTCACGATCGGTGACCTCACGTTCCTCGCCGGCTCGTTCCGCCGCCTGCGCAACCTGCTCGAGGGCCTGCTCATCGGGTTCTCGCAGATGGCGGGGCAGGCGCTCTACCTCGACGATCTCTTCTCCTTCTTCGAGATCGAGCCGGAGATCGATTCGCCCCCGGATCCGCGACCGTTCCCGGTGCCGATCCGCGCCGGCTTCGTGTTCGAGGATGTCGGCTTCCGGTATCCGGGCGCGGAGCGCTGGGCGGTGCGGCACCTGGACTTCACGCTGCAGGCCGGCGAGGTGCTGGCGCTGGTCGGCGAGAACGGCGCGGGCAAGACCACGCTGGTCAAGCTGCTGACCCGCCTCTACGACCCGGATGAAGGACGCATCCTGCTGGATGGGCACGACCTGCGCGAGTACGACCTGAAGGATGTCCGCGCGAACATGGGCGTCATCTTCCAGGACTTCGTCCGCTACCACATGACCGCGGGTGAGAACATCGCGGTCGGCCGCATCGAGGCGCTCGGGGACCGTGAGCGCATCGCCGCCGCCGCGCGGCGCAGCCTGGCCGACGAGGTGATCGAGCGGCTGCCGGGCGGTTACGACCAGATCGTCGGCAAGCGGTTCCGCACGGGCGTCGACCTGTCCGGCGGCGAGTGGCAGAAGATCGCGATCGCGCGCGCGTACATGCGCGACGCCCAGCTCCTCGTGCTCGACGAGCCCACCGCCGCGCTGGACGCCCGCGCCGAGTTCCAGGTCTTCCAGCGCTTCAAGGAGCTCAGCCACGGCCGCACCGCGGTGCTCATCTCGCACCGGTTCTCGAGCGTCCGCATGGCCGACCGCATCCTGGTGCTCGCCGAGGGCATGACCGAAGCCATGGGCACCCATGAAGAGCTGCTGGCGCAGCGCGGCCGCTACGCGGAACTGTTCGAGCTGCAGGCGGCCGGCTACCGCTGAAAGGCGCGCCTGCCGGGGGCCGCCGCTCGGCCGGAAGCTGCGGCTGGCCGGGCGCTCCGCCATGCGCACGTCGGCGCTGCGCGGGAAACCCCGTCCTCCGAGGAACGGAGCTGCGTCGTCAGGGCGACGGGCGCAGTTTCGCGTTCACGGTGCGGGAGATGTCCGCCAGCGTGCCCAGGTGGTCGACATCGGTCTCGCGTGCCTCGAACTCGATGCCGTAGCGCTCCTCCAGGAACGTGATCAGGTCGAGCGTGGCCAGCGAATCCAGGATGCCGCCGCTCATCAGCGGCGTCGACAGTGTCAACGAATCCGGCTTCTCGCCGGGCAGCCGCGTCTCGAGGATGTAGTCTCTGACGGTCCGGGCAACGTCGTCCATGAATGGCGCTCCGGGTTGGGCGAAGTGGGTGCTCGTCGTCTTTCCGTGGCTACGTCCCCGGCGGGCGGCGGTAGGCCCGCAGGAAGGCGTTGGTGTTGAAGGCCGACATCGAACAGAACTCGATGCCGGTGAAGCCCGCTTCCTCGAGCCATACCGTCGTCTCCGCGACCGTATGGTTGCGGCCTTCGCGGGTCAGGCACAGCTGGACCAGGTCGAGGAATATCGGCCAGCGCCCGCCCATGCGGTCGTCGTCGAGATACTGCGCCTGCACGACCAGCGAGCCGCCCGGCGCGACCACGTGATACAGCCTGCGCATCAGCCGGCGGCTCTCCTGCTCCCCAAGCATGTGCAGAGTGTTGGAGACGAGAACCAGGTCGTAGCTACCGGTGATATCCTCGTGCTCGAGGTCGAATGCCAGGTAGTGGACGGTGTTGCGCAGTGGATAGCGTGCCTGCACCTCGGCGGCAATCTCGAGGATCTCCGGCAGATCCACGAGGTGCAGCACCAGGTCCGGGTTGCGCAACCCGAGCTGAAACGCATACGTGCCGGGGCCACAGCCGACGTCGAGCAGGGTGCGGCATCCGCTCGTGTCCAGGTACTCCTGAAGCTCGCGGCCGCGCAGTGCGGCGTAGTTGTGCATGGCGAGCGTGAACTCACGCAGGTCCGGCCGATCCTTGACCTCGAGCAGCGGGGCTGCCGGGCCGCCCGCGGTGACGGCGCGATCGAGCTCGCCGAGGGCCCCATTGAGGTAGCTGAGGAAGCGCAGCCAGTTGCCGAGATAGGTCTCCGAGGCGGCATCCGAGAGCAGGGGCTGCCAGCGGTCCGGCACGCGGAAGCTGACGCCATCCGGAGAGGCCAGCAGCTCGAGCAGGACGCCCGCCCGGAGCAGTCGGGTCAGGTGCGGGACATCGGCGCCAGTGCGCGCGCCGATCTCGGCGGCGCTCAGGGTGCCGCCGCCGATGGTCTCGAATACGCCGAGCCTGGTAAGCGCGAACAGGATGCGCGAGCCGAAGAAACCCTCCGCGATGTGCAGCAGGTCGATCTGACTGCGGGCCAGGTCAATCCACCGCGAGGTCCGAGCCGTTACCGCCATGTCTCAGTCTCCGCTTGGCTGGGGGCCCGGCAACGCCGCGAGGTACGGGCGCAGCTCGCCGGACAGGCGCTGCGCGATGAGCTCGTGCGCGCGGGCGTTGGGGTGGTTGTCCCAGTCGCCGAGCTGAAGTGCGCCCGGATCGTGGCCGGCGTACACGTCCCGCAGGTCCAGCACGGCGAAGCCGGCCTGGGCCGCCTCGGTGAGCACGGGCGCAGGATCGCGCTCCATACCGACCAGGTCCACCACCATCAGCACGGGCGCGGCGCGCATTTCAGTGATCACGCGAGCCGACCGTTCGAGCGCCCAGCGGGTGACCTCACCGGTGACGGATTCCAGTCGCTGCTGCAGCTCGCGGTCCGGGATCCGGACCTGTGCTCCAACCCGACGGAGCAGTGTACGCAGCCATTCGAAGGGCACCGCCACGCCGTCGTGTCCGACGTCTCCCTCGTGAATTCCGGCGCGCGTGATGATCTGCTGAAGCTCCGGGTACGGGATCGGGATAGCGCGCTTCAGCACAGTCATCAGGTGTCGCATGATCGGCGGATCGAAATACGTGGTGCCCGTGGCCGTCAGCAGCACGACGTCGGGCTCGAAGTCGCGGACCAGCAGCTCGAGGTAGGCGACCTGCTGAACGAACGAGTACGTCGGCACCGAGAAGTTGAGCACCTCGTAGCGCGTCCCGGCGGGCCCTTGCCGGTTCAACTCGGCTTCCAGCGGCACATCGAAGGCGGCCCCGTCCGGCACCCCTGACCCGGCGGTGTGGGAGGGACCCAGCACGGCGATACGGAGAGTGCCCGGCGGCTTGGCCAGCGGGTACTCCCGGTCGCGCATCCCCCACGAGTTGGTGCTGAACGGGGCGCCCTTGACGCTCACATCCCGCATGCCGGGCCGCAGGTCCGCGAGCAGGAAATCGCTGCGCTGGCGGTACACCTCGGTATCCTGGATCGGGACCCAGTCGGCGGGCGTGTTGCCGTACGCATTCCACAGCTCCGCGCTCAGCCGGCCGCGGTTGTCCAGGCCCTCGTAGTAGCCCTGATGCTGGAGCGCCGTGTCGCGCTGGTTCAGCGCGACCGAGCGCAGCGTGGCGACGAGTGCGGCGAACCGCTCGCCACCCTGGGCCGCGACCGCCGGCTGCCCGATCAGCAACAGCGCCAGCAGCAGCACCACGCCGCGCGTGGCCAGGCGGCCGGTCTCGGGACGGTCGCTCGCGGTGACCACGACCGGCGGATCCCAGGTGCGGCCGGCGATCAGCAGGCCACCGCCGATCACGCCCGCCAGCACCAGCAGCCCGGTCCGGTCCACATTACCGGCCGCGGACCAGAGCGTGAGCCACTCCGTCACCGACTCCGCGCTCCACATCGACCAGATCACACACATGGTCGCGAACACGCCCAGCGTACGCAGCGCCCGTCCGCCATCCCAACCGCGCGCGGCCGGCTGCCATCTGCGCTGCCGCTGCCGCCGCTCGCGGAGCGAGTTCTCGATCACGAGCGCGCCGAGCACCGTCCAGAAGAGCGCATCCTGCACCGTGATCGGGAAGCTCCCCCGCAGCCAGAACCACTGGTAGGAGTGCAGCATCCAGGTGGCCGCGAACACCACGATCGTGGCGCCGACCAGCGCGAACCGGTCACCGTGCCGCCGTAGCCGGAAGAAGCTGGGATAGAACACCAGCTTCATCATGTAGTCCTTCCAGTAGATGTTGATCCGGCGCCACAGATCGGTGAAGCTCGAAGCCAGAAAATAGAGACGATGTGTCTCCGGCAGGTGGAACCCGAAGAGGTGCAGTAGCCCGACGATCAGATGGAACTGCCCGGAAACGCGCAGATAGAGCATGAACGTGGTCAGCATGAACTGGAGCAGGTCCCCGAGAGTGGCGACCCGCGCCGGGTCCAGCGTCAGGTGCAGATAGATGAACCGGTAGATGAGCAGGTGCACCAGACCGCGTACGATCCAGCTCGCGCCGCGCTGGTAGATCACCGGAGCCGGCGCGTCGTAGTGCGTGCGTCCGAAGGCACTGTAGTCGACCACCGGGTACAGCGGATAGCAGACGTTCGGCAGCATGAAGAAGTAGGCGAGCGTGCGGGCGGGTGCGGCCGCCGCGGCATCGTCGCGGAGCGCGTGCAGGTACAGCGCCAGCCGGAACATGAACATCGACGCGAGGATCGGCCACACCGCGGCGGATACCGGCAGAATGAGCACTCCGGTCCGCGCGAACGCAACGCCGGCGGCAAGTACCAGCAGGATCGCGATCCGTGCGGCGAAGGGCACGGGCAGGTGGCAGGCGAGGATCAGGATGAGACCCACGCTCACCAGCCACGCGCCATCGTGCAGTCCGAAAATGAGACCGATGCCGGCAAACGACACGGCCGTGAAGAAGGCCATGCGGTAGCGCAGCGGCAGCAGCGCGTGGACCGGGAACGCGATCACACCCAGCGCGAAGATCTTGAAGACGCCCCGGCTCTCCAGTCGGAAATGCCAGATCACGAGCCCGGCGAGTCCGAGCTGGAGCAGCACCGGAGTGAGGCGTGATGCTTGCGCCCACCACGTGGCGTGGAGTGTGCCTTCCTGCGCCGGATCCGGTATTGTCGCTACGGTCGAGGCCATGCTGTGTTATCGATGGGTGCGTGCCTGCTGCTTTGCACGTGACGGCGTTCCCGTCGGGCTGACGTCGGCCACGGTTGAGAAGGGCGGGGATGAATCGGGAGCCTCGGGAACCGGGACGGGGAGGCTACGATAGGGCGTCGCTCGACAGGCGGCAAGGGGAACGTGGGCCCTGACGCTTCCTCGGTGGGCGATCCTTGACCGCGGCGAGGGGGTCCCCGATGTTGCCGGTGCTCATCGGCCCGTCTGCTGCCCGGTTTCACCGACCCGGACGAAGGTGTCCCGCACGAATCCGAGATCCCGCGCCGCAACCCTGCAGCGGCTGATTGACCGCGGCCTCGGGGGCGCTGCGCCGATGCGCACGCGCCGACTGCTCGAGTACGCGCTCGTGACGGGCATCCTGGGCGGAACGGCGGAGGCCGGCTACCTCACGATCCGGCACCTGGTCCGGCGCGAGCTCGCGATCGCGTACTTTCCCGAGGTCATGTGGATGGCCCCGCTCGCCGGAGCGCTGGCGTTCCTTGGCGTCGGCATCGTCCTCGCGCTGTTCGGCCGGCTCGGGCGTACCGCCGTCGATGTCTCGAGAGCGACGCTGGTCTTCTCGTTCCTCGTCGTGTTCGGCGTCATCCAGTCGCGTGGATTCCCGCTGCACCCCGCTGCGAAGGTCGTCCTGTCCCTGGGCATCGCCACCGTGATCGCGCGCGCTGCCGCGAAACGGCCGGCCGCGGTGCTCCGTGCGGTGGCGCGTACGGCGCCGGTCGGCGCCGGTGTCCTGGTGTTGCTGGGGGTGATCGGCGTGGCCACGCTGCCGGGTATCACGGAGCGGCGCCGGCTGGCGCGCCTGTCGGACCCGCGGGCCGCCGCCCCGAACGTGCTGCTCATCATCCTGGACACGGTCCGGGCCGCCAATCTGGGCCTGTACGGTCATCACCGCGATACGTCGCCGCAGCTGGACGCATGGGCGGAGTCGGGTGTCGTCTTCGAGCGGGCCGTGGTAACCGCTCCCTGGACGCTGCCCTCCCATGCAGCGCTGTTCACCGGACAGTACAACTTCGCGGCCGGCACCGCGTTCGCTCGCCCGCTCGACGACCGCTTCCCGACGCTGGCCGAGGTGTTCGGCAGTCACGGTTATGCGACCGCCGCGTTCGTAGCGAATCTGAGCTTCGCGACGCGCGCCACCGGCCTGGCCCGGGGCTTTCATCGCTACGACGACCTTCCCTTCACCCCGGGAATGTTCGCGCACAGCTACTGGATACTGCGCGGCGTCAGCCGGCGGATCGCGACCCTGCCTGGACGACAGTACTGGGCGAAGTCGAAGCGAGCCGCGCAGGTCACGGACGACTTCCTCGCCTGGCTCGGGCGCCGGCCCGATCGGCCCTTCTTCGTTTTCCTGAATTACTTCGATGCCCACGACCCGTACGAGCCGCCGGAGCCGTTCCGCTCGATGTACGGCCCCGCGCCCGAGCACGAGCTGTCCGATGACGAGGTGTATACCACCGCTCAGCTCGGACCGTGGATCAATGCGTACGACGGGGCGATCCGTTACATCGACGGTGAGCTGGGTCGACTGTTCGAGGCGCTGGCGGCGACGGGACTGCGGGAGAACACGCTGATCGTCGTGACCTCGGACCATGGCGAGATGTTCGGGGAACACGGGCAGATCCAGCATACCACGGGCGTCTACCTGCCGGTACTGCACGTGCCCCTGGCGCTGGCGTTTCCCGGCGTCGTCCCGGCCGGTGTGCGGGTCCCGGCAGCGGTCAGCCTGCGGGACATACCCGCCACGATCCTCGACATCGCGGGCATCCCGCAGGCGGCCATCGGCGGGCACTCGCTTGCGGCACTCTGGTCGGGCGGAGCGCCCGTCACCTCACCGTTGCTCGCCGAGCTCGATTTCGATCACCGCGAGATTCTGAGCCGGGGTCACATCGCTTCACTGCTGGACGGTCCGTACCACTACATCGCGCACCCGGGCGGCGTCGAGGAGCTCTACGACGTCGTGGCGGATCCGGCGGAGGAGCGTGACCTCGCGCGCATTCCGACGTCGGCACCGACCCTGCGACGTCTCCGCTCGATCGTCGATTCGCTCCTCCAGTCCGGCAGGTGATGGCGCGCGCGAGGTACGGGCAATCAGTGAGCCGCCAGGCGGTGGCGGGCCAGCTGCGGGCGCTGGGCGTGCAGCGCGGAGGTGTGCTGATCGTGCACACGTCGTTCCGGTCCGTGCGCCCGATCGAGGGTGGCCCGGCCGGGCTGATCGGCGCCCTGCGGGATGCGCTCGGTCCCGAGGGTACGCTCGTCATGCCGTCTTGGTCGGACGTGGATGACGAGCCGTTCGACCCGGCTCTCACGCCTGCGGCCCGGGACCTGGGCGTGGTGGCGGACGTATTCTGGCGACAGCCGGACGTGTTGCGCAGCTCGCACTGCTTCGCCTTTGCCGCGGCCGGGCCCGCCGCGGGACGGATCGTGGCGGACCGGCTGCCGCTGCCGCCCCACATCCCGGCGAGTCCGGTCGGCCGTGTGCACGAGCTGGACGGACAGGTCCTGCTGCTGGGGGTCGGCCACGACGCGAATACGACGCTGCATCTGGCGGAAGTCAACGCCGGAGTGCCGTACGCGGTGCCGAAGCACTTCTTCGTGCTCGAGGAGGGTCGGCGCGTGCGCGTCGATTACCTCGAGCCCGACCACTGCTGCGCCCGCTTCACGCTCGCGGACGGCTGGCTGCGCGCGGCGGGCCTGCAGGCAGAGGGCCAGGTCGGACACGCCCAGGCGCGGCTCATGCGGTCGCGGGACGTGGTAGCCCTCGCCCTGGCGCAGCTCGCCCGCGACGAGCTGCTGTTCCTGCACGACGCGGCTGCGCAGTGCACGGAATGCGATGCGGCGCGCCGCAGCGTCGGGCGGGCCCGCGGCTCTCCTTCCGGATGACGTCAATCCTGAGACGCCATTGCGACGTCACGCGGCACGGGATGGCGAGCTGCGCGTGCCGCGGTTGGCCGCCGACCGCACATTCAGGGCGCGCAGCCTGCCGTCAGGGCTGCTGGCCGCGTCCGTTCCCGGTATCGTCGCCGGCGAGCCGCGCGACGCGCAGGTGGTCGAGCCGGGCGCGATCCACGGTACCGTCCATGTTGCGGTACTCGGGACGGTACGCAATGCTCACCACGTGGTTGCCCGCGGCGAGCCAGACGCGGACCGCATTGCTGTAGCCCCAGTCATCCCAGCGCCCGATGCCGCGCTGCGGCAGCAGCAGCGTGCCGGCCGTCACGCCATCGACGAGCAGCGCGCGCGCGACGCCACGGTAGCCATAGCTCGCCGCACCGCTGCCGTTGGCGTAGCGCACGTCGAGCGCGTACCAGCCGGCGCGGTCGACCGATAGCGCGATGTCGAGCGGTGGTGATGCGGCATCGAGCGTCACGTAGCCGGCGCCGTCCCACCCCGTGCCTTCCGTCTCCAGGGCCGCACCCGCGGGCTCCATGATGCGGGTCGCCGAGGCGGCGCCGGCGCGCCGCGGCTCGCTGAGGAACGACGCGTGCCGGGCACCGTCCGCCCTGACCTGGTACTCCGCGATGCCGCCGCTGTCGAGGACGGCAAACGCGGTATCGCTGAGCTCCGCGATCGGGTTTCCGTCGCGGTGCACGACGTAGCGCTCCGCCCCCGCGACCGGCGCCCATACCAGGCGGCTGCCCTCGAGCCGCGTTGCGGGCGTGCGCGGCGCGCTCACGTTGTCGACCAGGTGCAGGCTGCCCGGCGGCTGCGACCCGTCCAGCGTGATCTCGATCGTGTGCGCACCGGTTAGCGTCGCCGGGATCTCGGCAGCGGGCACGATCCGGCCGTTCAGCCTCACCTCGCGAGGTGCCCCGCCGAAGCCGTGGACGGTGACCGTGAGCGTTGCATCCCGATAGCGCAGGTTGCGGAGCGTGCGCGTCCCGGCGTACGCACGCGGCACGAACGGACGGAACACCATCCGGTCCGCCTCGAGACGGATCCCGAACAGGACCCGGTAGCTGGTCGCGAGCTGGGCGGCCGCACTCGCCATGAACCGGTCCGAGTTGACCTCCGTGCCCTCGAAGTGGCCGGTCGTCGCGACCCAGTTCTCCTTGTTCGTCAGGAACAGGGCGGCACCGCGGTAGAGGCTCGCGAGCGCGTGCTCCACGGCGGGCGCGTTGCCGCCTTCGGCCGAAGCCCAGGCCATGAAGCCGACCACCTGAGGCCAGACTCCTGCGTTGTGATACGGCGGCACATCCGGGATGTACGGCCAGAAGCTCGGCACCCCGAACGGCACGACCGGCGCGCGGCGCGCGGCGAGCGCGAGCTGATCCTCATCATGAATCCCGAGGATCATCGCCAGCGCCTCTCCCAGCAGCTCGGCGCGCGGCGATATCGCCATCGAGATCCGGCCGTACCGGTACTGCGCATGGAACCCCGCATCCGCCTGCCAGAGCCCGCCGCGCAAACCCTCGCGAATGGCGGAGGCGACTTCATCCCACTGTTCGGCCGGCTCACCGAGAAGTCGCGCCATGCGCCCGAGCACGACGTAGCTCCCGTAATGCAGCACGTTCGTGCCGAGCGCCTGCGCGTGACCGATGTCCTTCGAGTCCATCCACCGGGGATAACTCTGCTCGCGCCAGTCGAGGAAGGAGGACTCGCCGCGGAACAGGCCCGCAGCGGAATCGAAGGCGACGGCCAGGTCGGCTTCGGCCGAGCGGCGGATCACGTCATGTGCGGTGCGGAGCCACGCGGTGTCGCCCGTGACGGCGAACAGCTCCCACGCCGCCAGCGACCACGCGACCCGGTCGGTGGAGACCGGCCAGGACCCGCCGCTGCCGCTGTCCTGGATGATGCGGCCCAGCGTGTCGACGCGCGTCAGCAAACCGGTCTTCACGGCGTCCGGCATGGCGATCACCACGCCGAGCAGGGCGCCCCACGCGAGATCACGCGTCCAGACTCCCGGCCAGCGGCCACCGGCATTCAGGGCGCCGTCCTCGCGCTGCAGCTCCAGCAGCTCTTCGAGCGCGAGGCGGTGCAGCGCGTCGACGAGGCGGTGCGGTGACTCGAGGGTCGAGAACTGCCCCAGGTCCCGCTCCAGCGCCCACACCGCGCGGCCGTCCGGCGTGAGCGGCCGGGCGAAGCGCGCGTCGAAGCGCAGCGTCGTCTCGTAAATGCCGTCGCCATCCGGGTCGTGCAGCCGCACGGGCGCGGCCGGCACCAGCGCCCCGAAGTCCCACGAGAGCGGTTCGGTGTTGCCGATCACGTACACGGCCTCCAGCTCGCCGGCCCGGATCGGCGCACCGTTCGGGGGCGTATAGACGCCGTACGTGCGCAGGCTGTCCAGGACGTGCCGCAGGTCGAGCCGGAACGTGACATCGACCGGGCCCTCCTCGCGGCTCGCCGAGGCCAGCATCGGCTCGGGCGTGCGCGGCGGCTCCAGCTCGCCGAAGCGGTACACCGGCGTGATGATGCGCCCACCGACCGGCCGCAGGTAGATCATGTAGTCGTCGCCTGGCGGATGCTCGTTGTCCAGGCCGTTGATGCTGAACTTGAAGTTGACCTCGCCGGCGGCGCGCTGGTAATTCGACTCGATGCGCTCGCGGCTCGTCGCGACCGCCCGGAACGGGCCCTGCCGCACCGACGTGTCGGTTACCGAGAACGTCTCCGAACGGTAGAGCGGAGCCTGGGCCTGGAGCGCCGCCGGCACCGCGAGCAGCACCGCAGCGGCGAGGCGCCGCATTCCCGGTCTCATCTCGAGCAGGGGGCTCACGGCATCACATCCGGCGCAGCAGGATGCCGCTGATGGTGGCCCGTCCGGCAGACGGGGTGAAGCCGATCGTGAGCCCGCTCCCGCCCGCCGCTTCCACCACGACGGTCCGCTCGACGGCCGCGTGGCGACCGTACCGGCCCGCCAGATCGAGCGCGCCGAAGACGACGTGTCCGTTCACGACGACGTCGAACACCCGCTGGCCGGCCGCCGCGTGCTCCATCTCGGCGAACCGCAGCTGCACCTCGTAGCTGCCGTCGGGGACCGCGAAGCGGTACTGCTCCATGCCTTCGAGCTGGCTCTGGTAGAGCGGATCGTCGTCGCTGCCGAAGATCCGATGGTGGCGCAGCTGCGGCTCGCCACCCGTATGCCCCCAGCCGCCCGGCGTGAACGGCCGGTCCGCCTCCCAGACGAGCCCGGCCGCGTCCGTGTACTGGTAGTGCGATCCGGCGTTCACCGCCATGACGGTCACCGGCGAGCCGGCATCGGTGAAGAACGTCGCGCGATCATCGTACGTCACCGTGAACGCGTCCGGTGCGCTCCCGGGCGCGCGCGCCTCGAGCCGGTTCGCGCCGGGTTGTAACGGCACGGTCCAGCGCGCGGCGCCGCGCCCCGGCTGTCTGCCGAGCGACGTGCCGTTCGCGAGCAGCTCGACCTCCGGCAGGTTCGTGTAGACCGTGACCGGCTGCCGCGCGTCCTCGGGCCGGCTGCCGGCGCGGCGCGGCCAGTCCCGGGCCGCGATGTGCAGCACGGGCTCCTCCCGGAGCGAGGCTCGGTAGTACTGCCAGACGTCCTTCGGCCGGCGATCGAAGTACAGCAGCCCCTTCTGGTTGATGTTCGGCTTGCTGTCGTGGCGACCCTTCGACCCGAAGTCGAACTGGTTCCAGACCGCGCTGCCCGTCAGGTAGGCACGCTCGCGGATCTGGCGGAATGTCGCCTCGTGAAAGCGCTGCTGGTGCTCGGTGCTGAAGTCGAACGCGCCTGGCTCCAGCGTGTGGATCCGCTCGTCGCTGCCGGCGCCGTACTCGCTGATCAGCAGGGGCCGCGTGGGATGCCGCGCGTGCAGCGAATCCAGGTACGGCCCGAACGTCTCGATCGTCCGGTAGTACCAGCCGAAATAGAGGTTGAGCCCGAGCACCCGGGCCACGTCCTGCACGCCGCTGCCATCGTCGATCTCGTCGAAGGACACAGCGATCGCCGTGACCCGGGTGCTGTCCTCCGCCCACACGCGCGCTTCCAGCCGCTCCGCCAGCTGCCGTACCCGCGCGATGTAGCCGTCCGGCATGGGCGTCGGCTTGCGCAGCAGCACCTCGTTCATATAGCCCCAGAACACGATCGACGGATGGTTGTAGTGCTGCCGGATCATCTCCACCAGCATGCGCTCGGCATTGTCCGCGAACGCGGGCGACAGCGAGATGATGTTCACGACCGGGATCTCCTCCCAGCCGATCAGGCCCCGTCGGTCCATCGCCTCCAGCACCGCGGCGTCCTGCGGGTAATGCGCAAGCCGCAGGAAGTTGAAGCCGGTCGCCTTCACGAGCGCCACGTCCTCCCGGTGGGCGGCGTCGGGCAGGGCGCTCCCGAGACCGGGGCGGTCCTGGTGCCGGTTCGTGCCGTACAGCGGGTGCGAACGGCCGTTCAGGAAGAAGCCGCGCTCCGGGTCGACGCGGAACCAGCGGAAGCCGAGCGGATTCTCCACGCGGTCGACGATCCGCCCGCGATCGCTGACTTCCGTGACCACGCGGTACAGGTTTGGCTCATCGGGTGACCAGAGGCGTGGCGCCGCGACGCGCGGGGTGACCTGGTGGAAGGAGGCGGAGCCGCCCGCCGGGACCGCGAGCGCCGTGCGCACGACCGCGACCGCGGCGCCGCTGCCATCGAGCACGCCGCTGGTGACGGTGACGCGCGTGTCCCGGCGCTCGTGGTTCACGATGGTGCCGCGGATCCGCGCCGTCGCGTGTGCCTCCGATACCTCGGGTGTGTCGATGAACACGCCGGGCGAGGCATGGTCGAGCAGGGTGACGTGCACGGCCGAGGTGGCGATCAGCCAGACGTCGCGGTAGATGCCGCCGTAGAACGTGAAATCGGCGTTGAGCGGCGGTATGTCTTCGTCGTGCGCGTTGTCGACGCGCACGGCGATGACGTTCGGCGCATCGAAGCGCACGTCGTCCGTGACATCGAACGCGAACGCGGTGTAGCCGCCGACGTGGCGGCCGGCCGGCCGGCCGTTGACGAACACGTCGGCAACCTGGTTCGCACCCTCGAAGCGAAGGAAGATCCGCCGGTTGCGCAGCGACGCGTCGAGCGCCAGGTGCTTCCGGTACCAGCCGGTCCCGCGCCGGTAGCCGACCGCCTCGGTGAGCGCGTCCTCCGCGTTCCACGTGTGCGGCAGGCTGACCGGCGTCCAGGCGCTGTCATCGAACTCGGTCGCGGCCGCACCCTCGAGGTCGCCGGCTGCGAAGCGCCAGCCGTCGTTGACCGTGAACCGAACGCGCGGCGACGCGTCGGCCGCGTCGTCGCCCGCGCCCGGCCCCCGGCCGGGCTCCATGCCGCGCCCGCTCGCGGCACCTGGCTCGGGCGCGCCGCCGGTCATGCGGCCCGCGCCGTCCGCCCCGCCGCCGACCAGCAGTGCCAGCAGTCCGATCGCGGCCGCCCGACCGGCCCCCGGTCGCGCGATCACGGCTCGAGCCAGCGGACGGTGCGCTCGCCGGCGAAGGGCACGAACACGATGGTGGTCAGGTCCGCCGCGGTGTCCACGCTCACGGTGGCGCCCTCGGCGCCGAGATCCGGCAGCCGTCGCCCGCGCAGCCGCACCTCGATCGGGCGCGCGCGATCGGAGCTCACGCGCAGCTGCGCCCCGCCGGCGCTCACCTCGAGCGCAGCCGTCAGCCCGTCCCACGTTTCGACGCGGCCGGCGCCGCCCGGCCAGACCTCGAGGATGCGCCGGTCGTCCAGCGCGACGACGTCCGCGGCCATGTCGGCGTGCTGCTCGACGAGCGTCTGCACGTCCCCGGGGAGCAGCGGCAGGATCGCGCCGGCGCGCACGAACAGCGGCATCCGGGCGAGCGGTGCGTCGACCTCGATCTGCACCGGACCCTCGTGCCGGTCTCCCGTCCAGTAGTCGACCCACGCGCCGGGCGGCAGGTAGACGCTGCGTCGCGTGCCGGACCGGTACATGGGCGCAACCAGCAGGTCGGGACCGTACATGTACTGGTAGATGTGGCGCGCCGCCTCGACATCATCCTGGAACGCCAGCGCCATCGGCCGGATCACCGGCATGCCGGTCGCCGCGGCCTGATGGACCGCATCGTAGAGATAGGGGAACAGCTGGGTGCGCAGCGTCGCGAAGTCGCGGAAGATGTGCAGCGTCTCGTCGTCGAAATCCCACGGCCCGAGATTCGACGTCATGTGCACCTGCATGAACGGCGTGAACGCCCCGAACTGCGACCACCGGATGAACACCTCCTTGTCAGGCCGACCCGCATAGCCCGCGATGTCCGAGCCCCACAGCGCGATCCCCGAGAACGCCGCGTTCTGCCCCGCGAGGATCACCGTGGGCAGACCGTCGTCGAACGCGAAGTCGCCGCGGTTGTCCCCGGCCCAGGCGATCGGGAAACGCTGCACGCCGGTGTAGCCGGTGCGCACGATCAGGACGCCGTTCCCGTCCAGCTCGCGGTCGATGTACGCCTGCATCACGCTGTCGTACAGCACCGCATAGCGGTTCTTCATGGCGCGCGCGCTGCTGCCATCCGCGAACACCGCAGCCGGCACGAAGTTGCCCTCGCCGTCATCGGCCTTGAACGCGCGCGCGCCGTACGCCTGCGTCCGGCGCAGCTGCGCATGCCACCACGTGACCGCGGCAGTGTCCGTGAAGTCGACCAGCCCGCCGCGCCCCTTCCACCAGCGGCTCAGGGCCACCGCGCCGCTCGCATCCTTCACCAGGAACGGGGTCGCCTCCGCGAAGTTGGCCGAGACCGGCGTGATCCCGCGCATGTCGATGACGTTGCTGTCGTTGACGAACGGCGTGAGCCAGAGCGACAGCTCGAAGCCGAGCTCGCGGATGCGCGCGAACATCCGCTCCGGATCCGGGAACTGGGTCCGGTTCACCTCGAACGTGTTGTAACCCGTCTCCCAGGGGCTGTCGAGCACGAGCACCGACGCGGGGATGCGGTGCTGGCGCAGCCGCTCGACATCGACCAGCACCGAGTCCCGGTTGTGGTGCACGTCGCGACTCTTCCACAGCCCGAACGCCCAGGGCGGCGGCACCCGCGTGCGGCCGGTCAGCGCCGTGAACGCCTCCAGCACGTCGCCGAAGCCGGGACCGGCGAGGAAGACGACCCGGAAGCGTCGCTCGGGGAAGCGCAGCCGGCTGTTGAAGCGCTCGGTGGCGCTCAGGTCGAGCGAGCCGGGCTGGTAGGTGTCGATCCACACGCCGAACCCGCGCGAGCTCATGAAGAAGGGCACCGGCTTGTGCGAGCCGACGCCCTTGTTGCCGTACCGGTCGTCGGTGATCACGGGCAGCGTATAGCCGCGCTGGTTGAGCGCGTTGAAGCGCTCCCCCGTCCCGTAGTAGCGGGTCTCGTCGTCGCTGGTCAGGTGCAGCTCGAACGTCCGCTCGGTCGTGTCACGCGTGCTCCAGGTCACGGCGATCGCGCGTGGACCCAGCACCTCGAGCAGCACATCCAGACCGGCGTTGCGCGCCGATGTGAGGTCGCTCGGCGTGAAGCCGTCCTGCCGCACCCCGTCGACCTCGAGCACGGGCGCGACCGCACGGTGCGTGACCGTCGCGGCACCGTCCAGCACGCGCAGCTCCAGCGCGCCGGTCGTGGTGACGAAGTGCGCGGCAAGGAAGTCGGTCCGCACCGACAGCGTATCCTGCGCGCGCGCCCCGGTGCCGGGCAGCACGGCGAACAGGAGGCAGAGCGCGGTCGCCGGGAGCCGCTTCATGGGCCTCCTCGTCAGCGCTCGAGCTCGTGCCGCTCACCCACGACCTCGAAACGGGCTCGCTGCCGCTCGTCCGCCGAGCTGGTGCCGGCCCACACCGTGAACCAGCCGGGCTCGACCACGCGCCGCATCTGCAGGTCGTAGAACGCCAGGTCGTCCGGGGTCAGGACGAACCTGACGGTGCGCGTCGCACCCGGCTCCAGCGTGATCCGCTCGAACCCGCGCAGCTCGCGCACCGGCCTGGTCACGCTGGCGACGTCATCACGGACGTACAGCTGCACCACCTCGTCGCCGACGCGGTTCCCCGTGTTCGTGACGTCGACCTGCACTACCAGCGAGTCGCGGGCCGCGATCCGGGTCGCGCTCGGTCGCAGGTTCGAGTAGCCGAACGTCGTGTAGCTGAGGCCGTGACCGAACGGGTAGAGCGGAGTCCAGGGCACATCGATGTACTTGGACGTGTAGCGCTCCTGCTCCGACGGCGGGCGGCCCGTGTTCTTGTGGTTGTAGTAGATCGGTACCTGGCCGACGGTGCGCGGGAACGTGGCCGGCAGCTTGCCGCCCGGGTTGTAATCGCCGAACAGGACGTCCGCCACGGCCGGCCCCATCTGCACTCCGAGATACCACGCCTCGAGGATCGCCGGCACGTGCTGATCCAGCCACGGAATCGAGAGCGGCCGCCCGTTCATCAGGACCACCACGATCGGCCGGCCGGTCGCGTGCACCGCCTCGAGCAGCTGCTGCTGTGCGCCCGGCAGGTCCAGCGACGTGCGGTTGCGGGCCTCGGCACTCATGTCGTGGTGCTCGCCGAGCACCATTACCACCACCTCCGCCTGGCGCGCGATCCGCACCGCCTCCGCGATGCCGGTGGTGTCATGCTCCTGGACCGGCGCGCCGGGAGCATACCGCACGGTCGCGTTCGGAACGGCCTGTCGGATGCCGTCCAGCACGGATACCACGTCGTCGACTCGCCCGGCCGCCGCCCACGAGCCGAGTGCCGAGCGGCGATCCTCGGCGAGCGTCCCGATCACGGCCAGCG
>DATHVV010000189.1:0-2514 GCA_035461105.1 Longimicrobiales bacterium | reverse complement strand
CGCGTGTTGCTCTGGTCGCCCTGCGTGAAGGGCTCCCAGATGTGCTCGATACGGTCCTCGTCAATGCCGATTCCGGTATCCGTCACGGTGATGATGAGCGCGTCACGGCGGGTGGTCACGGCCAGGGCCACGTGTCCGGTGCGCGTGAATTTGACGGCGTTGCCGGCCAGGTTGAGGAGCACCTGGCGCAGCTTGCCGCCGTCGCTGAGGATGCCGAGCTCGGTGTCGGGCAGCTCGATCCGGAGCGTGAGTCCCTTGCGCTCGGCGGCCGGACGCACGGTTTCGGCGACGTCGCGCACCAGCACGGCGACGTCGACGGGTCCCGGGTGAAGATCCTCGCGTTGAGCCTCGAGCCGGGAGTAGACCAGGATCCCATCGACCAGGTCCAGCTGCTGGAGTGCCGCCGCCCGGATGCGTTCCACCTGCGCGACCTGCGCGAGGTTCAGCGCGCCGCGGGTCTGCATCAGGAGCAGGTCGGCATATCCGATCACGGAATTGAGCGGCGTGCGCAGCTCGTGGCTGACGATGGCGAGGAAGCGGGACTTGGCGTTGCTCGCGCGCTCGGCGTCGGCGCGGGCGCGCTCGGCGTCGGCGCGGGCGCGCTCGGCCTCCTGGCGTGCCGTGCGCTCGGCGTCGTGCAGGCGGACGCGGAGCAGCGCCTGGGCTCCGAGGCCGGCCAGGGTGCAGAGGGTGGCCTGCTCCTCGGGCGCGAACGCGCGCGACGTCGGAAAGCGCAACACGAGGACGCCGAGCATTGCGTCGCGCACGGCGAGAGGCAGGTAGGCGAGGGCGTGCGCGCAGGCGTCGTCGTAGTCGCCGGCCAGGTCGGGGTACCGGAGCACGAACTCCTCGCGCGACGCGAGGAAGAGGGGTCGCCGGCCGCGCATGACGTCGCGGGCGGGCGAAGGCTGATCCGCCTCGAGAGGGACGCGCTGCCACTTCTGCCGGACGCTCTGCGGAACGTCCTGGCTGTGGGTCATGCTCAGCCAGCCGCCGTCCGGGGCGGCGACCAGCAGGACGCCGCCCGAGGCCCCCAGGGCGGCGGCCGCCCGGCCGAGCAGCGCCCTGGCGAGCTGCTCCGCGTCGGCGGCTTCGGCGAGAGCCGCGGTGGCGACCTGGAGGGCGGTGAGGCGGCGCGCCTCGCCCTCGGCCCGGACCCGCGCGCCGTGCTCCTGCTCGGCCAGCCACTTGAGCGCCGTGACGTCGGTGAGCACGGCGATGGCCCGTCCCGGATCGCCGGCCTCGGCATCGACGCGGCGGAACACCTCACCGCTGCACGCGAGCCAGCGGATCTCGCCGTCGCGGCGCACGACGCGGAGCTCGAGCGGGCTGCGCTCCCCGGAGACGGCGACCCGGGCGAGCTCGCGCCTCACGCGGGCGATGTCGTCCGGGTGGACACGATCGAGTATGTCGTGGTAGGTGCCGGTTACGGAGTCGAGACCGAGGATGCGGGCGAGACCGGGGGTCCAGTGGGCCACGCCGGTCGACAGGTCCCACTCGAGCAGACCGGCGCTGTTGGTCCGTTCGGCGATCTGGAGCCAGCGCTCGCGTTTTCGGAGCTCTTCCTTCATCGGAGCGGCAGTGGGCGAAGGGTGTGCCTGGTCAAGTGTTGGCCCCCCCGGCGGGGTTGCGCAAGAGCGGCGCTCTTGCCGCAGCCGGGCCACCGCAACATCCTGTGCAGTAACCCTCCAGCCCCCGCAGTCTCATGAATCCACACGACTCCGGTGATGTGACGCGCCTGCTGCACGGTTTGCGCGCGGGGGACGCGCTGGCGCTGGAGCAGCTGCTGCCGCTGGTCTACGAGGAGTTGCGGGTCATGGCCCGGCGCCAGCTCGCCCGCCACCAGCCGGGCGCCACTTTGCAGCCGACCATGGTCGTGCACGACGCGTGGCTGAAGCTGGCGCGCAGCGGTTCCCTGCAGCCCAACGACCGGGCCCACTTCCTGGCGATCGCCGCGCGGGCCATGCGGCAGGTGCTGGTCGATCACGCGCGTGCCTCCCTGGCGCGCAAGCGGGGCGCCGGAATGCAGCAGACCACGCTCGTCGACGGGATCGCCGCAGTACAGCTGCCGCCCGAGGACCTGATCGCGCTCGACCGCGCGCTCGCCAGCCTCTCGCCACGCCAGCGGCAGGTCGTGGAATGCCGCTTCTTCGGCGGGATGGAGGAGAAGGAGATCGCGGCGGTGCTCGACATCTCCGACCGCACGGTCCGCCGCGAGTGGGTCAAGGCCCGCGCCTGGCTGTACACCCAGCTCTACCAGCAGTCGGCCGGCGAGACGGCATGAGCGTCGCGCACTCGCCTCGGGACGGCATGAGCGATGACGCGCGCACCCGCATCGAGTCCGTTTTCGAGGCGGCACTCGACTGTCCGCCCGGCGAGCGGCAGGATTTCGTCGAACGGGCCTGCGGCGGCGACGCGAGCATGGCCGCGGCGGTGCGCTCGCTCCTGGCCGCGCACGATCGCAGCGGCGGGATGCTCGAGCAGGAGTTCGGCCGTATGCTGCTCGGGTCGGCC